>JBFFGE010000130.1:0-13342 GCA_041557595.1 Alphaproteobacteria bacterium
ATTCCGCAATCGCCATATCCGAGCCCGGCGCCGGCGGCGATCCGGCGGGCATGATGACCAAGGCGGTCAAGGACGGCGACGACTGGGTCATCAACGGCCGCAAGATCTGGATCAGCCGCGTCCCGCGGGCCGACTTTGTTATCGTGATGGCGGTAACCGACCCGGCCTTGAAGGCCCGGGGCGGCATCACCGCCTTCATTGTCGAAAAGGACACGCCCGGCTTCGAAATCGAGCGCGCGATTCCGATGCTGGCGGGCCACCGCACCTATGAAATCGTGTTCGACAACTGCCGCGTGCCGGAACGCCAGGTGCTTGGTGAAATCGGCGCGGGATTTGCGCCGATGCAATTGCGCCTTACCGTGCGCCGGCTGCAGATCGGCGCCTGGTGCGTGGGGATGGCCCGGCGCGCCCTCGATATGATGCGCGATCACGTGAAACAGCGCGTGACCTTCGGCACGGCGCTGGCCGACCGTCAGGCCATTCAATGGTGGATTGCCGATGCGGCAATTCAGATCCATGCCTGCCGCCTGATGGTCATGGACGCGGCCATCAAGCAGGACAACGGCCAGGATGTCCGGACCGAAGCGTCAATGATCAAGGTGTTCGCCACCGAAATGGTGACGGAAATTACCGATCACGCCATGCAGGCGTTTGGCGCCATGGGCATGACCAAGGAATTGCCGTTACAGCTTATGGCTCAAAAGGCCCGTCTCATGCGGATTTATGAGGGGCCGACCGAAGTCCATCGGATGGTGATTGCCCGGCGCACGCTTGCCGCGGACGGATAGACGAAACCTCGATTCTTCGCCGCTTTTTGGCGGCGCTTGATCCCGCGCGCCGCGTATAGATCAACCTGCCTATAATTGGAATCCATTAAAGGCAGAAAAGTTGATCGATTTTATAAAGATAGAGCAGCTCATATGCGCCCGGCTGGACGCACATGAGCTGCTCTAAACCATTTCCTGTTTAAATTGAACCAGATGAAATGGTCTATCTCTTGGTTTTTGCGCAAATTCGTCGTCGCGAACCGTTTCGTCTCGCTCGGGATTTGCCCTAGCGCTGCGTGGCCTCTTTGATTTTTTCGCCGGCCACGCCGATGGTCTCGCGGGCGGATTTGCTTACCGTATCGGCGGCATCCTGGGTGACCTCTCCGGCCTTTACGATCGCTTCCGCGGCCTTGACCTTGGCTTCCAACGCCGCGCCCTTTGCGGTGTCCCCAACCTTCTTCAGAGAATCCCCCATCGATTCGACCGCCTTGCGGGCCACTTCGCCCGCCTTGCTGCCGATGGCCTTCGCAGCTTCCTTGGTCGCGATTTCCTTTGCCGCCGCCTCACGCGCCGCAGCTTGCGGATCCGCGGTCGCGGCAGTTTGTTCTTCGCCGCAGGCGCCAAGGATCAACAGCGTGGCGGAAACCCCGACGATGCCGAGTATTCGTCTGATCGACGTCAACCCCTGCATTGTTCCAAACTCCGATGATGGTCGCACGATTGCACTACTATAAATGACGTAAAAATCAGGCAAACTTATGGCAAAAAATCGAAAAACTTCCAGCCGTCACACTTTATTGCAGAATAGAATTAAATAATTGTAAATTAAATATTAATTGTATGAATATTCATCTTGCAAGGGTCAGACCGGCCGGTCCCCTTTGATCTGAACGCGGTGCATTTTCCGGTACTTGCCGGGATAGTCGTTGAGCGCCCAGTGCTGCAAACATCGATTGTCCCAAAATGCGATGGAACCGGATTTCCAGCGAAACCGGCAGGTGAATTCCGGCCGCGTCGAGTGGCCATACAGATATTGCAGCAGCGGACGGCTCTCTTCGATGGTCATGCCGTCGAAACGTTCGGTCTGGATCATATTGACGAACAGCGCCTTGCGACCGGTTTCCGGATGGGTTCGAACCACGGGGTGGCTCATCTCCGAGGTCTTGTAGCGGCTGTCCTCGGCCATGCTGTCGCCCTGTGGAACATAGCCGAGATCCAGTTTTCGCTTGGTCCGGCCGTCGGTATGGATCGCCCGCAGCCCCGCCAAGGTGGATTTAAGGCCCGGCGACAGCGCGTCATACGCGAGATACTGATTCGCAAACAGCGTGTCGCCGCCAATTTCCGGAACCGCCTTGGCAAGCAGGATCGAGCCCAGCGTCGGCTGTTCGAGATAGGTGGTGTCGGAATGCCATTCGGAGCCGAAATTCAACCGGTCTTCGGGGTTCTTCTCGACCACGAGAATATGGGGATCGGAATTCGGCAGGCGCCGGTGGGGCGGAATCGCCGCCAACGTCCCGAAATATTGCCCGAACCGCACGAGTTGGGCATCGGTCAACGGCTGATCCTCGAAGAAGATTACCGAAAACTCCAGCAATGCCTGGCGAAGCTCCGCAATTGTTTCCTCGTCCAGAGGGCTGGCCAGGTCGATCGCTGAAATAACCGCGCCGAGAGCACCGGCATAGGGCGTCACCGCAATATTTGAATAGGCGCGGTCGATCGGGGTGGCGACTGACATGGCATTCTGCTCCGGCGCACGAGGGTCGATATCGAAGTCTATCGATCCCAAGTCGGCGCGGGAAGTCGCGTCGTACGGGAGATTTTAATTCGAACCCGGGAACCTTGCGGCGGCCTCGGAGGCAAAAAAAACGGCACCCAACCGGATGCCGCTGAATTCGGAGTGTCATGGATGGCGCTTTAGCGCGTCCAATCGCTCGGGCCTTTCCCCAGGACGACGTCCGTCCAGGGAAGGTGCTCCGCATCGGCCGGCGGCAGGCAATAGCCGTAGGCCAAACCGGGGCGGGCATCGACCGTTTCGGTCTTTATTGTCCTCTCGGCCCAGCGATCAGGTTGATCCTGATTCACCGGTACCGGAAAGGGGATGACGTTGTCCGTCATGCGGTTCCTCCCCGTGACTCGCGCGTTTTTCTAACGGCACCTTGGGGTGCGGAAAGAAAACGGTCAACGAGTCTAAAGGACTGCCGCTAATGCGCACAATTCAGGAAGGGATTTGGATTTTGTTCGGCCGACAGGCAGGTCGGCTGTGGCCTCACCGCAAATCGTTGCATCGGATCCTGAACGACGTGCGGCGCGGCTCATGTGCCGCGCCGTCTCGTGGTTCTGCACCGGATCGGTGCGATTTAAATATCAGGACAGCGGCGCCGTATCCTTGGCAGGCAAGGATCCGATCATATTCCCCTTGCTGCCGCACTTTCCGGACAAGGGCGAACACCCGGTCAGCATCTCGATAACCGAGATATCGACACCCAGGGTAACCGCCCCAATTACCGCGCCACTCTCCGGGTCGACGACCGGCATGCTGAGCTGCGCCTGGTAGCGACCGGTGGCCGCAACGAATTCCGGCTCGCCGATGTGTCGGGCATTGCTTCCGGCCAGGAACGACTTGCGCCATTTGGCTTCGTCGCCCTGCCAGTAATCGTCGGTGAGAACGCTTTGGCCCGCATTCAGGCCCTTGTTGTCCATCACGAAAATCTCTGTGAACAAACCATCGCTGTTTTCTTGCAGCGTTTTCAGAAACGCGGACAAGGGATTGGACATGACGGTGTCGATCAGGGGCTTGTCGGCACTCTTTCGCTCGGCGCGCCACTGCGCGTCCAGGGCATCGATTTCAGATTGGGTCAGTTCCGCATGCGCGGCATTTTGAGCGCGCAATTGATCGATCACGAGCGGATTGATAAGCCACGGGATCGTTTTGACGGGCGCCGGAGAACCGGCATTCCGTCCGGCGAGAATTTCACCGGCCACCGCGGCCTGCGTTACGAAAATCGCTGCAACCGCCATAAGGATCAATTTTTTTGCCATGTGAAACCCAACTCTCAATAGGGGAAAACTATTTAAAATACGATCTAAATTTGAGATAATATTGTGCCGAAAGTCTTAATAAATTGTAAACGCCTAAAATTTTATATAAATTACTTTTGCGTTATTACAACGAGTTGTAAGTATCTTTATAATATTATTGATATGATTATTGAATCGCGTGCCCGCTAAAGTGGCAGGCACTCGACGCGCTGCGCGTATATTCTAAGAAATGCGGCCGATGCCCGGAACGGTACAGGATCCGGACGATATCGTGCCGCCGCGGTCCCGATCAGTCGTCGCCGGCCGCGGCCAATTGCGTCGGAACGGCCCGACGGCCAAATTGCGGATCGAAATTTGGCGCCACTTCCTCGGCAAAGCGCACATACATCTCCCGCCGTAATTCCTTGGGTACCCCCGGTGTGGCCGAGGAAACCATGAAATAGTTGAAGCCGATTGCCTGAAGGGTCTCTATGCGTCGCCCGATCGTATCGGCGCTGCCGACGAAGTTTAGATCCATCATCGGACCCAAATTCGTCGGATCCGTCATTTTCTTCATATTGGCGAACATTCGTGAGAACACCTCGTATTCCGGGATGTCCTTCCAGGGATTCGCGTCGATTTCGTAATGTTTGGCCTGAAGGGCGAAATTGCGCGGCAGGTATGTGCGGGCGAGATCGCGCGCCTCCTCGTCGGTATCCCCCATGAACAGTTTGACCGCGAGAGGAATGGTGACGTCGGTCGGCTGGCCCAACTTCATGCGCGTTTCCCGCCAGGTATCGATCACCCGCTCCAGCAGATGATCCGGAAATTGCGCCAGGCACAGCGGCGGCAGGCCGAGCTCGGCCATGATCGAGGCGCTTCCGGGACTGCCGATGGCGCCGTAGAAATTAACCGCCTTGCCGGTCGGCGTCGGGCGTACCTGAATTTCTCGATCGATACGATGATGCGCGCCTTGATAGGTGAAGGGTTTTCCCGTCAAACCCTTCTCGACGATCTGATAGATTTCGGTAAAGCGCGCCCGAGCTTCATTCATGTCGACGCCATAGGCATCGTATTCCATCTTCGCGGTGCCCCGCCCGACGCCCAGATGCAGCGTCCCTTCGGTCAGCGCGTTGACCATGGCGATCTCTTCGGCCAGCCGTAATGGATGATACCAGGGCAATACCAAGACCGATGTCCCGAGTCCCAATGTCGGGCATTGCGCGGCGATATGCGCCATGAAGACGAGCGGACTCGGCGTCGGATAGTAATCGCTGAAATGATGCTCCAGGAGCCATGCCGCCTCATACCCAAGGCGTGCGCCCAATTTACAATCTTCTACGACTTCCCTGTAAAGCTCCTTGTCGGAGGTCGGATTCTCGCTGGTCGGCGCGGCCTGAAAACCGAAAGTTGCTGACTGGAACTGGCTCACTTGGAACTCCTGATCGGGTCGCTCTCCTGGTGCGGAGCGATGGTAATCGATGCCTGTCGGCTTGGCGATATCCCCCTCCCCGCCGCGAAGCGTTACAAATTCCGGCGCCTTCATTGATCTTTAACGAAATCACCCTAACTTTTTGAAATTATTCATTAGAAATATTTCGGAGGTGTCGCATGGGGCGCTGCAAATCGATTTTGGTCGGAACGATTTTATCGGTGACCGCCTTGGTTCTCGCCGCCTGCACCAGCCATCACGTTCGGCACCCCGCCTATCGCGAAGCGGCTCCCGCGCATCATCACCGTACCGTAGTGCATCCGCCGGCACGCCATCGGACCGTGATTGTGCGTCCGCCGGCGCGACATCGAACGGTGATCGTTCATCCGCCGGCCCGCCATCGCAGCGTGGTCGTTCATCCCTCGAAGCGGCACAAGCGCCATATCCGAAAATATCGGGAGCATCATGAGGCGCGGCGAGACGCGAAAAACCGGCACCGCAAGGATCATCGTGCTGCGCACCGCGAACGCGAGGTCCATCCGCGCGGCAAGGCGCCCGTGGAATACCGCCAGCCCCGCGGGATCGGCGTGATGCGGGATCCGCATCAGGTGCGGCGCTCTCGCCCTATCGAGGGACACATCAGCGGCGGTCGGCCGGGCCGGCCCGATGTCGTCATGCCCAAGACGAAGCCGCGCGACAAGCAGCCGTCCCGATCTTTGAAGGGGGAACGCCAAAAGGCCGGAAATCGTGAAGATCGGCGCCGATCCAATAACGGTGACAGCGACCGTCGCGAACGCGGCAAAGACGATTAGGCGCGCAATATTCGATAAATTCCTGACATCCTGAGCGAAAACGGCGGATCGGCTTTTGCGGACCCGCCGTATTCGTTCGGTTCTTACACCTCGACCGCGCCGCCGCCTTTACGCGCCTCGTCGAAATATTCCTTGGCCGTCCGAAACGCATCGACACCGGCCGGGATCCCCGCATACGCGGTGATATGCAACAGGACCTCCATCACTTCGTCCTGGGTGACACCGCCTTCCTCGATCGCCGCTCGAATATGCGTGCGAAGTTCCGGCTGGCGATTGATCGCCGACAGCATTGCGATATTGATCAGGCGCCGCGTCTTTTCCGGAAGCCCCGGCCGGGCCCAAACGCTGCCCCAGACATATTCGGCCGACAGTTGGCGCAACGGACCCATGAACGGATCCTCATCCGCCTGCGCAACGCTCTTGTCGTGGTATTCCTTTCCCAGAACGCGCCGCCGCAACTCCATGCCAACATTGAATTTTTCATTTTTGTCGAATTCGAACTTCGCCATGTGTAATGCTCCAGATTATTGATTTGTGCTTCGCACGATTCGGTCATTCCGCCTTGCCGACAACGACGCCGGCCTCGGCTTCGATTACCTTAATGATCGCGCTGGACCGCTCGTCCGCGCGCCCGTCCTCGATCGCCCGATCGAACAGCGCCTTGGTGACCTCGCCGATGCGCATCGGTACCCCCAGCCGCGCGGCTTCTTCGAGACAGAGCGTGATGTCCTTGTTGGTGATCGTCATCCGTCCGCCCGTATGGAATCGCCGTTTCAGCACGCCTTCGGGCATCTTGACCGAGGAGGCGTTGTTGCGACCGGTGCTCACGTTGATGACATCGAGCATCGTCTTCGCGTCGAGCCCCGCTTTGACGCCCAGCACCAGGGCTTCGCTCGTCCCGACGCTCGCCATGCTGGACAGGTAGTTGTTGACCAGCTTCATCATCTGTCCCCCGCCCGGCGTTTCACCGAGATAAAACAGGTTCTTGCCGATTGCTTCGAGCGCCGGCCGCGTCGATCGGAAGGCCGCCTCGGGGCCCGAAATCATCAGGCTCAACGTGCCCTCCTCCGCCCCCTTCATCGCGCCACTCACCGGACAGTCGAGCATCGCGATCGCCGTACCCGAAAAAATTTCCCGCATCTCGCGCGCGAAGGTCGGCCCTGTCGTCGAAAGATCGATGAAGGTCCGGATCGCGCTTCCCCGTGCGGCCGCGGCAGCAACCTCCCGGATCGCGGTCAACGAATTCAGGCACGTCATCACCGTCGCGGCCTTGGAGGCGACCGCCTCGGCGTCCGCCGCACGCTCTGCCCCGGCGACGAGCATCGGTTCGAGCGCCGCGTCGCTCAGATCGTGTACGACGAGCGGAAACCCAGCCCCCAGCAAGCGGCGCGCCATCGGCCCGCCCATATCGCCAACGCCAATAAATCCAATTGTTTCAGTCATCGCGTTATGTTCTCCAGCCAGGTCGCGGAGCGGCCGCTGTCGATCGGTATGGCGGCCCCGGTGATATCGAATGCATCGTTTTGACACAGGAAGACGATGAGATTGGCAACCCGCGCCGGATCGATGAAATCGGCCGTTCGGCCGCGCTGGGTGAGATACTCCTGGCGCGCCGCCTCCGGGCTTAAGCCTTCCTGTTCCGCCAACTCCGCGATCTTCATTTCGGTATTGGGTGTCAGGATCGATCCCGGGCAAAGCGCGTTGCACGTGATCTGTTCGACATTCGAGGTTTCGGCAGCAACCGCGCGCGTCAGCCCCAGCAATGCCGTCTTCGAGGTAATGTAATCGGCGCGGCCGGACCGGCCGCCGAGGCCGAGCACGGAGGATATGCTGATGATGCGGCCCCAGCCGCTTTTGCGCATTGCCGGCAGGGTAAGCCTAATCAGGTGGAACGGCGCCGACACGTTGACCTTTAGAGCGTGTTCCCAATGCGCCGGATCGAAATCCTCGATGGTGTGGAAGTAGCGGATGACCGCATTGTTGACCAGGATATCCGGCCCGCCCAATTCCTCGGCGGTGCGATGAACGAGACCGTCGATTTGCGTGAGATCGGATAAATCGGCGCCGTCATACGCTACCGTAACGCCGTGCTTTTCCGCGATCTGCGCCCGCAACTTTTCGATATCGGCGGCATCGCCGAAACCGTTCAGCATGATATTGCAGCCCTGCGCCGCGAGCGCGTCGGCCGTCGCCGCACCAAGTCCGCGTGTCGAGCCGGTCACCAAGGCCGTCTTTTTCGTGAGCATCGTTTTCTCTCCCCAAGTGTTGCCCCGGGCCGTTCGTGCGGCCCGATCGGTCGGTCTCGAACAGGGACGGCCGCGACGATCTGCCGGAACCTCACCGCGGGAACGTCTCGCCGCCACTGTTTCCAATCGAGTTTAAACACTTATTTACCCTGACGCGCGACACTGGCCGGGAAAGGTTCCCGGCGGAACCCGCAATCGGGCGCGATTTGGAGAATTAAGACGATGGATGGCATGGACCCGCAGGCCTCAACCGTACAAGAAAGCGCGGAGGCGATATTCGCGCGCCTCGACGGCAGCGATGCGGTCACCGCGCAGGACGTACTCGACCTGCGCCGGGCGATTTACGGCGCCGGCAGCCTGGTTACGGGCCATGTCGATGCGATTTTTAGGCTCGATCAACAATTCCGCGAAAAGTGCGACGCGTGGCGGGAATTCTACGTCGATTCCCTGACCGACTACTTTATCTGGCGCAGCGATCCGCCGCATTACATTTCCGAGGATCAAGGCGAATTCCTGTTCCGCAACCTGCTCCGCGACAACAAGATCGCCGGCATCACCGAACTCGAATTGCTGGTAAACCTGATCCACTGGGCGGTCTCCACGCCGGATCAACTCAAGGCTCTGGTGCTGGAGGCCGTGCGCGACAGCGTTCTGACGCCGGACGATGCGCTCTATGCTACCGGCCGCAAAGCTGGCGTTATCACCGAAGTCGATGTCGGCATGATCCGGCGGACCCTCTACGGCCGCGGCGGTTTCGGCGACTACACCGTGAGCCTGCCGGAAGCGAAATTGATCTTCGAACTCGAGGATGCAACCGCCGGCGCAGCCAACGACGACGGTTGGCAGGATCTGTTCGTCAAGGCAATTGTGAACTATTTGATGTTTCCGCGCGGCGTGCCGGTGGTGCCGCCGGCCGCCGAATACAAGCGCCGTGAAGAATGGCTGAAGGAACAACGCGGCGTCGGCAACATGCTGAAGGAGATCAGCAAGAACGCCGTCTCGCTGGATAAGCTCAAGGACGGCTGGAAACACATGGACACCTTTGGCGTCAAGGAACGCCGGGAGGAAGCCAAACGAGAAGATGCGCGGATGCGCGAAGCCGTTTCCCGGGAAAGCATCAATTCCCATGAAGCGCGCTGGCTTGCCGACAAGATCGGCGCCAACAAAACGGTGACCGAGAATGAACGCGCCCTGCTCAAATTCATTCGCGAAAACGCACCGCAGATCGACCCGCATCTCGAGAAGCTGATGGCGTCACTCGGCATCTAGCGGCGGTGCGGGGCAGGCCACCGCGTCCCGACCCAAATTCTTCCTTTACCTGACGGCCATTACTTTAGACACTCCGGCCATAGCACAGCGTGGCACCCGCCATTGCACTGCATGGCAAAGGTTTAGCAACATGGCAAAAAAAGCGTCAGCGGCAAAAAGCCGGAAGACAGCAGGAAAAAAACGCGCACCAGCAAGAAAACAGCGTCCTGCGCCCACCGAAAATCTCTCGCTCAGCGTTACCGACGGTGCGATGAAATCCGTCATCCGAGCGGCATTCCTGCGCCGGGACCGGTAATCGATCCGCAATCGAAGCGCGCGCCGGCGCGGACGATGACGTCGTCCGCGGACGGCCGTTGCCGTGGCAACGGCGATATAAATCCCTCATGAATCGGCCGATCGCGGTCGTTCTTTGCCCTACGAACCGGCGTCCGGCTGCGCTATAGTTCCGGCTACAGCCCGCCCATCCCGGTCGTCACGGACGCTTGCAAAAGGAACCCGCGCCATGCGTGAAGCCGTCATCGTCTCTACCGCCCGCACGCCCATCGGCAGGGCCTATCGCGGGGCCTTCAACAATACCCATGGCGCCGAACTCGGTGCGCATGCCCTGGGGCACGCACTGTCACGGGCAAAGCTGGAGCCCGGCGAGGTCGAAGACGTCTTGATGGGGTGTGCGATGCCTGAAGGCGCGACCGGCGGCAACATCGCCCGCCAGATCGCCATCCGCGCCGGCTGCCCGGTGTCGGTGTCCGGCGCCACGGTCAACCGGTTCTGTTCCTCCGGCATGCAGACTATTGCGATGGCCGCGCAACGGGTGATCGTCGATAACGTGCCGGTCATGGCGGCGGGCGGCCTCGAATCCGTTAGCCTGGTGCAGAACGAGCACAAGAACGAGTTTCGCGCCAACGATGCCTGGATCGAGCAGAACAAGCCGGCGCTTTACGACAGCATGCTGCAGACGGCTGAAACGGTCGCTGCACGCTACGGGATCGATCGCGAAACGCAGGACGAATACGCCGCGCTCAGCCAGCAGCGCACCGCGATCGCTCAACAGGCCGGCCGGTTCGACGATGAGATCGTGCCGATGACCTCGACCAAGATCGTGACCGATCGGGAGACCGGCGCCACGAGCGAGGAAGAAGTCACGCTGCAGCATGACGAAGGCAATCGCCCCGGCACCACGGTGGACGATTTGGCCAAATTGAAACCTGTCATGGGCGACGACGCGATCATCACCGCGGGCAATGCCTGCCAACTTTCCGACGGCGCTTCGGCCGCCATCGTCATGGACGCAAAGGAAGCCGAAAAACGCGGCCTCGAACCGCTTGGCTATTTTCGCGGTTTGGCCGTCGCCGGGTGCGAACCGGATGAAATGGGCATCGGTCCGGTTTATGCCGTGCCCCGCCTGCTCGAACGGTATGGCCTCAAGATGGAGGATATCGATTTGTGGGAATTGAACGAAGCCTTCGCCGTGCAGGTCCTGTATTGCCGCGATAAACTCGGTATTCCCGGCGAGATTCTCAATGTCGACGGCGGCGCGATTTCGATCGGCCACCCCTATGGCATGAGCGGCGCCCGCATGGTCGGACACGCGCTGATCGAAGGCCGTCGGCGTGGCGCAAAACGGGTTGTTTGCACCATGTGTATCGGCGGTGGCATGGGCGCCGCGGGATTGTTCGAAGTCGCCTGATTGTCGTCTTGCCGGCGTTCATGGCCGGCGAACCATCGCCGCCGTCAACTATTTGTTCATGGTTGCCCTGTAATCCCTTAAGGAAGCCCCGATTAAACGGGGACGCTAAGGGATTCAGGAGGATCTGCCATGTCCACGACCGCAATCGAACAATCCTATGCGGTAGCCCACCAAGACACATCGCCCATCGATCGTTTCTGGGCTTGGTTCAAGGAAAATACCGAGCTGCTTGCCTCGTTCGAGGAGTGCGGCGAGCAAGTCGTCGAGGAAGTGGAAACCTACCTCAAAGCCGTCCACGAAGATTTGACCTTCGAACTCGGCCAGGATGACGACGGCACATTCGAATTCGTCATCAGCGCCGACGGTGTCCGCCGGGTCTTTCCTGAAGTCACGAAACTGGCAAGGAGCGCCCCCGCGATCGAAGGCTGGCGTGTCACCGCGTTCCGTCCGCGCCGGGACCTCAAGGTCGCCGTCCGTTTCATGGATCAGGAATTAAAGGGCGATCACATCTGGTACGCCATCGAATATGACGACGAGGTGCCCGTCCTGTGCCTGCTGATCGACGGCATGACCGAAGAAAACAGCCGTCAGATGATCGCCGCCTCCTTCGTTCTCCTCGACATGGCTTTAGGGGAATACGACGTCGCGACGAAATTCGGCGTCATCGAGCATTACCCGCTGCCGCCGCGGCCCAAGGAAAACGGCCTGAAGCCATTCCAGATGCTGCCGTCGGACGTCGACATACAGTTTCGAACGGTGCTGCACTAGACATTCGCGGTATTGCACCCCCCAAAATCGAAGGCCGCGCCGATCCATCGCAAGATGGACAAGCGCGGCTTCAATTTTGCTGCATGTCTAAGAGTACCTGCGGCCGCATTATTCCGGCGGCGCGCAAGCCTCGATTCAAATAGAAATTCGATACTTAATGCGTGATTGCCGGCGGCAGGTCTTTGGCCTGTTCGACCCATTTGGTGACCTGGCTGGCCGACGGCACGGTCCGAGTCAATTTCTTGGCTTCGTTCACTTCCGCCATTTTGGCCGCGAGATTTTCCGCGTTGCGGGTGCGCAATTCCTTCACCGTATCCACGCCGGCTGCTTCCAGCAATTCCGAGAATTCCTCGCCGACACCTGAAATTCGCATCAGGTCCGCCATGTTCGCCCATTTGAGTAGTTGCGATTCGGACAGGCCGGTCTTGTCCGCGGTCTCCGAACGACCGCTACGGCTGCCGCAGCGTTCCAGCAAGATTTCCGTGTTGGTTATCCCGACGGCGCTCAACTTTTTACCGAATGCCGGGCCGATGCCTTCGATATCTTCGATTTTGTATTTCACGGTAAGTCTCTCTTCATTTTTGATGTGGTGGATGGCGTCACCGCCGCGTGTCCCTGCCCGAACGGCGTGCAGTCTTGCATACCGGCATTACTTTGGAAATCGTCTGAGCCCGCTGCAACCCACAAAAAACCGCCGATCGAATTTTCGATCGACGGTTTTCGAGCTCGGTATCGTTATTTCTTGGCTTTTACGTCGGCCTCGACAGCCTTGGTCTTAACCTTCGCTTTCGCGTTCGCCTTCATCGTGTCTGCCTTGCGCACCTTGGTTTGAGTTTTGGCCTTCACCGCTTTGGCTTTAGCGGCCTTCGACTTGGCCGTTGCGCTTGCCGACTTTTTCATGGTGTCGGCTTTCGCCTTGGCGTTCTTTACTTTCGATCCGGCGGCCTTCTTGGCAGCGCCCTTCGAACTGCTGCGGCAATACGCATTGACCGACGCTCCGGCCTTGGTCTTGTACCCGCCCACCCAACTGCAGGAGGCGTTTGCGCTGCACTTGCTCTTGGCCAGCCCCTTGCAGGCGCTCTGCGCATTAACCGGTGCGGCCTGCATCGCGAGAGCGGCTACACCAAACGATACCGCGATCACCGCAGCTCTAATGTCGAAAATTCTCATCTCGTGTTCCTTTAATTTTTTTGAACGACCGGAGATTTCGGTTCCAATTTCATCCCGATTTCATCTCGTCCTCATGCTTTGGCGTTCCTGAAGTGTCAATCTGAGCGCACTCATGAAATCGCGAACCGAGATCGTTCGGCACCATTGCGATGAGAGTTTCTTGGGCTATTTGA
>JBFFGE010000131.1:0-13323 GCA_041557595.1 Alphaproteobacteria bacterium
CCCCCCCCCCACGCCTCGATGTCCTCGACTGCGCCCTGGTACCAGAGCTCGTAATTGTCGCGGATGAAGCCGCCGGTGTGCGGCGTGATGATGCTGTTGGGCAGCGTGCGCAACGGGTCGCCCAAGGGCAGCGGTTCGGTGCCGAACACGTCGAGCCCGGCGCCGGCGATGGCGCCGCTCGTCACGGCCTCGACCAGCGCGTCCTCGTCGACGATCGGGCCGCGCGCGGTGTTGATCAGATAGGCGGTCGGTTTCATTTTGGCGAGGTCGTCCGCGCCGATCAGGCCGCGGCTGCGGTCGCTCAGCACCACATGGATGGAGACGAAGTCGGACCGCGCCATCAGATCGTCTTTTTCGACCCGCGTCACGCCGACCTCCCGGGCACGTGCGTCGGTGAGGTTGGGGCTCCAGGCGATCACGTCCATGTCGAAGACTTTGCCGACTTGCGCCACGCGGCTGCCGAGCTTGCCGAGCCCGACCACGCCCAGCACTTTGCCGGATAGCCCGACGCCCGGTTTCATGCCCCATTTTCCCTCGCGGGTGGTGCGGTCTTCCTCCGGGATGTTCTTGGCCAGCGCCAGGATCAGCGCCCAGGTGTGTTCCGCGGTCGGCGTCGGCCCGAGTTCGGTATGGCAGACCAGCACGTCATTGTCGGCGCAGGCCGCGAGATCGACCGACTTGTTGCGGCCGCTGGTGGTGACCAACAGTTTCAGCGCGGGCAATTGCTCGATCAGGGCACGGGGAAACGCCGTGCGTTCGCGCATGATGACCAGAACGTCGTAGGGCAGGAGTTGCTCGACCAGCGCCGCTTGATCGGTCAAATGATCCTGGTGAAAATCGACCGAAACGCTGTCGGGCAGACGGTCCCAGTCGGCCGAGCTGCGCGCGATGGTGAGGTAGTCGTCGATGACGCCGACGCGGGTCATGGCTGTTCGTTCCTTGCGAATTGGGTGTTCCCCAAAACTCTAAACGATGGCGCGCGCGCGTGTAACCCGGCCGCCGATAACCGAAACGTGTGTTGCAAGCCCGCGCGTCGGCACCTTCAATCGCGCATAGTCGATCCGTCGAGACAAATTCCACAAAGAGGAGAAATCCATGAGCTTAGCCGAAAAGCTGAACGCAATACGCGAAGGCTCCGCCAGCCGGATTCCCGAAGACAAGCGCGCGATCATGGCGCAAGCCACGGCGGATCTGCGGGCATCGGACGTCATGAACGGGGTGCCGAAAGTCGGCGACACGTTGCCGGAATTTTCGCTCAAGAACGCGCATGGGGTGGCGGTGCATTCCGCCGACCTGCTGGCGCAAGGGCCGCTTGTATTGTCGGTCTTTCGCGGCACCTGGTGACCCTACTGCAATGCAGAGCTGTATGCTTTGCAGGAAGTACTGGAAGACCTCGAATCCCATGGCGCGAACCTGGTCGCCCTGACGCCGCATTTGCCCGAATACAGCGTCGAGATGGCGGACAAGCATGCGCTGAACTTTCACCTGCTGTCGGACCCCGGCAATGAATATGCGGCGCAACTGGGGCTGCAATATTCGCTGCCGGAGGATTTGAAGCAGGTTTATGCGGGTTTCGGGATCGATTTGCCGAAATACAATGGCGACGACAGCTGGACCCTGCCGATCCCGGCGCGGCTGGTGATCGACAGCGGCGGCGTCATTCGGGCCGCGGATATCGACGCCGACTACACGCGGCGGCCGGAGCCGCAGAAAACCCTCGCCGATGTGGCCGCGTTGACAGCGTGAGCAAGAGAATACCCGGTCGGCGTCATGCGGGCTGGATGGGGCTCTGTTCATGGCCTGTCTTCCCGGCCGCAGCGTAGCGAAGAGCCGGGATCCAGTTTATTCCGACCTGGACCCCGGATCTGCGCGGCGTTGCCGCTTGTCCGGGGTGACGGCGGGTGAGTGGCGTCGCCTCGATGAGCACACGCGGCTTCGCCGCCGTTTATTAATTCTTTATCAATTCGTTCTATTCGATCTCCTCGACTATGACACATGGCAGGAGATGTCTATGAGCTTGGCCGAAAAGCTGGACGCCATCCGCGCGGCGTCCGCCAGTGCGATTCCGGAAGAGGCGCTCGCCGTCATGAACAACGCCAAGGACGCGTTGCTCAATTCCGACGCCTTGAGTTGGGTGCCGAAGATCGGCGACACATTGTCGGGATTCACCCTGAAGAATGCCTATGGAGTCGATGTTCATTCGTCGGATTTGCTGTCCCAGGGACCGGTGGTCCTCTCCGCGTTCCGCGGCACCTGGTGACAATACTGCAATGCAGAGCTGTATGCTTTGCAGCAGGTCCTGGAAAAGCTCGAAGAACGCGGCGCCAGCCTCGTCGCCCTGACGCCCAATCTCCCTGAATACAGCGTCGAGATGATGGACAAACACGCGCTGAATTTTCATCTGCTGTCGGATCCGGGCAACGAATACGCCAATTCATTGCGGTTGAAGTACGACCTCCCCGAGGACCTCAAGGAGGTCTATCGCAATCTCGGGGTCGATCTGCCCAAGTTCAACGGCGACAAGAGTTGGTCTCTGCCGATGCCGGCGCGGCTTGTCGTCGACGACAACGGCATCATCCGCGCCTCCGACGTCAGCGCCGATTACACCCATCGTCCGGAACCGGAAAAGACCCTCAAGGACGTAATGGAAATCACCGGATAGGGCAAATCCCAAGCGAACCGAAACGGTTCGCGACGACGAATGTGCGCAAAAAAGAAGATAGACCATTTCACTCGAGTCAATTTGAACAAGAAATGGGCTGTTGTAACCCGGTCACTCCGCCGTCCAGCCGCCGTCGATCAGCAGCGCCGTTCCGGTGATCAGCGCAGCGGCGTCGGACGCCAGGAAAACCACGGCGCCCATCAGATCCTCGACCTGTCCGATCCGGCCGAGCTTGATCTTCGACAAGACCTCCGCCTTGAATTCCAGATTTTCCAGATAGGGTTTGGCCAGCGGCGTTTCGATGAAGGTCGGCGCGATCGAATTCACGCGGATGCCGTGCGGCGCCAATTCGATCGCCATTGCCTTGGTCATGCCTTCGACCGCATGTTTGGAGGCGCAATAGACCGTGCGGTTGACCGCCCCGACATGGCCCATCTGCGAGGAGACGTTGATGATGGCGCCGGGCCGTTTCGCCGCGATCAGCCCGTCGGCCGCTGCCTGCGCCGCGAAATAGGCCGCGCGTACGTTAAGCGCCATCACCGCGTCATAGTCTTCCGCCGTCATCTCGCTGAGGACTTTCGGCCGATTGGTGCCCGCGTTGTTGACCAGGATATCGAACGGTCCCGCGTCGAGAATCGCGGACCGGGCGGCGTCGATATCGGTGATGTCCAGCACCATCGTCGTGGCCGATCCGCCGGCATCCCGGATGGCTTTCGCGGCGGCATCGATTTCCGCCGATGTGCGCGACAGCAGGGTGACGTCCGCCCCGGCGTCGCCGAGCGCGGCGGCGAACGCGAGCCCGATGCCGCGGCCCGCGCCGGTCACCAGCGCGCGCCGGCCGTCGAGCCTGAAGGAGGGGGTTTTCGGCAGGTCCATGGCGCTATTCCACCGCGGTCGCATAGGGAACGTTGCGGCCGCCGTAGCGGCGCACGCGAATATTCGCCTGCTCCGCATGGCCGGCGAAGCCTTCCAGAATGCAGAGCCGCGAGCAATGCGCGCCGATGCGCGCGCTGGCCTCGTCGGTCAGCACTTTCTGGTAGGTGCAGGTCTTCATGAACTTGCCGACCCAGAGCCCGCCGGTATAGCGCGCCGCCGTCTTGGTCGGCAGGGTGTGGTTGGTGCCGATCACCTTGTCGCCGAAGGACACGTTGGTGCGCGGTCCCAGGAACAATGCGCCGTAGTTGCTCATGTTTTCGAGGAAGTAATCCGGGTCTTCGGTCAGCACCGTGACATGCTCGAAGGCCAGCCGGTCCGCCTCCCGCACCATTTCATCGTAGGTCTCACAGACGATGACCTCGCCATAGGTCTCCCACGCTTCGCGGGCGATCTCGGCGGTCGGCAGGATCTTCAGCAGCCGGTCGATTTCCGAGAGCGTTTCGCGCGCCAGCTTCTCCGAATTGGTGAGCAGGACCGCGGGCGAGGTGGGGCCGTGTTCCGCCTGGCCCAACAGGTCGGTCGCGCAGAGTTCGCCGTCGGCGCTGTCGTCGGCGATCACCAGCGTTTCGGTCGGGCCGGCGAACAGGTCGATGCCGACGCGGCCATAGAGCTGACGCTTGGCTTCGGCGACGAACATGTTGCCGGGGCCGACCAGCATGTCGACCGCCTCGATGGTCTCGGTGCCGAGCGCCATCGCGGCGACCGCCTGGACGCCGCCCAGCACCAGGATCTCGTCGGCGCCGCCGAGATGCATCGCCGCCACGATGGCCGGGTGCGGGCCGCCGTCATGGGGCGGCGCGGCCGCGATGACGCGCTTCACGCCCGCGACCTTCGCGGTGACCACGCTCATATGCGCGGAAGCGACCATCGGATATTTGCCGCCGGGGACGTAGCAGCCGATGCTGTTCACCGGGATGTTCTTGTGCCCCAGCACGACGCCGGGCAGGGTCTCCACCTCGAGGTCGACCAGGCACGCTTTCTGTTTTTCGGCGAAATTGCGCACCTGCGCCTGGGCGAACTTGATGTCTTCGAGGTCGCGTTTCGCCACCTTTGCGATGGCGGCTTCGATTTCGGCCTCGCTCAGACGGAAACTTTCCGGCGACCACTTGTCGAACTTCTGCGAGAGCGCGCGAATGGCCGCGTCGCCGCCATTCTCGACACTGGCAAGGATACTCTCGACGGTCTTGCGAACGCCGGCGTCCTGTTCGGCGACTTCCGCCGCGTCCTTGCCTCGTTTCAGGTATTTCGCCATTGCTTCCCCGCGCGTTTGGGTTGTTCGATCATTCCTGGTTTGCGCAATCCGCTCGGCCGAGTCAATCGGAGGGAGGGGAGCCCTGTTTTTCCCTATGCGCAAACGGCGTTAGACTGATGCGGTAACCATTACCCGAGCCGAAGAGGGAATCCGACATGTCCGGTCAGAACGAGAACGCCAACAACGGTACGCCGCACCCGACCGATACGGAGCCGGTGGTTCTCGCGCAACACGACTGGTTCTATGCCGGCGGGGCGTATGTCGAACGGGACGGCGAAACGTACTTCGAGAACGCGATGTATGTGGAACGCTACGTGCCGGGCGAGGTCGCGCAGCCCTATCCGGTTGTGATGTTCCATGGCGGCGGTCAGACCGGCACCAATTTCACCGCAACGCCGGACGGCCGCCGCGGTTGGCTGCATGATTTCCTGCGCTCGGGCTATCCGGTCTATGTGATCGATCAGCCGGAACGCGGGCGGTCCGGCCATTCGCTGGACGTCATTGGCAGCGCCTCCCTGTCCCGCTATCCGGTCTCCCGGACCGAGCAGCGCTTCACCGCGCCCGGGCATACGAAGCTCTGGCCGCAGGCGGAGCGGCACACCCAGTGGCCGGGCAGCGGCCGCCGGGGCGACCCGGTGTTCGATCGGTTCTATGCGTCGCAGATCCAGGCGCTGCCGGACCGGCGCGACATCGAGAAACTCAATCAGGCCGCGGGCGCCGCGCTGCTCGATGAAATCGGGCCGTCGATCCTGCTGACCCATTCGCAATCGGGTCCGTTCGGCTGGCTGATCGCCGACGCGCGACCCAATCTGGTCAAGGCGATCCTGGCGCTGGAGCCGAACGGTCCGCCGTTTTACGAAGTCGAATTCTCCGGCGGCGAAGATTGGCACACATACAGCGATGAGATGACGCGCGCCTGGGGCATCACGCATATCCCGCTGACCTTCGATCCGCCGGCGCCGAACGCCGGCGACATCACGCCGGTGCTGGAGGATACGGCGGACGGTCCCGAGTTGGTGCGCGGCTATTTGCAGACCGGCCCGGCGCGCCGATTGCCGAATCTGCAGGGAATCCCGATCCTGTTGATGTCGGCGGAGGCGTCCTATCACATGACATATGATCACTGCACCAGCAAGTTCCTGACGCAGGCGGGTGTCGAACATGACGCGGTGCGGTTGGCCGACAACGGGCTGCGCGGCAACGGCCACATGGTCATGCTGGAACGCAACAACCACGAGGCCGCCGACCTGATGATCGATTGGCTGGCCGACCGGTTGGGATGAGAATATTATAGTGGGGGCAGCGATGGATATCCGCAAGACCGTTTTCGTGAAGGAAGTGACCGAACGGGATGGCGTGGGGCAGGCCTGCGATCCGATAACGCGCGTCGTGGCGATGTGCGTGGTTCGCAACCCGTTCGCGGGGCGCTTCGTCGAGGATCTCTCGCCGCTGTTCGATCTCAGCAGCACGCTCGGCGACCGGTTGATGGAGGACGCCGTCGCCATGCTTGGTGGTCCGCCGGTCAGCTACGGCAAGGCGGCGATCGTCGGCGTCGACGGCGACCTCGAACAGGGCGGCGCGATGCTGCACCCGAAACTCGGCAAGCCGATGCGCGCGGCGGTGGGCGGGGGCAAGGCGCTGATCCCGTCGAACGCCAAGGTCGCGGCGGCGGGCGCGCCGATCGATCTGCCGCTCGGCCACAAGGACGACCCATGGTCGTTCGATCACTTCGACACGATTACAGTGATGGTCGCGGACGCGCCGCGGCCGGACGAAATCGTCCTTTGCATGGCGGTCGCCGATGGCGGCCGGCCGCACCCCCGGGTCGGCAGCGCGCCGATCACCGACTGAGCTTTAAAGGTTTAGACGGGCCGGATCGGCTCGCCTTCGATGGCGGTCGATTTCCGGCCGTCGACGCCGACCGGCACGTCGCCCATCAGGGTCGTGCGGTGGATTTCCCGCGGGAATTGCGAATTGATGATGTCCTTCGGTCCCAGATGCGTCGTCGAGCGGTTGTCCCACATCGCGATGCTGCCGTCCTCCCATTTGAAGCGGACGGTGAATTCCGGCCGCGCCGCGTGCGTCTTCAACATGGCCAGCAGGGCTGCGCTTTCCGTCGGCGTCAATCCGACGATCGATTGCAGGAAGGACGGGCTGACATAGAGCACGCGCTCGCCGGTTTCCGGATGGACCCGGACCAGCGGATGTTCGCTGACGATCCGGTTCCTGTTGACCTGGTCCTGGTATTCTTTCCGCGTGTTGGTGCCGGCATTGGCGGCATACAGGTGGATGCCCCGAAGCCCGTCGATAAAGCTGCGCAAGGTGGGCGAGAGCGCCTGGTAGGCGGCGGCCATGTCCGCCCATTGAGTGTCGCCGCCATAGGGCGGCATCACATCGCCGCGCAGGATCGACACGGCAGGCGGGTTGATCGCGGGCGTCACGTCGGTGTGCCAGCCGAACCAGGGGGTGTACAGGAAATCGCCCGCATAGCGCTTGTTCGTGCGGTCGCGGTCGACCGTGTAGATTTCCGGGAACTCGGCCTCGGTGCCGCCATAGACCGCGTGCGCCGGCGTACAGTCGCCGAACTGGCGGCTGAAGGCGACGTGCTGCGCGTGGTCGAGATGCTGATCGCGGAAGAACACCACTTTCCACTTGAGAAAGGCTGCCCAGATCTCCTTCACCTGGGCCTCGGAAAGCGGCCGGGTCAAATCGACGCCGCCGATTTCGGCGCCGATGGTCAGCGCGAGCGGCGTGATCTCGATAGTTTGCGGGGTGGCGTCGGGTTCGACCAGTTCAACGGACATCGCTCGTTCTCCTGCTGCGGAAACTGCCTTCACGGGGGAATGCTAACCGGGAATCACCGTCAGGTCGATCAGCGCGCGCGCCGCCGCGTCCAGGTCTTCCAGCTCGGCGCAGGCGCCGATCAGATCCTCGTATTGCGCGGGCGGAATGGGCAGGCCCGGGATGATTTCGCGGATGCGGCCGACTTCGTGATCAAAATCCCAGATAAATTCGCGGCCCGTCCCCGCCTTGGTGACGCTGGTGCCGTCCTTGAGGTGGATCGTCACCTTGGGGCCGAACAGCGGATGGCGGTGCGACGGGGTGAGCGTCACCCGGTTCATCAGTTCGAGCACTTCGGGCGGGTCGGCCTCGCCGATGCCGCGATCGGTGTCCTTTAGCAACGGGAAGCCTCGCTTCACCACGCCCCAGGCGGCGTAGTAGTGCGAGCTGCCCACGCCGGGCTCGCGGCCGCGCGACGGGAAGGCCGGGCTCGGGTATTCGGTTTCCAGCCAGTTGACCACCGTTTCCACCCGGTCGACAGTCGCCGGGTCGATATCGTGTTCCGCGCACAGCGCCGCGGTCACATCGACATGGGCGATGTTGTACCCGGCCGTCGTGTAGATGCGGTAGAGCGTCTCGAGGAACATCCAATCCTTGCCCAGGCCCGCGGCGATCTTGTCGAGGCTGGCCGAATTGTCGGCGGTGAAGCTGTAGGTCAGCTTGCCCGCATTGTTGCCGGTGTAGGCATGGTAGAAACCGGCGTCGCCTTCCAGCACGGTTTCGCCGCCCGGCGCGCCATGACGCGCCATGGCCACCGCCAGCAGGGCGTTGCGCACCGCGCCGCCTTCGCGCAGCGAGCGTCCGCCGCTTCTGCCGCCCTCGAGGTTGCCGCTGGCCAGGTTGACGCATTGCGCGATGGCGCCGTGGATCTGCTCGGCGTCGAGCTTCATGATCTTCGCCGCCGCCACCGCCGCGCCGAAGATGCCGAAGACGGGGCCGGAGTGGAAACCCCGCGCCATGACGGTCGGGATGAAGTCCGCCGCCATGCGTTCCATCACTTCGTATCCGGCGACCAGGCCGGTGATGTAGTCGCGGCCCGAGGCGTCTTCGCCTTCGGAAGCCACCAGCGCCGCTGGAATGATCGCGCAGCCGGGATGGGTGAGCATGCGGAAGGTATCCCACTTGCCGCCGGCGAACATCGTTTCCGCATTCACCAGCGCCGCGCCGGCGCGCGTCAGCCGGGCGCCGTCGACCAGCACGGTCGCCGCCCCGCCGCCGCCTTCTTCCTCTTCCTGCATCATCAGCAACGCTTGCCGGACTTCCGGCTTGTCATGGCCCAGCAGGGCGGAGGAAAGGCCGTGCAACGTCAATCCCTTGGCCCGGTCCACCACCTCGGCGGGCAAGTCCTCGAAGGAGAGTCCGGCCACCCATGCGGCCAATTTGCGACTGAGCGATGCCATGGAGGGTCCTCTAAAGTTTGTTGAACTGTCGGGCGCACCGCGCATGATGGCGGCTAGAACAATCGTCCAAGACGCGGGCGAATTTGTAAAGCCGCCCGGACGGCGATTGCGCATTGAGCCGTCGCCGCGAAGTGATGGTTTTGGAGGTAAAACGATGACCCGAGCACTCTCGATTGCCTGTTTTCTGGGCAGCCTGTTTTTGTTCGCGACGGTAGGCCGCGCCGATCAGTTCCGGCTGGAATTCGTGACCGCCAGCACGGCGGCGCTTTCCAACCCCCATGACATCAAACTGTCGCCGGACGGGGCACGCCTGTTCGTTTCCGATGTGGGCAACAACCGCGTGGCCATTCTCGATGCGGAAAGTTTGAAGCTGCTGGGCCATTTTGGCTCGGACCATCAGAGCGGCACCCATGATGTGGATTTCGACCCGCAGGGCCGCCTCTATGTCGCCGACACGCATAACGGGCGGGTGACGATTTATGAAATGTCGGGACTTACGGGGAAACTCGTCGGAGAACTCTCGGCGAAGATCCGGGGGCCGGAGGGCGTTCTGGTGCACCCCAATGGCCGGATCTATGTCGGGGCCGCCTGGTCGGGCAATCTGGTGGTGTATGACCAGGGCAAGGTCGTCAACGAAATGACGGGCCTGTCGTCGCCGCACGATGTGGAGCTCGCGCCGAACGGCGACATCTGGCTCGCCGATGCGGGCAACGACCGGATGGTGTTGCTCACGCCCGATCTGAAAATAAAAAAAGTCCTGCAGGGCGCGCCCTACAATTTCAGCGGACCCCGCTATCAGGACACCATGCCGGACGGCACATTGATCGTGGCCGACAAGAACACGCATTCGGTCAAGATCATCGGCCCCGACGGGACATTGATTCAGGTACTGGGCGGCGGGCCGGGGAAGGGGCCGGGAAAATTCCGCACCCCGGAAGGCGTCGAGCTCAAGGGCCAGACGCTCTATATCTCGGATTCGGGCAACGACCGGATCGTGAAGTATCGGATTACGAAGCGTTAGGGGATTCGGGTTTAACGGTTGCTCTTTTCTGATTTCGTCATTCCCGCGAAAGCGGGAATCCAGATAAATCGACACCTCCTGGATTCCGGATCGGCGCTTCGCGCCGTCCGGAATGACACGCATTGGGTTTCGAGGGTTCCGCCCCGCGACACCGCCGAGATGTGCCTCACGCCACCTTTTCCAGTTTCTGCAGCGACCGCAGCGGCCGGGGCATCGGCACGTCGCCGAAGCTGGACGGCCAGTTGGTGTAGGACACCTCGCCTACATAGATATCGCCCTTCGAATCGATCGCCAGACCGTGCGGGGCGAGGAACTTGCCGACCTCCAACCCGGGGCCGTCTTCGCCACCGAGCCGTGCGAGCAACTCTCCCTTCGCACTGACCACGCTGAGCCGCGGCCCGATATTGGGCGCCTTGCGATTGACCGCCATGCCGGGGCCGAGTTCGCCGACGAAACAATGCGGGCACTTGCCGCGCGGCATGTACAGTCCGCAGGGCCGGTGCAGCATGTTCCATTGCGTCTCATATTTTCCGTCGCCGTCGAAGATCTGTACCCGGTGGTTTTCCCGGTCGGCGACGTAGACCCAGCCCTCGTCGTCGGTGACGATGTTATGAACGATATTGAATTCGCCGGGTCCGGTGCCGGATTCGCCCCAGCTCTTCAGCAGTTTTCCGTCGGGTGAATATTTGTGGACGCAGGCATTGCCGTAGCCGTCGGAGACGTAGATGTGGTTGTCCGGCGACAGCGCGGTGTGGGTGCAGCGGTGAAACGGGTCGCCGCTCATATAGGGCGCGGGCTCGCCGGGCACGCCGATTTCCAGAAGGACTTTGCCCTCCGGCGTGCATTTGCGGACGGTGTGATCGCCGTCGTCGGTGCAGTAGAGCGAATCGTCCGGGCCGATATGCAGCCCATGGGCGCGCGGGAACATGCCTTCGCCCCAGGAACGCAGGAAATTGCCGTCGAGATCGAACACCATCATCGGGTGTTCGCCGCGATTGAACACGTAGACCTGGTCCTTGCTGTCGACGCCGACCGCGGCGACATCCATGAATTCCCAGCCCTCGGGCGGCTTCGCCCAATTTTCGACCACCCGGTAGCGAAACTCACCGCTGCCCAAAATCACCGACATTTTTGCGCCCTCCCGCTTGCAGTCTTCGCGCTATTCTCCAACAATCGGTCGGTCCGCGCAAAGTTCCGAGCTGATTCCCTTACTCAACAGAACGCATTGCAAGCCTGTGTGCACCATCCGGCGCGGCGGCATACGCAAGAACGACCGAGGTTAGGCATGGATATCGAGAACGCGATCAATTTCGAGGATCTGCGCAAGCTGGCCAAGAAGCGCCTGCCGAAGGTGGTCTACGATTTCATCGAAGGCGGCGCCGATGACGAGGACGGGCTGGTGCGCAACGAAGATGCCTTCCGCATGCGCCCGCTGGTGCCGCGGTACCTTGTCGATATCTCGACCCGCGACCAGAGCGCCCAATTGTTCGGCCGGACATACTCCAGCCCCTTCGGAATCGCGCCGACGGGCGGCATCGGCAATTACCGGCGCGGCGGCGACATCATGCTGGCCAAGGCGGCACGCGACGCCAACATCCCGTTCATCATGTCGGGGGCGGCCACCGCGTCGATGGAGGAGCTGGCCGAGGTCGCACCGGAGCATGGCTGGTACCAGCTCTATGCCGCGAAGGATGCGTCGATTTCCGAAGACCAGGTCCGCCGTGCGGCCGATCTGGGGCTGTCGACATTGGTGATCACGGTCGACGTGCCGGTCGGCTCCAATCGGGAACGAAACAAGCGGAACGGGTTTGGGCGGCCGCTCAAACTGTCGCTGGCCTCGAAGCTCGATGCGCTGCGGCGGCCCTACTGGTTCAAGGATTATCTGCGCCACGGCATCGCCCGGTTGCCGAATTGGGAGGCCTATACCGACCCGGGTGTGAATGCGGATGATTTGGGCACGTTCGTGTCGTCGCAAATTCATGCGACGCTGACCTGGAGCGATATCGAGAAGTTTCGCAAGCTGTGGCCGCGCAATCTGGTGCTCAAGGGCATCATGCGGCCGGACGATGCGTTGCGCGCCGCGGAAGTCGGCGTCGACGGGCTGATGGTCTCGAACCACGGCGCGCGGCAACTCGATCGCGCGCCGTCGCCGCTCGATGTTCTGCCGTCGATCGATGCGGCGGTGGGCGGCCGCATGACGCTGATGCTGGATGGCGGGGTGCGGCGCGGCTCCGACGTTCTGATCGCGCTGTGCCTGGGCGCAAAGTTCGTTTTTCTCGGCCGCCCGACATTGTATGGCGCGATCGCCGGCGGTGTGGCCGGTGCCTCCAAGGCGGCGGCGATCCTGCGCCAGGAAATCGATACGGTGATGGCCCAGATCGGCGTTCCGAGCCTGGATCATCTCGGCCCCGATTTCGTGCTTTGGGACGAGGACGAATTGCGGCGCAATCGGCGCGCCTAGACCATTTCTTGTTTCAATTGCCTCATATGAAATGGTCTATCTCTTGGTTTTTACGCAAATCCGTCGTCGCGAACCGTTTCGGTTCGCTCGGGATTTGCTCTAGCAGGCTGCTCAAAATCGTCTCGTCCGCAGCCGCACCCTTCGACAAGCTTAGGGTGAGGCTGAGTGATTCCAACAGGTTGGCCTCATCCTAAGCTTGACGAAGGATGCGGCCAATCCCGCTGGGCATGTTTTTGAGCAGCCTGCTAGCCCCAACCGTCCCGGCGAGTTTGTCTCGCCCGTCGCGGGAATTCGTGATTAGACAGAAATTGGAAAACTACCCTACCATTGGCGGCAGTCTTTCGTGCGGCCGGCAACGTCTTCGGTGGAGTTGATAATGACGAAAGAAGGTGCCGGACAAAATCCGGTAATCGAATGCGCCGACGGCGGCCCGTACCTCGTGAAGGGTCCGGTCATGTTGAAGGACGCCGACGGTGCGCCGATAGACACCAAGAAAGTAACCGCTCTTTGCCGCTGCGGCGGCTCGAAAAACAAGCCGTTCTGCGACGGTACCCATGCGGAAATCGGATTCAGCGGAGCGAAATCGCCGGAGCGCGGGCCCGACCGCCTGGAAACCTATGTGGGCAAGGACATCGCATACCAACTTTGGAAATTGGGCCTGCTGGAACATGATTTTTCCTATCGGCCTTTCTTCACCTATGGCGACGGGGCGACAGTCTGGACGACGACCTCTGAGACCACGGAGGGCAA
>JBFFGE010000132.1:0-13301 GCA_041557595.1 Alphaproteobacteria bacterium
AAATCGCGCGGCCATTTCCGCGCCGGGTTCAAGCACCTGGTCCCGCCCGAGCAAATCGTCGAAGTCGACGTGCCCGGCCTGACCTCGAACAATCTGAAGAACTTCGACTGGCAGCACATGCCCCGCCCCGTCTACCCGATGGACCCGGACGCAAGCTGGGAGCCGCCGACGGAGTAACGGGCGGCTACGCAGGAACGAGACAGGGAAACGCCCCGCCGAATAACTCGCCGAATAACTAGGGACAGTGTATCATTTTACTCGGCCGGCCGATGCTATTGCGTAGCAAAATTATATACTGTCCCTAGTTATTCGCCGGCCCCTGCATTTTTACGAAATTTTAATAAATTTTAACAATAATTCGGGATAAGCCCGACCCCCTCTTTTCGGAGGCTGGGCTTCAACCGTGCGAATTGCGTAAACCTTTAAAAAAAGGCGCAAAATGGAGAATTTGTCGATTCTGATCGTCGATGACGACGTCCAGTTCGGCCGGCTGGTCAACCGCGTCGTCACGAAAATGGGTCATACCGTCGAGCAGATCGTCAGCTCGCGGGAAATCATGCAGCGCTACGCGAGTTTCTCGCCGGACGTCATTTTCCTCGACATCTTCATGCCGGATCTCGACGGTCTCGAAATCGCGAAATGGCTCACGGAACAGAATTTCAGCGGCCGCCTCATCTTCATGACGGGCCACGACCCCGCCTTCCTGACCGCGGCGAAGACGGTCGTTGAAGACCGCATCTCGGCGGCGATCGCGACGCTCGAGAAACCAGCGCGGATCGAGGAGATTCGCGCCGTCCTGGAAGGGCCCAAGGAGCCTGTCAGCGCTCCGGCGCCCGCGGAACCCGCCATCGCCGCCGCCAACGAGCGGCGCCGCAACGCGCGCATGAAGACGCTCAAGGCGGCGACGATCGTCTATCGGTTCGACAGCTGCACGATGAAGTGCATCATCCTCGACATATCGGACACCGGCGCGCGGCTGAAGCCCGCCGAATCGATCCATTTGCCGGGCACCTTCCGTCTCGTGCTCCACCACGGCGCGTCCTTCGATTGCACGGTGGTCCGGCGCATGGACGATCAATTGGGCGTTCAATTCACCTGACGCGCGAGGCGGCTATTCAGCCGCCGCGCGACTGAAATCGGCCGTTGCGGGCCGCCACCACAGGCAGTCCGGGCCGATTTCATCGACCGTGTGCAGGCCCAGCAACCCCATGACGCGGAAAATTTCCTCGTGGAAGATCTCGAGCGCGCGATAGGCGCCCGCCTCGCCGCCCACCGCCGCGCCATAGAGCGTGGGCCGGCCGGCCATCACCAGATCGGCGCCGAGCGCCAGCCCCTTGATTACGTCGGTGCCACGCCGGAACCCGCTGTCGACGATGACAGTCATGCGCCCGCCGACGCGGGCCGCGATCTCGGGCAGGATCTGGATCGGCGCGACAGATGCGTCCAGGTTCCGCCCGCCATGATTGGAGACGATAATCCCATCCGCGCCGCCATCGGCGGCCAGCGCAGCGTCGTCCGGATGCAGGATCCCCTTGACGATGAGGTTGCCGGGCCACCGGTCGCGCAGCACCTTGAGGTCGTCCCAGTCCAGCGTGTCGTTCTTCAGGGCCGACCGCTTGAAAGTCTTCGACATCAGGCTGTCCATCAGCTCGGGCGGATAGTTCTCGAATTTGGGCACGCCGCGTTTGACGAATTGCTGCAGCAGACAGCCGGCAAGCCAGCCGGGCTTCGCCAGCAATTGCGCCACCAGCCGGGGGGTGTATTGCAGCGGCACCTCGAAACCGTTGCGATGATTGTATTCCCGGTTCGAGCCGACGACGCTGTCGACGGTGACGATCAGCGTCTCGAAGCCGACCGATTTCGCCCGGTCGACCAATTTGAAGCTGAGCTCCCGGTCCGACCACATATAGAGCTGAAACCACAGATCGCCCCCCGCCTCGTCGACGATCTCCTCCATCGGCGTCATCGCGTTGGTGGCGACCGTACAGGGAACGCCGGCCTTCGCCGCCGCCTTGGCGAGGGCGACCTCGCCGCCATAGGACAGCAAGCCTGCCGTCCCGGTGGGCGCGACACCGAACGGCATCTTGATGGGTTTGCCAAAGATCTTGGTCTCGATGCTGCGCGTCGACACATTGGTCAGCACCCGCGTCTTCAGCCTGATATCCTCGAACGCCTTGCGGTTGTTGCTCAGCGCGACCTCGTCCTCGGTGCCGCGGTCGACGAACTCGAAAATGCCGCGCGGCAGCCGCCGCTGCGCCATCCGCCGCAGATCCTCGATGTTGTATGCGTCCAGTTTGCTGCCGGCCATCGCCCATGCCTCCCTCGAAATGTTGGCGAGGGCAAAACGATAGCATAGGGCCGCACGGGGGGTGCAATCGGGCGCCGGGCCCGGCTGGTTTACGCGCCGTCCTCCAGCACGTCCTTCACCTTGCCGGCGAGTTGCTTGAGGCTGAAGGGCTTGGCGAGGAAGCTCACGTTTTCGGTGTTCTTGACTTCGCGCAGCACCGATTCCTGGGCGTAGCCGGAAATGCAGATCACCGGCAAGTGCGGCATCTTGCGCCGCGCATGGGCGATCACTGCCGGGCCGTCCACCTTGGGCATCACCATGTCGGTGATCAGCAGGTCGATCGCCTCGTCGTTGAGCAATTCGATCGCGCTTTCGCCGTTGCGCGCCTCGATCACCCGGTAGCCCTTGCTGCGCAACGCGCGCGCACCGAACAGCCGCACCGGGTCTTCGTCCTCGACCAGGAGAATGGTGCCGCCGCCGGTCAGGTCCTTGCCCGCGGGCGCGCCCTCGGCCGGCATGCGGATGGTCGCGTCTTCCTCCTCGCCGGTATAGCGCTGCAGGTAGATCGTGAAGGTCGAGCCTTTGCCATGACCGTCACTCTCGGCAAAAATGAAACCGCCGGTCTGCTTGATGATGCCATACACGGTGGCGAGGCCGAGCCCGGTTCCCGAGCCCACCTCCTTAGTGGTGAAGAAGGGGTCGAAAATCCGGTCGAGCAGATCGGACGACATGCCGACACCGTTGTCGGCCACCGTGATCATCACGTAGTCGCCCGCCGGCATCATTTCCGAATGCGCCCGGTCGATCTCCGACAGCAGGCTGCAATTGCGCGTCGAGATGGTCAGGTTGCCGCCGCGCGGCATGGCGTCGCGCGCGTTTACGGCCAGGTTGATGATCACTTGTTCGAGCTGCCCCTGATCGACCTTGACCCGGCCGAGGTCGCGGCCATGAACGAATTTCAGATTGATCGATTCGCCGAGCAACCGGTTCAGCAGGTTCGACAGTTCCGCCAGTACATCGGTCACGTCGAGCACACGCGGCTGCAGCGTCTGCTGGCGCGAGAAGGCCAGCAGCTGGCGGACGAGACGCGCGCCCCGGTTGGCGTTCTGCTTGATCTGCATGATGTCGGCGAAGCTCTGCTCGCCCGGCTGATAGCGCTGCAGCAGCAGGTCGCAGAAACCGATCATCGCCGTCAGCAGGTTATTGAAGTCGTGCGCGATGCCGCCGGCGAGTTGGCCGACCGCCTGCATCTTCTGCGATTGCGAAAACTGGACCTCGAGCTTTTTCTTTTCGGTGGTGTCGATCAGATGCAAGGCGAGACCGCCGGAGGACGGCGTCTCATCGTCGGGACGTTCCGGCAGCCGCGAAAAATAGATCGTGGCCACGCGATGGCCCGCATCCTCGATTTCCACATCCACCGGAACCGCCAGCAGGCTGCTGTCCGCAGTGCCGGAAAAGCGCCGCTCGAGCGCCGGCCGGTCCGCTTCGCGCACGAATTCGGTGATCGGCCGGCCGACCGGATCGAGGCATCCGATCAGATCGCGGCAGGCCGGATTGCATTCGATCACGCAGCCCTCCGCATCGACGACCGCCATGCCGACCGGCACCGTTTCGAACTGGTTGCGCAGCCCGGCGAGCGCGCCGTGCATGGCTTCCAACCCGGCCTCGGCGGTCACGTCGCGGCTCGACCAGACGACTTCGCCCGGACCGCCCGGCGCCGCCGCCACCTGGATCCGCATGGGCGACCGGCCCGCGCGCGGCAGCGTCACCTCCACTTCCGCCGCGACGCCGTTCAGCGCCCGGTCGCGGAGCCGCTTGACCGCGGTCGTGGTCGCATTCTCCTCGGGAAAGACGTAAAGCGTCCAAATTCCCGACTCTTGCTTCGTTTCCGCGCCGCATCGGGCAAGAAATTCCAGAAACCGGCGGTTCGCATAAACCAGCCGGCCATCGCCGTCTTCCAGCGCCAGACCGCTGCCATCGAGCGCGCCGGCGCGCCGCAACATATCTTCCGCCGCCTCGCGACGGCCGCGGATGCCGCCCCACAGCAGCAGGAGCGATACCAGACCGAGCACGGCGACGATGGCATAGGATTGCCACCATGTGCCGGGCGCCAGACCGGTGACCGCCTCGAAATAATACAAAGCGCCAATTCCGGACGCAAACAGGAGCAACAGCAAAAACAGCCGGCCGCCGCCGCCGGATGGCGGTGCAATCTCGACCGGCAGGGTGTGCACCTCGCCGCCGAGCGACACCGATGTCAGGTCCCCGTCCTGGCTCGGTTCGGGCAACACCGAAATCGCTTCTTTCTGTTCATCCGGCACGCGGAGTCTCCACTGGCATCGACCGGCCCCTGAGGCCCCAGACATAGCTGATGACCTCGGCCACGGCCTGATAGTGCTCCGCCGGGACCTCGGCATCAAGCTCTACTGATGCGTAAAGCGCCCGCGCCAAAGGGGGATTTTCGACGATCGCAATATCATGCTCCTCGGCCAGTTCGCGTATGCGTTGCGCAACCAGATCCGTGCCCTTGGCGACGAGGACCGGCGCCGCCATATCGGCCGGTTTGTATTTCAATGCGATAGCGAAATGAGTTGGGTTGGTGACCACCACATCCGCCTCCGGCACCGCCTGCATCATGCGGTTGCGGGCCCGGTCCTGACGGATCTGGCGCAACCGCTGCTTGACCACCGGATCGCCCTCGGACTGCTTGAATTCCTCTTTTACTTCCTGCTTCGTCATCCGCATCTGCTTGTGATGCTGCTGGCGCTGGAAGATGATGTCCACGAAGGCGATCACGAAGAGCACCGCGACCACCGCGATCAGCATCTTCATCACCAACCCATGCAGGGCGGACAGAAAATCGGGCAGCGAAAAGGTCGGGACGATGTCGAGCGCGTCGAGCGTGGGCAGGACGACGATCAGACCGACCGCGCCGACGATCGAAATCTTGAACAGCCCCTTGACGAATTCCATGAACTGCTTGATCGAGAAGATCCGCTTGACGCCCTTGATCGGACTAATCTTTTCGGATTTTATCTCGAGCACTTTCGGCGAATAGACCAATCCGTTCTGCAGGATCGGTCCCGCCGCCGCGACGAGGAAGAAGAACAGCAAGGGCAGGATCAGTACGCCGATCGCCTCGGCAAAGGCGCTGAACAGAAGGTGCCCCGCCACCGCGGTATCGAGGGCGTGCAAGTGCGGCGTTTCGACGAACGGCAGCAGCGACACCCGCATGTCGGTCATCAGCCGGGGCGCCATCAACCCGACCACCAGCGTCCCGACCAGCAAGGTCAGCCAGGTGTTGATCTCGCGGCTGACCGCGACCTGCCCCTTCTTGCGCCCGTCTTCGAGCTTTTTGGGGGTCGGTTCCTCGGTTTTTTGAAGGTCGTCTGTTTGTTCCGACATCGTCCAAATCCGCGCCGCCTCACGGCCGACGCTTGCGGTTAACCGGGAAGAAGCACCCGCGAGAAAGAGGTCTGGTAGTAATTCAGGAACCACAAAAGCGCCGCCGGAAAGGTCACCATCATGATGAACAGGCCGAGCATGATCTGAGCCGGCAGCGCGACGAAAAAAATCGGCATCTGCGGCATCAGGCGGGCGAGCAGCCCCATGCCGGTATAAAACACGATGCCGAACAAAAGAAACGGCATGGCGATCTGCAGGCCAATGCGAAAACTGTCGGCCAGCAACCGCGCGAGGGTATCGGCGAAATCGCCGAAGGCCGGCAGCACGCCCGGTGCGAACAGGTTATAGCCGTCCGACAATGCCATCAGCATGAGGTGATGGGTATCGGTGACAAAGATCAGCAGGAGCCCGAGAACGGACAGAAAGACCGCCGGCAGCGCCCCTTGATCCGAGAGCATGGGATTGAACAGGAGCGCGTTCGCAAACCCGCTCAGAAACGCGAGCATCGCACCGCCGGTCGCCAGGGCGGACAGCAGCACCCGCGCCACCGTGCCGATGAAGAACCCGATCAGGATTTCGCCGCTCAGCAACATCACCAACGCCGCCGGCGCCGCCGGGATCGCGGGCAGCCGCGCCGCCAATGCCGGCGTCAAGACGGCGGTAATGGTCAACGCCAGGGCCAGCCGAATGCGCGGCGACACATATGTTTCGCCGAACCCGGGCAAAATCGACATGGTGGCGCCAATGCGGGAAAACACCAGGAGATAGGAAAATATTTCAGCGGGAAGCAGACTCGCCAGCATGGGCGGTCAGCCAATTCCCACGATACGCGTGGCGATCGATTCCATGAAGCGCTGCATGATGCCGAACATGAACGGCATCAGCACCAGGAGCGACGCGAACACCACCAGGATCTTGGGCACGAAGGTAAGCGTCATTTCCTGGATAGACGTCAAAGCCTGGAACAGCGCAATCGCCAGGCCGACGACCAATCCCACCAACATGATGGGGCTCGCCACCTTCAGGGTCGTATAGATCGCATCCCGGGCGAAATCCAGAACTTGCGCTTCGTTCATCGGAGGACCGCCTCCCGCATCGGGTCACGCATCGGGTCCCGGGGGCCCGCAAACGCGATGGCGCGCAAGCGGTTCACGCTACGGCGCATGTCAGATCGGCATCCGCATGATTTCCTGATAGGCGCTGAGGACCCGGTCGCGCACCGCGACCACGGCCTGCAATGTCATTTCCGCATTGGATACCGCGGCGACCACATCGAGCAGTTCGGCTTCGCCGACGACCGCCTTGGCGGTCACGGCCTCGGCCTTCTTGCCTGTCGTCATCGCATCCTCGGCAACCTTTTCCATCAAATCCTTGAAGCTGCCGGCCGCGGGCGTGGCGCGCGCATCCATCCCGTCGCCGCCGAGCTTGGCCGCCTGATTGAACGCCTTGATGGCATCGGTCGGGTTTATCATCATCGTGTCTTCCTCCCCTCACCGGCGTGATCGCCGGCGCATCCCTCGTATGCCGGCACCTTCTCGCCCTAACGCAGCAAATCCAGGGTCCGCGACAGCATCGACTTGCCCACCTCGATCATGTTGAGGTTCGCCTCGTAGCTGCGATGCGCATCGCGCATGTCGGTCATTTCGATCAAGCTGTTGACGTTCGGCATCTTGACGTAGCCATCCTTGTTCGCGGCCGGATGCTGCGGATCGAACCGCAATGCGAATTCCGATCGATCGCCGCGAATGCCGCGCACCTTTACCACGCGCGTTCCGAGTTCCCGGTCCAGGACATTGTGGAAGGTGACGATCTTGCGGCGATACGGATCGCCGTCCGGCCGCTCGGCGGTCGAGTTGGCATTCGCCACGTTCTCCGCGATCACGCGCAATCGCGTGCCTTGCGCCTTCATGGCGGCGGCGGAGAGGATCATCGATTTTTCCAGCGGCATAGCGCGGACTCCTTACTGGCCTCGTTGTCCCAGGGCGATCCGGAACATTTGAATGTGCTTGCGGTACAGCTGCGTCATCAACGCGTAGTCGTGCCGGTTTTCGGCGACCTTCGCGAGCTGTTCTTCGAGCACCACCGCATTGCCGGCCGGCAATGTTTCGTACGGATTGCGTTGTCCGGCAGCATCGAAACGGACTGCTGCGCCGCTGCCGGCAAGATGACGCGGATCGGTGCGCGCCAGTGCGACGCGAAAGGCATTCGCCTTTTCGAGCTGCGTGAAATCGACTTCCTTCAGTTCCTTTGGCCGGTAGCGCGGCGTATCCGAGTTAGACACGTTCTTGGCGAGCACGGTTTGCCGCTCGGCGAGCCATTTCATCTTGCCGCTCATCATCCGGAACACCGGAAGATTATTCAAATCCATGCCGCTCGCTCCTGCCACCAAGCCGGGTGACATTGTGTGCCGCGCTCAACCGCCAAACGCCATACACGGTATTGCGCAAAACTTTTCCCACCGTCCGTCCGACCAAGAACTTACCAACACCAAGTTGCACAAGATGTGCCAACCCGACCGGAAAATGCCGACTCTTCATCTTCCTGAAAGCCACCGCCACTCGGTACGCGCCTCCATTATGTTGCAGCAAACTAGCGACTTTTTATTTTGCTGTAAACAATGTCGAAAATAGAACTTAAATCTTCCCAAGCGAATCATCGATTCCATTACTGAGGATTTATTATTGAAAAGCCTTTTTCCCTGGAAAATGCAATAAAAGGTACGCATACTTTAAACATACAAATGGAGTCCTTGCGGTACACTCGATGCGCGGTCCGACGCTAGGTCGCTTGCCTTGCCCATCGCGTGATGACGCCGCGTATTGTTCCGGTTGCATTTTCCGGGACGCCCTCGGAAAGGACAGAGTGAGTTGGCCAAAACGCCCCGCACGCGCAACGCCCCGTCGGACGCCCTCCCCCCTGCCGCCGCATCGGCGCAACGCGGCTCGGCAAAAGTTGCGCACCGCGATGTCACCGCGGCGGCGATCCGCTACGACCCGGTAACCGCGCAAAGCGCGCCGTCGCTCGTCGCATCCGGACGCGGTTGGCTGGCGGAACGCATACTAGAGGTTGCGCGCGACCATGGAATCACGGTACGCGAGGATGCCGATCTCGTCGAAATTCTCACCGCAATCGATATCGGCGACGAAATTCCCGTCGAAGCATTTGCCGCCGTTGCGGAAATCCTTCGATACATCTACGCCGCCAACGGAACCAAACCGCCGGAGTATCCAAAATCATGACCAGCAGCGAGGCGATTATTTCCGAGATGCGCGAAATATCCGACCTGATCTCGGCAGCGCGCACCGGGCTCGACCAAGATGAGCTGGTCATGATCAAGGACATCAATGGCCGGGTGCAGGGGATGGTCGAATCGATCACCGAGCTCGCGCCGGAACAAGCGATCGAATTGCGGCCGCGCTTGGTCGCGTTGCTGGACGAATTCAAATCGTTCTCGGAAGCCATGCAGATCAAGATCTCCGAGGTCGCCGCGGCGAAGGAAGATGCCGGCCCGTAAGACCGGCCGAACATCGGTCACGATCCGGCTGGGCACGAACAAAGACCGGGACCGATTGGATAACAGGCGCACCGGGTTGCAGTTCTGATCGAGGGAGGAAAACGGCGAGGTGGAGCTAGACTACCCCAGGTTTCTGCTGGCGCTCATTTTCGTCATCGGATTGATCGGGTTGCTGACGCTGCTTGCCCGGCGTTTCGGGTTCGGCGCGATCCGGCTTTCGCCGGCCTTCATGGGCAAAGGACGCAACGGCAAATCGCGCCTCGCCGTCGTGGAGGCGACCAGCATCGACGCCCGTCGCCGCCTCGTGCTTGTGCGGCGCGACGACACCGAACACCTCATCCTGATCGGCGCGACCAGCGAGCTGGTGGTCGAGCGCGACATCCGTCCCCCGCCTGCCGCCGGCACCACCGAGCCGCCCGCGATACCCGCACCGGCGCAGGACGGAAATCCGGAATGAGGCCACGTCGCGACGGCAATCGCGCGGTTCCGCGGCGCCTTCCCGGGGTCAGGAAGACGATCGTTTTCGCGTTCATCTGGGTGATCGGTCTTTCGATTCCGGCGACCGCCCAAAATCTGACACTCGATCTCGGAACCGGCGGCGAGGCAACCGGGCGCATCGTCCAACTGGTCGCGCTCATCACGATCCTGACGCTGGCACCGGCGATCCTTGTCATGGTCACGTCGTTCGTCCGCATCGTGGTCGTGCTGTCGCTGCTGCGCACCGCACTCGGCACCCAGGGCACGCCGCCCAATACGGTTGTCATCAGCCTGTCCCTCTTCATGACGTTCTTCATCATGCAGCCGAGCTTCGAGCGGATTTACGATCAAGGCATTGCGCTGCTGATCGCCGAAAGCATCGACGAAAAGCAGGCCTTCGAACGCAGCGCGGCGCCGATCCGCGACTTCATGATGAAGCATGTGCGCTAAAAGGATCTCGACCTGTTCCTGAACATGGCGCGTCTCGATCTTGGCGAAAAGCCGGAGGCGACGCCGTTGCGCGCCCTCATCCCCGCCTTCATGATTTCCGAGTTGCGCCGGGCCTTCGAGATCGGATTCCTGCTGTTCGTGCCGTTTCTCATCATCGACATGGTGGTGGCGTCGGTTCTCATGTCGATGGGCATGATGATGCTGCCGCCGGTGATGATATCGCTGCCCTTCAAGCTGATTTTTTTCGTGCTCGTCGACGGCTGGTACATGATCGCCGGCAGCCTGGTGCAGAGCTTCAACACCAGTTGACGGCAACCGGGCGCCGCCGGCGGGTCAGCTTTGCGGTGGCGGCGGCGCGGGCGGCAGTTTCGCTTCGCTCGGCCGGGTTCCCGAACGTCCCGATTTACCCGGCCCGCCGGTCGCGATCGGCGGCTGGATGAGGCGCGCGCGATAATTCTTCAAGAAGGATTCGAAGTGATCCGCTTCGGCCATCTTGCGGGTAATCGACTCGATATTTTTCGAATCGTCCCCCGAAGGGCTGGCAATAAAGGCGAAGGTATCGGCGAGGTCGCTCTTCGCCATGCCGGGCCCATAGAGTTCGCGCAACAATTTGACGCCGGCTTCGTCCCGCTTGAGTCGCAATGCAACCGCCCAGCTCAGGATAAACCGCGCCTGTTCCTGATCGTACCCGCCTTCCGACAATGGGTCGCCGGACAGGCGTTGCAGCACCTTGGCCGCTTCGGAATAGTTTTGCGTATTCCAGTAAATATCGGCCCGCAGCAAATCGGCCTCCGTGCTGACGTCACCGGCCAGCAGTGCGATGGCTTCCTCGTAGCGTTCCAGTTCGAGCGTCGCCTTGGCGCGGATGCGGCGGCGGTCGTCCTCGACGTCCTGCGGCAAATTCGGCTGGAAACTATTGCGCAGCGCGGACAGCGCGCCCTTCGGATTGCGATCCAGCAAATAAATGACCGCCAGCTTTGCACCGACCCGCGCCTTCTCTTCGCCTTTGAGCCGATAGCGCACCTGATGGGCCAGCAAGTCCGCGGCCCGGTCGAGCAAATCCACCGAGACCAGACGATCCGCGAGCCGTTGGATCATACGATCCCCTTCCGGCCCCGCGGGCGTCAGTTCGCGAAAATCATCGTACAGTGCGAGCGCCTTGAGGGCCGGCAGCTTATCCGCGCCGCCTTCCAGGTGCAGCGACTTGAAGGCGTCCGTCATCGATTGAGCGATCGCCTTGACCGGCCCACCGGTGGGGAAATAGGTGACCGCGGTGCGCAACGTGCTCAATCCGTTTCGATAGTCGCACTTGCCGAGATAAATCTCGCCCAGTTTTTTCAGGACAGCCAGTTCCAGCCGGTCGCCGCGCCACTGGTAGCGTAACCGTTCCAGCCGCTTCGCCGCCTCGCCCGCCGAGACGGTTTCCTGCTGCAGGCCAAGATCGATCAAGGCGAACTCGGCGCGGGCCGCGTTCCACCGATCCTTCGATCTCTTGACATCGTCCCAGATCGCCACCGCCCGGTCGAGATCCCGGCTCTTGCGCGCCAGCACTCCCTGATTGTACCGCAGCCGCGCCGTGTCCTTGCGCAGCATCGAGCCCGCCGCCTTGTCGAGACGTTCGAGCCAGACGGTTGCGCTGGAGACGTCCAGACCGGCCAAGCCCGCTTCCACGCGTTCGAGCGCCAATCGGGTCCGAATAGGCTCCGGGTAATCGGCCAGCACCGGATCGCCGGTCCGGAATTGCGCCGCGGCTTTGTCCAATTCGCCCGCTTGCAGGAACATCGATCCGCGCCACAACGCGATCTCCTGAAACTTGTCGAGACGCGGGTCGAGCAGATCCTTCCGGGCATCGGGGTAGCGTCCCATATAGACCTGGGTCGCGCCGATCAGCGCACGGAATTCCGGTTGGGACGACAGGACGGGATTCGCGGCTTCGATCCGCCGCAGCACGCCAAACGCCTCGGTGGCGAGCCCGCGCGCGAAATAAAATCGGGCAAGATCGAGCCTGGCATCATCGCGCCGTTTCTTCGGCACCTCGACGACGGCACGCAACGCCACTTGCGCCGCGGTCACGGTATCCACATCGCCACCGGACCAATTGCCGAAATTAAAAATTCGCGGACCGAGGAAGCCCTTGCCATCATCGCGCAGGGCAACGGCGGACACATGCAGGCCCCGTTCACCGATCACCGCGACGCCACGACTGCCGACATTCTTCAAGCTGACGGTTTCGCTCCGGGGTGCGACCGCCACGCCCTGCGCCGATGGCAGAATATCGAATTCCGCATAGCGGCGGCGTCCGTTGACGCCCTGTCCCGGCGCCCGTGTCGTCGCCACCATCAGCCGGTCGCCGACGCCTGGGTCCGACACGGTGAAGATCCGGCCGAATTCGGTGATCGGCAAAACCATTTCGGCGCCTTCCACCGCCTCGGGCCGTACCTGGATTCGAATCGGTATTTGTGCGGTGATCGGCCACCGCCGGAACGTCACCGCCCAATTGTTCGCTTCGCGATAAACCTGCGGGCTGACGCCGGGGAGCGGCCGAACGCGGAGCACAGTTCCCTCGGATACGGGCAATTGCTCGACGCTGGAAACCATCGATCGCGCCGCCTGGCGAAGCGGCGCCAGATTAATCTGCGCCCGCCGGTCGAAGACGATCCAAATGAATGGCGCACGCTCGAAAACCGCCGCACCGACCGTTTCCGGCCAGTCGAATGTCAAACTCACCGTTTTGCCCGTGGCCTTTGCAGACACCTTGCCTTTATCCGGGCCGCCGGTGGCCGCCCGCGCGTCCGACGCCGGCGGAGGTGCCGCCTTGGCCGTCGGTTCGGGCGCCTTTTCGGGAAGCGGCGCCGACCCGACCTTCGATACCGGCGCGGTGGCCGGCGGCGGCGGTTCATCCGCGCCGCGGGTTGGTTTTTGCGAACGCGGCGGCGTGGACCGGGTAGCGATTTTCTTCTGCGCGGCGGCCGGCTTCTTCGGCTTGTCCGCTGCCGCCTGCGCATTTCCGCCGGATTTGAAATCCACGACGACGCGCGCGCCGATCCGGAAATGATTCACGACGAGGCCCTTGCCGGCGCGAAACGACATCACCAGCGCACCCGCATCGACGCCCGCCGACGGAAGGCTCACGCTTGACGGCAACTGGCGGCGCAGGCCGGCGAGGTC
>JBFFGE010000133.1:0-13254 GCA_041557595.1 Alphaproteobacteria bacterium
AAATTACCGTTAACTCTCGTCGCTGCAGTTAACGCTCGGGAAACATAACCTAACCATCTAATATTATTATTTTAATCCGATTTGAGCGATTTCTGCGGAGGACTTCCCTAGCATTTTATATAAGAGGACTTCCCTAGCATTTTATATAAAATGTTTACGGCTTCTTAAGACATCCTTGGCAAAGTCCCAATTCGGCGCTGTCGCGCCCATAAAAATTCTTTGCGAGGGGCGTCATGGCTCTTGTTCAAATGATTGCGAGAGGCACCGAAAAGAGTGTCCACGGTCTCGCAACCATCATCCTGATTTTCACCCTTCTGGGAGCGATTCCGGCAAAAGCGTCGGAAGCGGAATCCTATGTCCAGGCGATTGCCGACAAGCTCGAGCCGCTGCTGAGCACCAGCGACCTGAGCTATGACAACATCGAGGAATTCCTGACGACGCATATCGCGCAGCAGCTCGACATGCGGCGAATCGGGCGTTACGTGCTCAGCAAGTATTGGTCGAAAATTTCGGCCGCCGAGCGCCAGCGCTTCATAAACGTCTTCAGGAATTCGATCTTGGAGAGCTACAAGAAGCATCTCTACAACTACGCGAAAGCGGAAATCCGCATCGTCCGCTCCGTCGAGCATCCGCCGGCAGGCGTCTCCGTCATTACCAAGGTACGGGTACCCTCCAAATCGCCGCTGAATATGAACTGGCGGCTGTACAAGACCAAGAACGAACTGAGGATCTTCGATATTTCCGTGCAGGGAATCTCCAAGGTCTCCTCCGCACGGTCGGAATACAAGACCGTCCTGGAAAAACACGGTTTCAATCACCTGATTTCGGAGATTTGCAATCGCATCGGAGGCAAGCGCCCGAAATCCTGCTAAAGCCCAACCGGCTTTCCGGCACCTCCATACCGTCTCGACCGGCCGCCCAGCGCGGCCGTTTTCACGTTTCAGCCGACTTTTCCTTCCCATATCCCGACGGGGTGCCGAACTCCTACGCGGGTAAGGAAATATCAATATTTTATCGATATTTAAGGCCATTGCATTGGGTGGACCTCTTAGGGCAATGGCAATTTGGCTGTCGAATGGCACTGCGCGCAGCCGATTCCAGGTCGCAACCGGCAAATCTCCCAATCCACGATTCGGCGCAATCTGGACATTGCGCCTAACCGGCGACGCCTCACCCGGATTGGCTTGCAATGCCACCCAGGGATGTCGCGGCGCTCACTGGTAATTGAGAGCTGGAGAATGATGATGAAATGGTTGAAACACTCCGCGGTCGCGCTGCTTCTCGGCCTCTTCATGAGCGGTTGTGCCGGTCATAATAGCTTTCGCACCGCCGAGAATCAGGCGCCTGTAAACATTAAACGGCTCTTGCTGATGCCGGTCGACGTCGAACTCAGCCTGCTGACCGCCGGCGGGATCAAGGAGCCGAACGCGCAATGGACCGCGAATGCGCGCCGGCACATCGCCGATTCGGTCCGCCAAATCGTCAAGACCCACAATGCCCGGGTCGTCAATTACGGCAGCAACCATGTCCAGCCGAAGCACGTGCAAATCGTCAAGCTGCACGGTGCGGTCGGCGGCGCCATTCTGATCCACAAATATGTCCAGGGAAACGCCCTGCCGACCAAAGAAGGCAAGTTCGACTGGACGCTCGGGAACAGCGTCAACCAGCTGCGCAAACAATATAATGCGGATCACGCGCTGTTCATCTTCATGCGCGACAGCTACGCCAGCTCCGGGCGCAAGGCCGCGGTCTTCGTCGGCAGCCTCATCGGCGCCAATGTCCGCGGCGGATCGCAAACCGGCTTCGCCTCCCTGGTCAATCTGCGCACCGGCCATGTCGTTTGGTTCAACCTGCTCGCGCGGGGAAGCGGCGACCTCAGAACCGCCGACGCGGCCCGTGAGACCGTCGGAACCCTGCTCGCGGGCATTCCGAAATGAGGATGCGCACCCTCACCCTGACGCTCGGTGCTGCGCTGATCCTGGGCGGCTGCGCCACCGGCAATATGTCTGCCTATGAATCCGGCCTGGAAGGCTCCGAGCACGATACGGCGGCCAGTACCGCAAAGACGGAAGATATCGGCACCTACCGCGTCACCGACCTCAAGCCCGGCCATCGTCCGCCGCTCAACACGGATGAAGGCGGTCTGTGGATGAAAATGGACAAGGCGGAAGGCGGTCTGCGATCTTCCGGCAACATCATCGAGGACCCGGCGCTGAATGCCTATGTCCGGCGGGTCACCTGCCGGGTTGCCGGGAAATATTGCAACGATATCCGCATTTACCTGGCGCGCGTGCCGCATTTCAACGCAACGATGGCGCCGAACGGGGCCATGCAAATATGGTCCGGGCTCTTGCTGCGGGTCCAGAACGAAGCGCAGCTTGCCGCCGTCATCGGCCATGAGATTGCGCACTACCTGCGTCAGCATTCGTTGAAAAAGATGCGCAACACCATCGACACGGCAAACTCCCTCGCCTTCTTCAACATCGCGACGTTGGGCATCACCGCCGGCTTGGCCGATCTCGCCGCCGTCGGCAGCCTGCAGGCCAACAACCGGGATTTCGAGCGCGAAGCCGACGGATACGGCCTCGTGCTGATGGCCAAGGCGGGATACGACCCGCTCGAGGCCCCGAAAGTTTGGCAGAACCTCATCCACGAGCATCGTGCCGAGAAAGGCGCGGAAAGCTCGGCATACTTCCTATCCACCCATCCCGCGAAACGGGAACGGGTGAACGCGCTGCGAAGCCTTTCGAAAAAGGCGAAGCGGCGGTGGTCCAAGGCCCGGGCGATCGGGCGGAAAAGCTATCTGACGCGGATCCGGCCGTACCGGACCCGTCTGCTGCGCGACGAATTGCAGCTTCAACGCTTCAAGCGGTCGCAAGCGCTGCTCAATCTGCTCAAGAAAAACCGGACCGGCATGTCCGAACTGCACTATTTCCAGGGCGAACTCTATCGCCTGCGGAATAAGAGCGGCGACCGCAAGCTGGCGCTTGCGTCCTATCAAAGAGCCTTGCGAACCGGCAGGCCCCCGGTCGAGCTGCACCGCGCAATGGGGCTCCTATTGCTGAAGGAAAAGCAGCAGGCCAAGGCCAATCAAGCATTCGACCGCTATCTGCGACGGGCCCCCAACGCCGAGGACGCAGAAATGATTCGCCACATGATGAAACGCGGCTAACAGGCAAAGGAGATTTTCCATGCGTAGAGTCCTATTCGTCGTAGCAGCCCTTGCCTTCGTCGCAAGCTGCGCCCCGTATCAGCTCGTGGAACCGCCGCAGCGGGTAAAGGTATCGGACACCTATTCCGTTTCGCCGCAGGTCAAATGGAGCCGTGTGAACAACACGTTCTTCAAGAATGTCGAGCAATGGACCGTCGACGGCGCCGGCTTGCAGGCATTGATGTTCATCAACAATGTGGAAGATGGCCAGCCGATCTTCCGGAGCCGCCGCAAGATAAATATTCCGGTCTTCCGCAGCTCGATGAACTCCCTGGAAATCAAGGAATTGTTCGAGAACAGCATGGCCGCGATGCAGGCACAGAAGGTTCGGGTGCAAAACTTCAAGCCCGCCAAATTCGGCGGCGCCGACGGCTTCCGTTTCACCTTCAGCTATAAGACCAAGGGCGGTCTCGACAAGAAGGGAATTGCCCGCGGCAGCGTCCGCAACAAAAAGCTGTATCTCGTGGTCTATCTGGGAACGCGGCTGCACTATTTCGGAAAATATCAGCGCGCCGCGGAAGGTGTGATGCGCTCGATTCGCTTCCTTTGAGAAGTTCGTCGTGCCCGGCCGCCTGTCCGATACCGGCGGCCGGCATGGCCTCTCGCGGCGGCTCACCGGTACAAATACTTGCCAATAAGCGGGAATATACCAATATCAGAGCCTCCAGAGGTCTGTCGGGAGTCGTACAAAAATGACCGCGGTTTTGATTATTATTGCCGTCCTTGCAGTAATCATTTGGTTTATATATGCAGGCATTATTAGAAAACGGAATAAAGCACTAGACGCATTCTCCGGAATCGACGTTCAACTTAAGAAACGTCACGATCTAATCCCTAATATTCTGACCATCGCGAAGCGCTTCATGGAGCATGAGAAAGAGCTCCTGACCGAAATTACCCGATTGCGCGCAGCGGCAATCGACGCGGGCCCCGAGAAGACGACGGAGCGCTTTTCGCTTGAATCCGCGCTGCAAAACCAGATGGGCAAGCTCATTGTCGCGGTGGAGAATTACCCGGAACTCAAATCCGACGCGACGATGCTCAACGCCCAACGCACCTACAGCGAAGTCGAAGCGCATATCTCCGCGGCACGGCGCTTTTACAACTCCGCCGTCAACGCGCTCAACAACGCGGTGCAGATTTGGCCGTCCAGCACGATCGCCCGGATGATCGGCGTCGACGCCATGCCGCTGTTTGAGGTGAGAGAGACCGAGCGGGCCCCTGTCGCGGCCGGGGATTTCCTCTGATCGATCCTTGACCGATGTCGCTGACCTTCGACGAAATCCATCCGCACGAAAAAGGCTTCGGCACATTCTTTAGCGACCGGATCGCGCCGATCCTCGAAGAGGTCGAGGCCGCGCGGCTCGAAGCGCGCAAGTCCTTCAACACGCGACTCGTCATTTGCGTTCTCGCCGTGGTCCCCGCCGGCTTGGCGTTGTTCGTGTTCTCGTCCTTCTTTTTCCACCCCGATACATCGGAATTCACCGGATGGTGTTTCGTCGCGGCCATTGCGGGCGCAATCTGGTGGGTGAACCAGCCACGCCGGAAATTCCTGGTAGCCTTCAAGCAAAGAATTCTTCGCCCGATCGCGGACTTTCTCGGCTTCGACTTCTCCCACGATGGCCGCGACCTCTGCGCCCGCTTCGGTGAAACCGGCATTCTCCACGACCATGACGACCGCGAATTCGAGGATGGTTTTGCCGGCGCGCATCGCGGCGTCGAAATCAGCTTCGAGGAGGTCAAGCTGATCGATGTATCGCGCGACAGCAAAGGCCGCAAAAGACGCACCACGGTCTTCGACGGCGTTGCCGCGATGATGCGCATGAACAAGCGCTTCAACGGCCACACCGTCATCAAGGAAGATCGCGGCAGGATCGGCAATTGGCTGACCGACGCCTTCAACGATTTCGAAAAGATCGAACTCGAAGATCCGCGTTTTGAAGAACGATTCGAAGTGTATTCGACCGATCAGGTCGAGGCGCGCTATCTGTTGACGCCGGCGTTCATGGAACGCTTGTTCGCCGTGTCGGAGGCGTTCGACAATGCGAAGCTGCGCGCCAGCTTCCGCAACGATCGGCTTTATCTCCTGATCCCCTATGGCAGCGATTTGTTCGAAGCGGCCTCTTTGCGGAAAACCGTGCTCGAAACCGACGGGCTGCGTAAGGTACTGGGGTCCCTGCGCGGCATCATCGACGTGCGGAAGCTCAACGAACGCCTCGGGCTTTAATGCCCCTTACAGCGGCGCGTCCTGCGGCATTGCCAGCAACATGCCCTCGCGATCCAGGGTGATCTCCACGGGCGTCGTACCCGCGTATTCGCCGTCTATCTGCACCGGCACCGCATCGGGCGCCGCGACCGAGACCATCGCCGCCGGCACGATCCGCACATCCGGACATTGGCGGAGCCGTCCCAACAGCAATCCCATGCCATAGCGCAACAACGTCCATCGCCCTGTTCCGTCGAGCAGGCAGACCTGAAATCGCGGATCGCCGAGGCGGGCATCGGGCGCGAAGACGTAGCGGCCCGCGTAATGCCGGCTCTTGGCGACGATAACCCAGCTCGTTCGTGTCGCCTTTCCATCCAGGACAACGTGCAACTCCGGTGTTCGATGAATGAGCCAACATCGGAAGGCCGACCAGAGATAGGCGCCATGGCCCCAGATCCGCTTGAAGGAGAGATCGACCGTCCTGACGGCTTCCGCGTCGAGACCGATGCCCGCCATCAGGACAAAATGCCTGCCGTTCAGCCGGCCGGGATAGATCCGGTGCAACGGTCCTTCAATGAGCGTCGTGGCAACACGTTGTGCGTCGGCTCGAAGTCCGATTTCCATGGCCAGCACATTTGCCGTACCGACCGGAATCAAACCGAGCGGCAACGGCGCGCCTTCGGGGCCGCTTGCAAGACCATCGACCACTTCGTTGATCGTCCCATCGCCGCCCGCCGCCACCACAAGGTCGAAATCCTCCCGAGACGCGCGGCGCGCAATTTCCGCGGCATCGCCCATGGCGGCTGTCACGCGTTCGCTGACGGCGCAGCCACGGCTCTCGAGCGCCCGAATCACCGCGCGCAGCAAGCCACGCCGCCGCCGGCCGGCAATCGGATTGTGGATAATCAGAAAACGGGACCGCGCCTCCATATACCCCACGTTAGGGGATATTCATCCGCCTTGCAGCCATCGGTCCCCCCCTGCATCATGCGCGCTCATACCATCGGTGAGGGACCGCGGCTTGGCGCAGAGTTTCGACAATTACGACTACATCATCGTCGGCGCCGGCAGCGCGGGCTGCGTACTGGCCAACCGCCTGTCCGCCGACCCGGATGTCCGGGTGCTGCTGCTGGAAGCGGGCGGCAAGGACAATTATTTCTGGATCCACGTGCCGATCGGCTACCTGTACTGCATGGGCAATCCGCGCACCGATTGGTGCTTCGAGACCGAGGCCGAGGAAGGGCTGAACGGCCGGGCGCTCGCCTATCCCCGAGGCAAGGTGCTGGGCGGCTGCTCCGCGATCAACGGCATGATCTATATGCGCGGCCAGTCGCGCGACTACGATCAATGGCGGCAAGACGGCAATGCCGGCTGGAGCTGGGACGACGTGTTGCCGTACTTCAAGAAATCGGAGGATCAGGTTCGCGGCGCCGACGCAGAGCACGGCGTGGGCGGCGAATGGCGGGTCGAGGAAATGCGCCTGTCCTGGGAAATTCTCGACGCGTTCCGCGAGGCTGCGGCCGAGACGGGCATCCCCAAGACCGACGACTTCAACCGAGGCGACAATGAAGGGGTCGGCTATTTCCAGGTCAACCAGCGCCGCGGCGTGCGCTGGACGACAGCGACAGGATTTTTGCGGCCGGCAATGAACCGGCCCAACCTCACCGTGCTGACTCATGCCCAGGCGGACCGCATCCTGCTCGGCGACGAGGATGGCATACGCGCGACCGGCGTCGCATTCCGCCTTAAGGGAGAAGCCGCCACGGCCACCGCGAAACGCGAAGTCATCCTGGCGAGCGGTGCGGTCGCGTCTCCACAGCTGCTGCAACTCTCGGGCATCGGCCCCGGCGACGTGCTGGAACGCTTCGGCATCCCGGTCCGCCATGCGCTGGCCGGAGTCGGCGAAAACCTGCAGGACCACCTCCAGGTGCGGCTCGCCTTCAAGGTCAAGAATACCAAGACGCTGAACGAACGGGCGAACAGTCTGATCGGGCGGATCGGCATGGGACTGGAATATTTCCTGATGCGGCGGGGTCCGCTCACCATGGCGCCCAGCCAGCTCGGAGGGTTCGCCAAGTCGGACCCGGGCCGTGAAACACCAAATCTGCAATATCATGTGCAGCCACTCAGCCTGGAAAGGTTCGGCGACCCGCTGCACCCCTTCCCAGCCTTCACCGCGTCGGTCTGCAATCTCCGCCCCGAAAGCCGCGGCCACATCCGCATCAAGAGCCCGGACGCGTCGGCCGCGCCCGAGATCAAGCCCAACTACCTGTCGGCGCCGGCCGACCGGCAGGTGGCGGCGCAGGCGATCCGGCTCACCCGGAAAATCTGTGCCGCGCCCGCGATGGCGCGGTTCGAACCGGAGGAATTCAAGCCTGGCCTGCACATCTCCAGCGACGAAGATCTCGCCCGCGCCGCCGGCGACATCGCGACGACGATCTTCCATCCCGTGGGAACCGCCAGAATGGGACAGGACGACCGCGCCGTCGTCGACGAACGCTTGCGGGTACACGGGATGGCGGGGCTGCGGGTCGCCGACGCCTCGGTCATGCCGACGATCACGTCAGGCAATACCAACGCGCCGACCATCATGATCGCCGAGAAAGCCGCCGACATGATCAAGGAAGATTGGCGGCGCTAAGGCGGCACGAAACGCCCTCGACACTCGAATTCGAGACGCCGCCGCCCATCCGCGCGATCACGCGATACTGGTTAGCGGCGAAAAAATAATGTTAAGCTTTTGCCCGGCGCAATTTAAACGCCCCTTGCGCGCCCGCGAATTGCCGGCGACGACGGCCGCGGGCCGCCAAGAAAAACAAAAAAATAATCAGCAAATCAATATAGGGAGGCATCCAGAATGCTACGTCTATCAACGAGTCTGATGAAACCAACCTTGCTGGGCGCGGCGCTCGCGGTCGGCATGGTCGGTACCGTTTCCGCGGCGGAGACGCCGGTGCGGGGCGGAATATTGAATTTTGTAGTCGGCAGTAAGATTCCGTCTTACGACGGCCACAAAGAGACCACCTTCGGCATGATCCATCCGGTTCGGCCGTTCTACAGCCTGCTGCTCCGGGTCAACCCGGACAATCCGCAGTCGCCGACGGATATCATTTGCGACGTCTGCGAAACCTATAAGCTGGCTGCGGACGGCAAGAGCTATGTGTTCAAGCTGAAACAGAACGTGAAGTTCCATGACGGCACGCCGATGACTTCGGCGGACGTAAAAGCGACGCTGGACAAGATCATCTTTCCGCCGGAGGGCGTTCCGAGCTCACGCAAGCAGTGGTACTCGGTCGTCGAGGCGGTCGATGCGCCCGGCAAATACGAAGTCGTCGTGCGGATGAAAAGACCCTTGGCGGCCATGGTCGGCGCCCTCGCCTCGCCGTTCAACTTTATTTATTCCAAGAAGGACCTGGATACGCACGGATACCGCTGGCATCAAAAGAACATCAACGGTACCGGCGCATTCAAGCTCGTCCAGCATCAGCCGGGCTCGTATATGGAAGGGGAGCGGTTCAAGGATTTTCATGTAAAGGGCCAACCCTATCTCGACGGCTACAAGGCGATATCGGCGCCCAAGATGTCGGTTCGCCTGCAGGCCATTCGCGGCAATCGCGCGGCGATTGAATTCCGCGGCTTCCCGCCCAAGGCGCGCGACGACCTCGTCCGGTCGCTTGGCAAGAAAATTCGTGTGCAGGAAAGCGACTGGAATATCGTGATGGGCTTCAACGCCAATCAGAAGATCAAGCGCTTCAAGGATCCCCGCGTGCGCCAGGCGCTTTCCTATTCGATGGACCGATGGGGTGGCTCCAAATACCTCTCGAAAATCGCGCTCGTGAAAACGGTCGGCGGTCTGGTCTTCCCGAAGCATCCCCTGGCGGCCAAGAAGAAATGGCTGCAGGACAACATTCCGGGGTTCAGTCCGAACGTCAAAGCGAACCGCGCCAAGGCGAATAAGCTGATGACCGAGGCAGGTTTCGGGCCGAAAAATCCGCTCAAGGTGACGCTGTGGAACCGCGCCGTCGATCAGCCCTACAAGGTGGTCGGCACGTGGTACATTGATCAATGGCGCAAGACCGGTATCGATGCGGATCAGAAGGTCGTGCCGTCGGGACCGTGGTATGCGGGACTCCGCAAGACCAAGGATTTCGACGTCTGCACGTCGTTCATCTCCGCGTCGATCGTCAACCCGACCATCGATGTTTCGAAATGGCTCCTGAACGCGGGCGCCAACTATGCCTATCACGAGGATAAGAAAACGGACGATCTGTACTACGACATGCTGTACGAAGCGGATGCCAAAAAGCAGTACCAGAAGATGCGTGCCTACGAGAAGCACGTCATCGGCACCGAGTCCCATTTCGCTGCGGTGATGTGGTGGAACAAGATCAATCCGCATCGTTCCTATGTGAAAGGCTGGAACATCGCGCCGAGTCACTATCTCAATCAGGCGCTCGATCGCATTTGGATCGATCCGAAATTGCTGTAGGCCATTGCGGTCAAGGCGACGCCCTGTTCCACACGGTGGAGCAGGGCTTTTTTTTGGCTGTCGAGCCGCCCGACGGTGACGGCCAATTCCCATTGGCCGGGCCGTCGCCCGCCCGCTATAGTGCCGGCATACCAAATGCGGCAGGCATTGCCGTAACGGAAGGCGTCGACCACCCCCGTGGGCTGACGCGAGCCGACGCCCGCAACAAGAACGATACGCGAGAACACGGGGACAGCGGGCGAAAGCCAAAAACAAAAAAATCGAACGATGAAATCTTTCACCATCATCCTGGCCGGCGCGTGGTGCCTTGGCGCGACGGCATCGGCCGGCGAGCGGCCGCAAACGGACATGTTTGCCTTCCAGGTCGCGCAAGCGTCTTCCGGCTACACGCCGACCTATGTGCCGACCGCAACCGGGGTGCGGCGCATTCCGTCACGCGCCGAAGGCTCCGGCTACATTTACAGGTCCGCTTACGACGCCGCTTCCGATGCGACGCCGCAGTCGCCCGCTTTGCAACCGCCGCAACCGCCGTCGCAGCCCTTGTCGCCGCCGGCGGTAAATCCGGATGTTGCGCCGGGTTTCTCGCTGCACGGAACGAACACGCGGCCGCCACGTACTTCCAAGGGGCAAACGGCGGTCCCCGCGGCGAATACGCGCACGCTTCACCGGTCGGGCGATTCCCGCGATCCCGCATCGGCGACCGCGCCATCGCCCGACGGGAAACAGAGAACACTCGCCACCTACCGGGATGGCGTCTATGCGCTCGAAAAAGACTATTACCTCAGCTACCCGCTCAATATCTGGCGCATGTTCACCGCGCCGGCGCGGTTCGACGCCAAGGATTGGTGGGTCACCGCGGGGCTTGCCGGTGCGACGGGTATCTTTCTCGTGCTCGACAAGGAATTTCGCGACTTCTGGCAGAAAGACATTCGCAGCGGTACCAGCGAAGATATCTTCGATGTCTTGAATTTTTTCGGCGACGTGAAATACATGGGCGCCCTGTCGCTCGGCACCTATGCGATCGCCGAAGCGGTCGACCAGGCCGGCCTCGCCAATGCCAAGCGGGAGAAAGCGCTCGGGCTGCTGGCGCTTGAAAGTATCGCCCTGGCGCAGGGCATCAGCTTCAGCCTGAAATGGATCAGCGGGCGCGACCGGCCGAACAAGACCGACAACCGGTATCAGTTCAAGGGTCCGGGCAACGGCGACAATCAGGCCTTCCCGTCCGGTCACGCCACGGTCGCCTTTGCGATGGCCACCACGATTTCCGAAATCTATGGGGAGACCAGCCCGTGGGTGCCGTGGGTGACCTACCCGATCGCCGTCGGGACCGCCTTGGCGCGGGTCGACAAGAACAAGCACTGGGCATCGGATGTCTTTGTCGGCGGCCTGGTCGGGTATTTCGTCGCCAAGACGGTGGTCAAATACAATCCCTTCCTGGAGAAACGAAACATCACGCTGCGCCCGCTCAATTCAGTCGACGGGCCCGGCATGTCAATCGTTCGCCGCTTCTGACGACGCGCGGGCCAACTCGTCCCGCAATCCATCCGCGACCGTATAGCGGGGCACGATCCCCAAATCCGTTTGCATTCGGCTGATATCGACGCGCAGGCCGCTCTCCGACTGGCCGCTGAACGTCGCGGCGCCGGCATTCGGTGCGACACTGCAAATCGCATCGTAGAATTGCCGGAGGCTGATGTAATTGGAAAGCGGCCCGGCCACGTTATAGACCGCATATCCAAGGTTCGACCGCCGCATCGCCTCGATCGTCGCCGCCGCCGCGTCCCGTACATAGGTGTATTGGAAACATTCCTCGCCGCTTGCCCCGGTGATGGTCGCGGGCCTGCCCCAAAGCGTCTGTTTGAGTTCATGACGCAGCGCCGACATACCCCGATTCTGTATCGGCCCGCCGGGACCGAAGACGCCGCCATACCGCACCGCCACGACATCCAGGCCGTGCAATGCGCGGTAGCGTTCGCCGAGGCTTTCTCCCATCAGTTTGGTCTGGCCGTAGATTCTGACCGGCGTGACCGGAAGTGTCTCTTCCGAAAAAACTACCTTCCCGCTGCCATAAACGGCGATGCTGCTGCCGAAGACAAAACGGTCGATGGCTGCCTCGCGCGCGGCCTGCAGCAGATTGAGCGTGCCGTTCACGTTCACGGCAATGGCGTAATCCGGGTCCGTTTCGCAATCGTATTGCAGGCATGCCGCCAGATTGATGACCCGGTCGATCGACTTCCCCGCGAACGCCGCGCTTACCTGCGCAGCATCGCGGATATCGCCCGCGACCCAGTCTACATCGCCCCATGCGGCCCGCTCGGCGTCCTTCGGCGGGGTTCGGACCATGACGACCACGCGCTCGCCCGAACCGCGCAAATCGGCGACGATCTGCGAACCAATCAATCCGGTTCCGCCGGTTACCAGTATCGGCACATCGTTTCTCCCATTCCGGATTTCCGAAGCAAGTATCCGCCGCATCGCCGGCGCAGGTAAAGACCGCGTGCCCGACGCGGTTCTGGCGGACGGTGCGGTAAGCCTGTTATATTCCGGCCGCAATTTGCACCCCGACAGACCACGAATGGACCCCGTCTATGCGAAATCTCACCACCGTATCCGCGATCGGCCTCTTGCTTGTCGCCGTCACCCCGCCGGCCGCGGCGCAATTCGGCGATCTGCTCAAGAAGGGTCAGGAAATGCTCGGCGGCTCTTCGAGCGGAAGCGGCAGTGCCTTGAGCAATCTGTCCACGGGAGAAATCGCCAAGGGATTGAAAGAAGCATTGCGTGTGGGATCCGGCCGCGTGGTCAAACAGGTCGGCCGCCGCGACGGCTACAACGGAGATCCGAAGATTCACCTGCCGCTTCCCGACAGTCTGAAGACGGTGCAATCCGCGCTGAAGGGCGTGGGCATGTCGGGAATGCTCGACGACCTCGAAACGAAGCTCAACCGCGCCGCGGAAGTGGCCGCGCCAAAGGCGAAAAAACTGTTCATCGACGCCATTGCCGCGATGACGCTCGACGACGCCAAGCGCATCTATAACGGCCCGAAGGATTCGGCCACCCGCTACTTCAAGGGCAAGATGACCAAGCCGCTGGCGCGCGAGATGGCTCCGGTGGTCGACAAGAGCCTGTCGCAGGTCGGCGCGATCCGGTCCTATGACAACGTTATGGGCCAGTACAAGAAGCTCCCCTTCGTTCCCGATGCTAGGGCGAACCTGACCGACTATGTGGTCACCAAGGGTATGGACGGCATCTTTTACTACCTCGCCAAGGAGGAAGCGGCGATCCGTGAAAATCCGGCGAAGCGAACCACGGCGCTGCTGAAGAAAGTTTTCGGCGCCAACTAAAGAAAAT
>JBFFGE010000134.1:0-13251 GCA_041557595.1 Alphaproteobacteria bacterium
CCTGCATAGGGACGATGGGTCAGAATGTTGTCAGTCAATGAGTGGCATTCGGAACTTCATGCCGGACGTCCATTCGGGAAGAAACGGCAGGTGATGATCGATACGGGAGACGTATCCGCCTCAATAGTATTGCGCCGGCTTTCCGCCGGCCTTGCCGTTGTTCTTGGTGTATCTCTTACAGCAGCCTGTGGCAGCACTACGTCGGCCTACCTCATTGGGGCGGGCCTGGCGAATTTCGTATATACCGACAAGCTTCCGACCGACTATCTCGCCGAGTTCGCCAGCGGGCAGGAATGTAACCTGCTGAAATCGCTCAAAGATGAAGGTCCTCTCTGCAGGGATTCCTTCGAACGGGTGGTCTATGAGCGGCCGCACTACTGCTATCGCACGCTGGGCGAGATCAACTGCTACGAACGGCGCGATTCGGACCGTCGATCGACGACGAGGGTGCAGTAAGATGTGCGTATCGAACCGAGCAATTCCGGCTTCCGAAGCATTGCGAAGCGGCGGGAAACGCCGCCGGGTCGGCATAAGGATAAGGAAATAAGGGAGGCTTCAAACACCATGGCAAAAGTGTTGCGTTTGGCCGATTTTCGGCGAAATGGGAAACGCATGGTCAGTTTCGACCGGCAGGAATTACGCCAACTGCTCAACGTTTACAGCCGCCGCGTCGCGACCGGAGAATGGAAGGACTACGCCATCGATTTCGGCCGTGGCGCTGCGATGTTTTCGATCTTCAGAAGCTCTTTCGACACCCCCCTCTTCTCCATCGTCAAACGCACCAATGGCGGACGGTCCGAGTATCTGGCCATGAGCGGCCGGCAGGAACTCAAGCGCGGCAGCTCGATGGTCGAAGTCCTGTCGGTTTTCGACCGGCCGATGCGGCTCATTTCCCGCCACCGGTAACGCGCCGGACAGTAGCGGCCGCTCCCGATTTCCTTCCGGCCCCTTCGTCTCCGGATGACGGAAATACGGCGGCCCGCAACGCCCTCGTCACGACCAAGCAGGGCGATGCCCGCGTGGCGTCGATCGAGGTGCACGACGTATTTTCGCGCGGCGCGCGGACGCGGTTGCGGGTCGAAACCGTCGCACGGCCGGCCGCAATCCTGATCCTGTTCGCCGGCGGCAAAGGGGCAATGCACATTGCACCCGACGGCAAAATCGGCTGGGGCAAGGGAAATTTTCTGATCCGGAGCCGGACCCTGTTCCTGAAACGGGGCTTCAGCACCGTGGTCATCGACGCGCCGTCGGACCATGCCGATGACTTGCGATACGGGTTTCGCGGCTCGGCAGAGCACGCCGCCGATATCGCCGTGGCGATTCGGCATTTGCGCAGCCGTTACTCCGCCCCAATTTGGCTGGTCGGCACCAGCCGCGGCACCAATTCGGTCGGGAATGCAGCCGTGCGCCTCAAGCAGGCCCGGCCCGACGGCATCGTCTTGACCTCATCGATGCTGGCGGCCAACAACAAGGGCAATTCGCTTTTCGACTATCCTCTTGAAAATATTAATATACCAACCCTTATCGTCCATCATGCCGACGACGATTGCTTCGTGACCCCGGCCAGCGAGGTGCCGCGGCTACAAAGGCACCTGAAAAATGCGCGCCCGCTTCGCGTCATGATGCAGACGGGCGGAACCGTCGAAGGGGGCGCGTGCGGGCCCTGGGGTCATCACGGATTTCGGCGGATCGAAGACAAGGTCGTCGACGATATCGGCCGCTGGATCCGGAATTACGGCGCGGGCGGATCGGCCAAAGCGCGGGAAACGGCGGTTGGGCGACATTGACCGCCATAAATGTTCTTGTTATGTTCTCATATCGGAACACCCCCGCCACCGAATCCAGGACGCCGCACCGACCAAATGGGCCGCTTGAAACAAGATCGCCTCGCCGCGGAGGACCGGCAACATCAGGCAATCCTATTGGGCGAATTGCAGCATCAGAACGTAAACGTCTTCTGCTGGTGCAACCGTTGCGGGCATAACACCGTACTCGATGTACAATCCGTCACGGCCCAACTCGGGCCTCACTTACCGGTACCGGAGATCGGCGCCCGGCTTCGATGCACCGGCTGCGGCGGCAAGGACGTGGCCGCTCGGCCTGCCTGGCCGTCGCTTGGCCAGGTGACGCGTCATCATGGCGCCAAACCGGACCCCGATGGCTCCGGCGGCCCCGATTAACACGGCGGACAGACCCGATGCCGGATCGAATCGCGATTCGGCGACGGCCGCCGCCGGGAATCGCATCCGAGTCGCGTCGACGGCTTCACAAAACCGGCAGCCGACCGCCATCACCGGCGAAACCGCTTCGAAGGCCTGCGCAAAATTCACGGCCAGAGCCCGGCGCGACGCAACGGATTGAGACAGATTCATCACAAGCCGGCGCCGACCAGACAACAATTCACAAGATTCTTGTAAAAAATGGTTAACAAAGATTGACGCGCACCGGGACTCCGTCCATAAACGAAAGAGTAGATCGGCAATCAAATGGTGGGGTCGACCTCAAGATATTGTGCTACTAATGCTGCAAACCTCAAGATCTGGCTCCACCGTACTCTCTCGGTGCAACGAGCCAGACAGCTCAATAAACATGGGAGAGAGGGACGTTATGGTCTGGACCGACCACCGAATCGAAGAACTCAAGAAACTCTGGAGCGACGGACGAACTGCAAGTCAGATAGCCGAATACCTGGGAGACGTGACCCGAAACGCGGTCATTGGCAAGGCCCACCGCCTTGGACTTTCGTCGAGGCCGTCGCCGATCAAGCGCAAAACCTTCGTCCTGCCGTCGACGCACGACCGAATGTGCCAATGGCCGATCGGCAATCCGGGCGAATCGGGATTTCGCTTCTGCGATCAAAGCGCCGACCCCGGGCGACCATATTGCCCCAATCATTGCAACATGGCCTACCGCCGGAAGAACGAATCCGCAGCCTAGTCCGAAATTAGACGGCATGGGGCGCGGCGGGATCCCGGTTCCGCTGCGCCACCGTCGCGCCGCGCGAAGACGTACGTCCGGCCCGCTGACGCTAGGACACCCTTGGGTTGAATTTTCTGCGTATAGCCTGAATTATTCCGCCGCGGCCGCAACGGGTGTGCGGATCAACGCCAGGGCGTCGCGGATGACCTCGATCCCGCTTCCGCGACGGTGGGCGTTCTCACTCAAGTGCCGCCGCCACCCCCGGGCGCCGGGCATAGACTGGAACAGGCCGGTCAAATGCCGGGACATCGCCAGCAGCGGCGTACCCGCCGCCAATTCCGCCTCGATATACGGCAAAATCGCCTCGACAACCTGATGTCGCGTCGGTGACGGCTCGGTCGCGCCAAAATATCGATAATCGGCTTCCGCGAGCATATAGGGATTCCGGTATGCGGCCCGCCCCAGCATGACGCCATCCACATGCCGCAAATGCTCTGCAATGGCCGCATGGGTGTCGATGCCGCCGTTGAGAATAACGGTCAGGTCCGGCCGCGCCGCTTTCAGGGCATAGACCAGATCGTACCGCAACGGCGGAATATCCCGGTTTTCCTTTGGGCTGAGGCCCGACAGCAACGCCTTGCGCGCATGAACGATGAACCGCGTGCACCCGGCGTCCGCGACCGTTTCGACGAAGCCGCGCAGCGTGTCCCATTCGTCCAACGCATCGATCGCAATACGGGATTTCACGGTGACCGGAATATCGACCGCCGCGCGCATCGCCGCCACGCAGCGCGCCACCAACGCCGGTTCCGCCATCAGGCACGCGCCAAACCGCCCCGATTGGACCCGATCGCTGGGGCAACCGACATTGAGGTTGACCTCGTCATATCCCATTCCCTCGGCAATTCGGGCGCAATCGGACAGCGCCCCGGGGTCGGCGCCGCCGAGTTGCAGGGCCACCGGATGCTCCGCCGGATCGAAGGCCAGCAGTCGCCCCCGGTCGCCGTGCAGGACGGCGCCGGTGGTGATCATTTCCGTATACAGAAGGCTCCGCCGGCTGATCTGCCGCAGGAAATAGCGGCAATGCCGGTCGGTCCAATCCATCATCGGTGCGATGGAAAGTCTCCAGGCTGGCGCCTTCGATGCGGCGGCGGTATCGGTCATGAGCCCTTAAATAGAACAGAGGACAAGCGGCGCCAAGCCCCTCGAACCTGCGTTGTCCGGGTGGTCAATGCCGACCTCAAGAGTCACGAATGCCGCCGCGAAACGACAAAGGCGCGAATGCCTCTCGAATTCCGTATCCGATATCGACGAAGGGCTAGCTGTTACGCCACGCCCTGCTTGATTTGCACTTCTTGCAAATACGGTCGCCCGACCACTCGCTGGTGAATCGGGAACTGCACATCAGACACTTGCGCTCTTTAGATTCGTATACGCGCCGCGGTTTCTTGTTAGCGCCGTATTCTTCTTCCGCGTACGCTTCACTGTATGCTTCGCTCATAGCCTATTTTTTTTACCTTTTGATTCTGGCTTTTCCATGACGCAGGCGGGGTAACACGAGGGCGGTCACCCACCTCGCCTGAATGCTCCACTCCGATTTTGGAATAAATTCTCTCTCAAGCCGGTGCTCCCGGATTTATTCCCATTCGATCGTACCAGGCGGTTTTGATGTTACGTCATATGTGACGCGATTTATGCCCGGCACTTCATTTATAATACGCGTTGCGGCCCGCGCTAGGAAGACATGATTGAAAGGAAATGAGTCCGCAGTCATTCCATCGGTCGACGTCACCGCCCGTAAGGCGCACGCATAGTCGTAACTGCGGGAATCTCCCATGACGCCGACGGTTCGCACCGGCAGCAGAACGGCAAAGGCCTGCCAGATGTCATCATATAGGCCGGCCTGGCGAATTTCATCGAGATAAACGGCATCCGCCTGACGCAAAATCTCCAGCTTCTCACGCGTAATTTCCTGTCCGGGTATCCGGATCGCGAGCCCGGGGCCCGGAAACGGGTGCCGTCCCACCATGGCGTCCGGCAGGCCGAGTTCCCGGCCCAGTTCGCGCACCTCGTCCTTGAACAGTTCCCGCAGCGGTTCGACCAGTTCGAGGTTCATGCGTTCCGGCAGCCCGCCCACATTGTGGTGCGACTTGATGGTGACGCTGGGGCCGCCGTCGAAGGCGACCGATTCGATGACATCCGGATAGAGCGTGCCCTGGGCAAGGAAATCCGCGCCCCCGAGCTTCTCCGCTTCTTCATCGAAGACGTCGATGAACAGGCCGCCGATGATCTTTCGTTTCTCCTCCGGGTCGGTCTTGCCGGCCAGCGCGCCGAGGAACATGTCCGATGCATCGCGGTGGACCAGCGGAATGTTGTAATGGTCGCGAAACAGCTCGACCACCTGATCCGCCTCATTCATCCGCAGCAGGCCATGGTCGACGAAGATGCACGAGAGCTGCTTGCCGATCGCCTCATGGATCAGAACCGCCGCGACCGCGGAATCCACCCCGCCCGACAGGCCGCAGATCACCCGCCCGTCGCCCACTTGTTCGCGAATGCGTTCCACCGCCTGGCCGCGATATGCCGCCATCGACCAATCGCCGCGGCAGCCCGACACATGGTGGCAAAAATTGCGCAACAGGGCGCCGCCTTCCGGCGTGTGCATGACCTCGGGGTGAAACTGCACCCCGTAGAAGCGCCGCGAGTCATCTGCGATTGCAGCAAAGGGGGCATTCTCGCTGACCGCGACGGGCCGAAACCCCGGCGCCAGGCCGGTTACCCGATCGCCATGGCTCATCCAGACCTGCTGACGATCGCCGGTCGCCCATAACCCTTCGAACAACATGCAATCGCCGATGATTTCGATCTCCGCCCGGCCGAATTCACGATGACTGTCGCCCTCCACCACGCCGCCCAGCTGGTGGCACATGATCTGCTCGCCGTAGCAAATTCCCAGCACCGGCACGTCGAGATTGAAGACCTCGTGGGGCGCCCGCGGCGCCTCGCCGACGGTCACGCTCGCCGGTCCGCCGGACAGGATGATGGCCTTGGGATCGAATTGCTCGAGCATCTCGCCATCGACCCGGTTGAACGGGTGGATCTCGCAATACACGCCGTTTTCCCGGATGCGCCGGGCGATCAACTGGGTCACCTGACTGCCAAAATCGATGATGAGAATGCGATCTGTCATGCGCTTCCTTCCGGCGTCAGGGATTGCGATACATAGCGGGATTCATTTGGGCGAACAAGGCGCGCCAAGGAACAGCCAGCCATACGCCGCCTGCGGCAAATCGGCACCCCAAAGACGCTCCTGCCGGTCGGCCACGCGCCTTCCGCCCATAGCTTCATAGAAATAGCGGGAAGGATTGGATTGCAGGACCCAGATGATGGCGGAGCGATGTCCCATCCCCTTGAGTTCCGCAAACATCGCGTACAGCAATTGGCGGCCAATTCCCTGACCGTGATGGTCGGGGTGGACATAGAGCGTGTAGACCTCGCCCGCATAGCCGCGCACCGCGACACGCGCCGCGCCACAGCTGCCAAAACCGGCCAGCTGGTCGCCGACTTTGGCGACCAGAACGGTTTCGCCGCCGGCCAGGACATGCGCCCACTTTTGGCCTTCCGCTATCGCCGACATCCGCAGCAACACCGTGTCGGGCAAGATCCCCGCATAGGCGTCACGCCAGCATTCCACATGAAGCGCGCCGATCGCGGCGGCATCGCCGCGCCGCGCCGCGCGAACCCGGATCACCGACGGCGCTCCAGAATAGCCGCGAAAAACCCGTCGGTGCCGTGCCGGTGGGGCGCCAGTTTCAGGACATCGCCTTCCACCGCAACCGTCGCCCCCGGCAAGATATCGGCGCAGACCCGCGCGACCGGCATCGGCACGAAACGGGGATCGCGTTCCAGGAACGCCGCGATGCGCGCCTCGTTCTCACATTTCAGGACCGAGCAGGTCGCGAAAATCAGCCGCCCGTCGACGGCGACCAACTCGGCCGCTTCGTCGAGCAACCGATCCTGCAAGTCGCACAGTGCGACGAGCTCCGTTTCCGTCAGCCGCCACTTCGCGTCCGGGCTACGGCGCCAGGCGCCGCTGCCGCTGCATGGCGCATCCACCAGGATCCGCTCGAACCGCCCCGCATTCTCGACGCGCCAGGCGGTATCGTCCGCGCCGATGACATGCTCCTCGACGATCCCGACGCCGGCGCGGCGCAACCGTTCGCGACCGCGCCGAAGCCGCGCCGCGGCAGTGTCGCAGGCGACGATTCGGCCTTCATTGTTCATCGACGCGGCGAGCGCCAATGCCTTTCCGCCCGCACCGGCGCAATAATCGACAATTTGCTGTCCGGGCCGGGCATCGGCAATAAGGGCGACGATTTGCGATCCCTCGTCCTGCACATCGACCAACCCGTCGCGCCAGGCCCGGCTGGCGGCGAGCGGCACACGCCCGGCGAGTCGCAGGCCCAACGGCGATATCGGCGTTTCGGCCGCCTCGATCCCGTCCGCCGCCAGGATCTCTTCCGCCGCCGTCCGGGTCGCCTTCAGCGTATTGACCCGCAGATCGACCGGCGCCTCGCGCGCCAGCGCATCGAGCGCGACGGAGGTTTCGTCACCCAACGCGTCCTGCAGACGGGGCATCAGCCAGGCCGGCACGTTGGCGCGCACATCCGCCGGCTGCGCCGGATCGTCCAGCACGCCCGCCGCCAGGGACTCAACCAGGCGATGTTCCGCCGCGCTCAACGGCGACGGGGCGTACCGTCCGCCATCGAATGCGGCGGCGACCGCCGCCGGTTCCCATTGCTCGATCAAAATCAACGCCGCGATCAGCGACGACCGGGAATCAAGGGCCGCGCCGGATCGTTCGAGCCACCATTCGATCTGTCGCCGATGGCGGATCTTGCCATACACCAGGTCGCGAATGGCCCGCCGATCGCCGCCGCCCGCATAGCGGTGACCGCGGGCCCAGCGGCCGATCACCACATCCGCCGGCGACGGGGCGCGTGCAATCTCGTCCAGAAGCTCGATTGCCGCCTGGAGTCGCGCGCCGGGCGTCATGCCGGGCCTCCCGTTTTGTTAGCTATTGCTCCGATAGTTCGGCGCTTCCTGCGTCACGATGATGTCGTGCACGTGGCTCTCGCGCAGACCGGCATTGGTGCTGCGATAAAATGTGCACTTGCGCTGCATATCACCGATGGTCGCGTTGCCGGTGTAGCCCATAGATGAACGAAGTCCGCCAACCAATTGATGAAGCACGTTACCCGCAGGCCCCTTATACGGCACCCTGCCCTCGACCCCTTCCGGCACCAGCTTCAAGGAATCGGATACTTCCTGCTGGAAATAGCGGTCGGCGGAGCCGCGGGCCATCGCCCCGACCGACCCCATGCCGCGATAGGTCTTGTAGGAGCGGCCCTGATAGAGCTGCACTTCGCCGGGCGCTTCCTCGGTGCCGGCGAGCATCGAGCCGATCATCGCGCAATCGGCGCCCGCGGCAATGGCCTTGGCCAGGTCGCCCGACGCGCGGATGCCGCCATCGGCGATAACGGGCACGCCGTGTTTGCGGGCCTCTTCTGTGGCGTCGAGGATCGCCGTCAATTGCGGCACGCCGACACCGGCGACGATGCGCGTGGTGCAGATCGAGCCCGGCCCGATCCCCACCTTGATCGCGTCCGCGCCCGCTTCGATCAAGGCGCGCGCGCCTTCGGCGGTTGCCACATTGCCGGCGATCACCTGCGCGTAGTTGCTGAGCCGCTTGACCGCGTCGACCGCCGTCCGCACGCCCCTGCTATGGCCGTGCGCGGTGTCGATGACGACCACGTCGCAGCCCGCTTCGAACAAGGCTTCCGCGCGGCGCACGCCGTCTTCGCCCACGCCGGTGGCGGCCGCGACCCGCAGCCGGCCATGCTCATCCTTGCATGCGTTCGGGTATTGCTGCGCCTTTTCGATGTCCTTGACGGTTATCAGACCGACGCAATGGTGCGCCTGGTCGACCACGAGCAGCTTTTCGATGCGATGCTTGTGCAGCAGCCGTTTGGCCTGCTCCCGGTCGACGCCTTCCTCGACGATGATCAGCCCTTCCCGCGTCATCAGTTCGCGCACCGGCTCGGCCGGATCGCTGGCGAAGCGAACATCGCGGTTGGTCAGGATGCCGACCAGCTTGGCGTCGCCCTTGGAGACCACCGGAATTCCGGAGATTTTATGATGCGACATCAGCGCCAAGGCGTCGGCGAGCGGCCGTTCGGGCGTGATGGTGATCGGGTTGACCACCATGCCGGCCTCGAATCGCTTGACCCGGCGGACTTCCTCCGCCTGTTCGTCGATGTCCATGTTCTTGTGGATGACGCCGATGCCGCCCGCCTGCGCCATCGCGATGGCAAGGCCGTTCTCGGTCACCGTGTCCATCGCCGCGGATATCAAGGGAATCCCGAGATCGATCGCGGCGGTCAGCTTGGTTCGGGTATCGGTCTGGTCAGGTGTAAACGCCGATTCTGCGGGCACTAAAAGAACGTCGTCGAATGTCAGTGCTTCGCGAATCTCCATGCCGTCTCACCCTGTAGGAAATTGGCGCGCATCATACACGACGCGCCCCCGGTGCCAAGCGGAATCAACTGAAGTGGCAGAGGTTTGGATCACTTTTTTGCATCGCCGCCCCGAAAGCCCTGCGCCACGATGTACATCTCGGAGGAATCCGCCCGGCTGGCCGCGGGCTTTGCGTGCGCCACCTTGGTGAAATCCTTTTTCAGCAGCTGCAGCAGATCGCGCTCCGTCCCGCCCTGCAGGACCTTGCCGACAAAAATGCCGCCGGGCTTCAGCAAATGCCGCGCGACGTCATAGGCCGCCTCGATCAACGCCATGACGCGCAAATGATCGGTCGCCGCGTGCCCGGTCGAAGGCGCCGCCATATCGCTCATCACCACATCGGCGGCTCCGTCCAACGCCGCGCGCAGACGCTCCGGAATGTCTTCGTCGTAGATGTCGCCGACCATCAGGGTCGCACCCGGCAAGGGCTCGACCGCCTGCACGTCGATGCCGACGACCGTCGCGCCCGCGGCGACCGACACCTGCGCCCATCCGCCCGGCGCGGCGCCAAGATCGACCACGCGGACGCCGGGCTTGAGGAAGGCGAATTTCTCGTTCAACTGGATCAGCTTGAAGGCCGACCGGCTGCGATAGCCGAGGCGCTGCGCTTCCTGCACATATGGATCGTTGAGCTGCCGCTGCAGCCAGCGGGTCGACGACAACCGGCGGCCGCGCGCGGTCCGCACCCGCACCGTTTTCCGCCGGGAACCGCCCTCGCTGCCCGCGCCGCCGGATTTATCCCGCGCCATTGCGAACCTGACCCCTGGGCGCGGATGCGGCGATCAATTCCCGCAGGATGCCTTCGCGGATCCCCCGGTCGCCGACCCGCAATTGACCGACCGGCCAGCGTTCGCACACTGCTTCCAGCACCGCGCACCCCGCGACCACGAGATCGGCGCGCTCGGCGCCGATGCACGGGACGGCGGCGCGGTCGGCGCAGTCCATCCGGAGCAATCGGCCGCTGATTTCGGCAATCGCCTCGAATCCCAGATGCGCGCCATCCACAACCGACCGGTCGTAGCGCGGCAGTGCCATCTGAACGCCGGCCAGGGTGGTGACCGTGCCCGACGTGCCGAGCATTTGCACCCCGCCCGCGGCCACCGCTTCGGCGATGCCGTTCTTGCGGCAAAACGGTGCGAGATACCCGTCCACCTCGGCGATCAGGGCCCGGTAGCCCTCCGCCGACAGGGGCTTGCCGCCGAACCGCTCGGCCAGGGTGACCACGCCAAACGGCATTGAAATCCAGTCGATCGGTTCCGGATGGGCGCCTGCTAGGTCGATCCACACGACTTCCGTGCTGCCGCCGCCGATATCGAACAAAATCGCCTTCGGCGCGGCCGCATCGAACAACGGGAGACACCCCTGCAGGATCAGGCGCACTTCTTCGCCGCTGGAGATCGTTTCGATGTCGAGCCCTGTCCGCTCCCGCACCCGGGCGAGGAAATCATCGCAGTTATCCGCTCGGCGGCACGCTTCCGTCGCGACGCCGCGCATCCGGACGACGCGGGTGCGGCGCAGCTTGTCGGCGCAAATCTGCAGCGCCCCGATGGTCCGGCGCATCGCCGCTTCCGACAGGCGTTCGTGGCGGACCAGGCCTTCGCCGAGACGGACAATTCGCGAGAAGGCGTCGATCACGCGGAATCCATCCTCCGGATCGGGCCGGGCCACCAGGAGCCGGCAATTATTGGTGCCGAGATCGATGGCCGCATAGGCGCGCGCCGCGCCGCCGCCGCGCGACTTTTCGCGCCTCTCCAGGTTCTCCGTCATCGCCGCACCCTTCCCGACCGCACCCGACCGCCGAGGCCCGGACAATTTCCGGTTTCCCGGCAACACCGGAGCGCATTCGCGATTCTAGACGAAAGGGCGCGGCCGCGAAAAGCGCCAAATCCCGCAAATAATGGAATTCCGATTAACGCAGCGCCTCGTCGGGCTTCAACAGGCCGTCGCGATTGGTGTCGGCGTTGTCGAAATCGGCGGTGCGGGCGCGGGTGAATTCGTGCAGCGAGAGCCCGCCATTGTTATCGCTGTCCGCGGCCGAAAATGCGTCGGGGTCGACGCCGTTCAGTTCCTGCATGGTGAGCATGCCATCGCGGTCCCGATCGGCGAAGAAAAACACCTCGGTCATGCGTTCGTGGAATTCGCCGCGGTCGATTACCCCGTCGCCGTTGCGGTCGGCCGCCGCGAAGGCGTCGCTCGCCGCGTCGGCCACCACCGCGGTGCCCGGGACGACCGACAGTAGAGCCAGCAGGATTGCCAGCCCTGTCGCGCCCAGTCGGCGGCGCCGAATATCGCTTCGTGTCCACATGAAGCGCTACCATAGGGGCTGCAATAAGGCCGGGCAACGCGGTTTGCGGCGGGTCACCAAAATGCCCAGATTCCGACAAATTTACTAAGGCAATCCGCCTCTTGCCAAGGTCGGACCGGCGACGGCACCCCTTCCTTTTGGCCGTTTCATACATATGTTTATCTGGGAGCCATGACATATCCCGCCGTCTTTTCTTTGCTGTTCCTCACCGCTTTCTTCGTTCTGGCGGTGATGGTGTGCGCCCGGACCATTTTGCGGCGCAAGGCGAACCGAATGGTCAGGCCGCACCGACCGCCATCGCCCGGCAAAGGAACGGTCGACGCCGAAATCTTGTATTGCAACTTCTGCTGCAAGGATCAGCACTCGGTCCGAAAGCTCATCACCGGATCCGAGGCCAATATCTGCGATGAATGCGCCGGGATTTTCGCCCGGGAGGTCAGAGGCGTCATCTCCAGACACTGGATCGCCGCGGGTCACACCCTTCCAAAACTTGCCGCAATCCTGGCATTTCTCGATCGCCATCTGGCCGGCGACCCCCATGGGAAACGCCGCCTTGCCTTCGACTTGCATACCTATTTTCGATCCCTCAGATGTAACGCTCATACCACCTGGCGCGACCTGTCCTGGCCCAAACCCAACATCCTGCTTGCCGGTTCGGATGGGGCGGGGAAGTGGAAATTCGTGCAGGATCTTGCCGACTGTTTCGGAGTCCCGTTCGAGACGATCAACGCGGCGGATTTCACCGATTGCCGCCACTTCTTCGCGCGATTGAACGATGTCGCGACAGCGCTCGATCGTAGTGCGGACACGTCGTCAGCGTGGGCCGGGCATGCCATCGTCTACATCGACGGACTCGAGAAAATGCGCCGCGTCGCCGACGAATCCTGCTCCCCACCGTCAGGGGAAACCGGACAAACCGCCCTGGCAGGGCTTCTGGGCGGTTCGGTCTATCGCATCCGGTCGACGATTTTCTCCTGGGGAGATCCATTTGTCGTGCCCGGCCCCTTGGCTCGTGCGCGAGGCAGGGCGGCGCCGATCACGGAGCATGCAGACGAACCGGAATCCGGCGCCTGGGGACCGGCCGATGCCCAGCGCGCGCTGATCGAAGTCATGACAGGCCTATCGATTTGGATTGAAGGCAAACCGACAAGCAAACATCCGGACAACGACCTGAATTATATCGATACGAAAGACATCATCTTTATCTGCGCCGTTGCGCCGGACCGCCAAGCCGTCTCCTCGCCGTCGTGGACGGGAAAAGCCGGGACGACGCCCAGCCGGCAGGACCTATATCGCTTCGGGTTCGTACCCGATCTCATAGACTGCCTGCCCCGGATATTCGTGATGGACGGGCCGCACGACGGCTGATTCCCGGGCCTTCCGGATAGTGCGCCAAACCGCTACACAATCACCGCGGAGCATGCTAAAAACCGCATTGCTGCTGGGGTATA
>JBFFGE010000135.1:0-13220 GCA_041557595.1 Alphaproteobacteria bacterium
CCTTACCCACCAGAGAGTGTATCCAATCGATGAAACTGTACTACACGCCGGGATCGCCCTTCGCCCGGATCGCCCGCGTTCTCGCCGCCGAACTGGGCCTGGACGACCGCATCACACTGATTGAAGCCAGCCTGCGAAATCCCGAAGCCGATCTTCTGCAATACAGCCCGGTCGGCCGGGTTCCCGTGCTCGAAACCGATGACGGCACGATCATTGGCGAATCGTCGGTGGTGTGCGGCTATCTCAACAGCCTGAACCCCGGTACCAACATCGTTCCCGGCTTCGGACCAGACGACATGCCGCAGCAGCGATTACGCGCGCTCGCCATGGGCATGATGGAAGGTATCGTCGCGTGGTTTCGCGAAACATGGCGCAAAGACGACGCGTCCGTAGCCGTGCTGCAATTGGAGTCGCTTCGCGCCAAACGCACGCTGGACCTGTTCGAACGTGAGGCGTCCAGCGGCAAACTGAACGGCCCGGTCTCGATCGGTCACATTATCCTGGCCTGCACCCTCGGCTGGTGCGATGTGCGGCATACCAGTTGCGATTGGCGCACCGGCCGGCCGAAGCTGGTCGCCTGGTTCGAGTCCTTCGAACAACGGCCATCGATGCAAAAAACCATGCCGCCGCCGCTTTAGCGAAGCCGCAAAAAATGAAATTCGCCGATCCGCTGGTTCGCGGCACCCTGATCCAACGCTATAAACGGTTCCTCAGCGATATCGAAATGGCGGATGGCGAGACCGTCGTCGCCCATTGTGCAAACCCCGGATCGATGATGGGGCTCGCGGAACCGGGTTCGGAGGTCTGGCTGTCGCCCAACAGAAATCCGAAAGCCAAACTGGACTGGCGCTGGGAGTTGGTTCGCGTCGGCGCCCATCTCGTCGGCATCAACACCAGCCATCCGAACACGATCGTCGCCGAGGCGATCGACGCGGGCCGCATCCCCGAATTGGCGGGTTACGGTACGCTGAAACGCGAGGTGCGCTACGGCCAAAACAGCCGTATCGACATCCTGCTCGAAGATGCCGACCGGCCGCCCTGCTACATCGAAATCAAAAGCATCACGCTCAAGCGCGGATTGCCCGGACGCGAGAACGCCGCCGAATTTCCCGACGCCGTCACCAAACGCGGCGCGAAACATCTGGTGGAACTCGGCGACATGGTCGAGAGCGGTGCGCGGGCGGTCATGCTCTATCTGGTGCAACGCGACGATTGCGATATCTTTTCTATCGCCGAGGATATCGACCCGGGTTACGCCGAAGCGCGAAAGATTGCGGTCGCGCGTGGTGTCGAGACGCTGTGCTATGTGTGCGACGTGCGGCTGGACGGCATCGACGTGGCGGACGCGCTCCCCATCGCCGGGCCTTAGCGCAATTCCCGAGCGAACCGAAACGGTTCGCGACGACGTAATTGCTTAAGGATAAAGAGATAGAACAATTCACTTGAGTCAATTTAAGCAAGAATTGGTCTAGCGCAGCGTGCGCTCATTTGTGCGCTCGCTGCGCTATCTTTATAAAATCGATCAACTTTTCTGCCTTTAATTGGTTGCAATTAAAAGCAGGTTGACCTAGCGCACGCCTTGGGATTCATCGTAGGAAATCGCGACGATCTCAATCGATTCCGATCCGGCGGGTGTCCGGATATTCACCACCTCCCCTTCCCGCGCCTTCAACAGCGCGCGGGCGACGGGAGATACCCAACTGATTTCTCCCGGCGTGTGGCCGACTTCGTCCACCCCGACGATTCGCACCGTCCGTTCCGTGTCATTGTCGTCGGTATAGGTGACGGTCGCACCGAAGAAGACCTGTTCGCGGTTCTTCTGCTGCGCCGGATCGACAATCTCGGCGATTTCGAGCCGCTTCTGGAGAAAGCGAATGCGCCGGTCGATTTCGCGCAGCCTTTTCTTGCCGTAGAAATAATCGCCGTTTTCCGAACGGTCGCCATTGCCCGCGGCCCAGGAGACGACGTCGACCACCTTCGGGCGTTCCACCGATCGCAATTCGCGCAATTCGGCAAGCAAGCGCGCATGCCCGTGCGGCGTGATGTAGTTCTTGACGCCGGACGGCGGCGCGCTCGCCGCGCGTCCTTTCGATTTTCGGAATACAGCCCTGTTCATCGCGGTCGCCGCGCCTCTACGGGTGACATACCCAGATTCCTCGATAATGGTCCAGCCGCAACCGCGCGGCGAGAGGAATATTACTCCGGTTTCGGGATGGCGAGCGCTTTTTCCGCAAGCTCGAAACGTGCCTGAACCGAGCGCGTGCTGTTTGTGGAATAGGTGATGGCGAAGGAAAACTCGTCCTTCCCGATCAGCTCGATCAGCGCCTTGCGGATGCGCTTCCCGGGATCCGCCTCCTGCGTGACCTCTTCCGGGAGACGCGCCAGCAGGACGGCGCAGACCTCGAACAGGGAGATATTGAATATATTGCGCCCCGCATCCGTGCCGTCGCTCGCCAGCGATTTTCGGAATGCGTGTTCTTCGAACAGCGTCCGGTTCGACTGCAGCGACCGCTCGAAGCGCTTGCGCAGCTGCGCCAGGTCCGCCTCGGACATCTCGTTCATCGTCTTCACCGCCGTGGCGAGATAGCCTTCCATATCGCCCCGGTAGTCCTCCCAACCGAGCAGGTAGAAAGCGCAAAAACGGTTGACGACCTCGCGATCCCGCATGGTTTTCGTGCTAAGCGACTGCCCGGAAACATGACGGAAGGCCAGGCTGTCCGCCGCATCCCGCAACCAGGTGGTCGCCGGGCCATTGTAAATCGCATTGCGCATCTGCTGGCGGCTCAAGGGCACACCGCTGTTGACGCGCTCGAATATGTCGAGCCGGGCGCGCTCGGGCGCCTGATCGTCGAGAATGTACATGATGAGCTGGGTATCGAGAATCCGCTCTTGCAACGCCACGTCCAGATCGTCGAAGGCTTTCCCTTCGAGCGGGTGCGCCGGCGCATTTTCCTCGTCCGAACCGAGACCTTTGAGTTGGAATTTATTGCCGACGAAGCGCTGGAATGTCGTGACCCGTTGCAACCCGTCGACCACGATGATGCGTCCGTCCTTCGCTTCCGCGACGTAAAACACGGGAAGCGGAATGCGCATGATGCAGCTTTCGATCAACTTCGACTGCTTGTCCTCGGGCCACACGAAATCGCGCTGAAAATCCGGGTCGAGCACATATCGGCCTTTTTCGATCCGGCCCAGGATGTCCGAGACGGTCCGCGATTCCTGCCGGACGAAGACCGAGTCGAGCGTATAATCGCCCCACGCGCCGCTCGACGGCGCGTCATGGCCTTCGACGTCTTCAATCGGGGTTTCCTTGACGATCTGATCGAGATCCATATCGAAATTCTGCCTTTCCCCATGCCCGCGGGCACGCTCCGGCGACCCGATGAGCGCGGTCGGATGCCTGTAGGGAAGGCATACCCTTCAACTGCCTTAAAATCCGTTAACGCTGTTCGAAGAGGCCGTGCCGACGATGCCAATCTTCCAGTGATTCAAGGGGATAGGCCTCATGCGCCGGCTCTCCCGGCCGGGCGTCAAGCCGCACCCAGCCGGGTCTTGAGTCCAGCATGATATGGACCTGCTCGGGCGGTTCCGGCAGCGGCGTGTCGATGGCGCTGGCGAAGGGATGGAGCAGATCCGGCCAGCGCGGGTCCCAGACCCAGAGCGCCGAGCCGCAACGGGCGCAAAACCGGCGTTCCGCCGGGCTTTCGGCCCCGTCGATGCGGGCGTGAAAGACCGATATGTTGTCCGCGCCCGACACGGTCAGGGTCCCGGCATCGGCGCCGAGATTGATGGCAAACCCGCCCCCGCCGGCGGTCTTTCGGCAAATGGAACAATAGCAGCGCAGATAGGGCACCGGCGCCGGCGCCTCCACGGAAAACCGGACGCCGCCGCAATGGCATGAACCGTCGAGTCGCATTTTACCCTCCCGTCCGTCGTGTGATTTTCGATCGTAACCTGAATTCTCCGGAATTGCGGCATCTTGAAGGCGCGCGCAGGAAACATCCTGGACGCTCATCGACCTCTTCCGGCCGTGACGTTGGCATAGCCCCCGGGCTAATAATCCCATCGAGACCTTCAAATCGGGGCAACAACACCCTAAGTTAGCTCACCTGACCGGAATCCCGGGCCACAGCAGCGATGCGATACGGAATGAACCAATCAGCACAAGCACTTGCCGCCGAAGTTGCCGGAATCGAGCGGCACGGACCCGACGATTTCGCCGCCATGCGCAAGGCCGGCCGGCTGGCCGCCGAGGTGCTCGACTTCATCACGCCGCATGTCCAGCCCGGCGTCACCACCGGCGCGCTGGATACGCTGTGCCACGATTTCATCCTGGATCATGGGGCGATTCCCGCCCCGCTGAACTACCGCGGCTTCCCGAAATCGATCTGCACGTCGATCAACCATGTGGTCTGTCATGGCATTCCCGATGACGCCAAGCGGCTGACAAACGGCGATATCGTCAACATCGACATCACCGTCATCCTCGACGGCTGGCACGGCGACACCAGCCGGATGTTCTTCGTCGGCGACAAGGTCGGCGTCAAGGCGCGGAAGCTGGTTCAGGTAACCTATGAAGCGATGATGCACGGCATCGAAGCGGTCCGGCCCGGCGTAACCCTGGGCGATATCGGACATACCATTCAATGCTACGCCGAATCGCACCGGTTTTCGGTGGTCCGCGATTTCTGCGGCCATGGCATCGGCACGATCTTCCACTGCCCGCCTAGCGTGCTGCATTACGGCGAGCCGGGCACCGGCGTGGCGCTGAGCGAAGGAATGTTCTTCACCATCGAGCCCATGGTCAACGCCGGCAAATTCCCGGTGAAGATCCTGCAGGACGGCTGGACCGCGGTGACCAAGGACCGCAGCCTGTCCGCCCAGTTCGAGCACACAATCGCGGTCACGGCCGACGGCTACGAGATTTTCACGTTGTCGCCCGCCGGACACACCGCGCCGCCCTTCACCCTCTAGGCGACATCGCGGCGGGCCCGGCCATGGCAGACGGCAACGACCGCGACGATGCGAAACCCCACTACCACGGCCACCGGCAACGGCTGCGCGCACGCTTCATGACAACCGGCGGCGACGGCATGCCCGACTACGAAATGCTGGAACTGCTGCTCGCGCTCGCCATTCCGCGGCGCGACGTCAAACCGCTGGCCAAGGCACTGCTCGACAAATTCGGCAACTACGCCGGCGTGATCGCTGCCGAGCCGGGCCAGCTTACCGCGGTCAGGGGCATGGGCGACGGCGCCGTGGCGGCGCTGAAGCTCGCCCAGGCATCCGCCGTTCGCCTGCTGCAGCAGCGGGTGCTGCGCAAGGATGTCCTCGGTTCCTGGGACCAGCTGATCGACTACTGCTCCGCCGCGATGGCGCATGAAAAGGTCGAACAACTGCGCCTGCTGTTCCTCGACCGGAAGAACGTGCTGATCGCCGACGAAGTGCAGCAGCGCGGCACCGTCGACCACACTCCGCTCTACACCCGCGAGGTGGTGAAGCGAACGCTTGAGCTGGGCGCGACCGCCCTGATCGTCGTCCACAACCACCCCTCCGGCGACCCGACGCCGAGCCAGGGCGACATCGCAATGACCAAGGAACTGCAGGAAGCGCTGGGCAAGATCGGCATCGTCTTGCACGATCACCTGGTGATCGGCCGCAACGGGCACGAAAGTTTCCGGTCGCGCGGCCTGCTGTAAAACAAACCCGAAGGGAGAGCGACATGGGCGACACGACACCAGCCAAGAAACGCCGCGTCATCAGCGAGCATGTGGGCGAGCCGCCGAAGGACACCTGGTCGAACTGCCTGGTGATCGGCAATCAGGTCTACATAGCCGGCATGACCGCGCGCGGCGCCGACTTCGACGACATGCCGGCCGGCGGCGCCTACGAACAGGCGGTGGCGATTTTCCGGAAGATCCAGCACCTGATGGAAGCCGCCGGCGGCGGCATGAACGACGTGGTCAAGGTGCTGATCTACCTCACCGACATCAACGACCGCGACGCCGTGTGGAAGGCAAGGCGGGAATTCTTTACCGGCGACTACCCGGTCTCGACGCTGATCGAAATCAGCAAGCTGGTGCGCCCGGAGTTGACGGTGGAAATCGAGGCGGTGGGCATACTGGGGTCGGGCAGTTAATTCATTTTCCATCGTCGTTTCGGACGGCGCCGCGCGACGATCCGGAATCCGGGAAGGATCAGTGTCATCTGGATGCCCGCTTTCGCGGGCATGACGATCCAAACGTAATTTAAGTGTCGCCCAACACCGCCTGCGCTTCGTCCACCAGCGTCTCGACCAGATCGGCGGCCGGCATCGCCCGGTTCAACCCCACCGCCTGGCCCGCCCACATGGCCGCGAAATCTTCCGACCCGCGTTCGCGGCTGGCCGCAATGAGCGGCGTGGTCAGGCTGTATTGCAGCGGAAAGTCGAGCGCAGCGTCTTCCTGATCGGCCATTTCCCGGACATAGCGGTTGCGCAGACCCCGGGCGGGGCGGCCGGAAATTACGCTGGTCACCTGTGTTGCATCGTCCGCGCCTTCGAGCAGCGCCGCCCGATAGGCCGGATCGACACCGGATTCCGGGCAGGAGAGAAAAGCCGTGCCCATCTGCACGCCGCTCGCGCCCAAGGCGAAGGCGGCGGCGATGCCGCGGCCATCGGCGATGCCACCCGCGGCGACGACCGACACGTTCACCGCGTCGGCCACCTGCGGCACCAAGGCCATCGTACCGACGCTGCCCTTCTCGTAGGGCGGCCGTAGCGTGCCGCGATGACCGCCCGCCTCGAAACCCTGGGCGATGACGGCGTCGACGCCGCTCGCCTCGAGCTCGCGCGCCTCCGCGACCGTGGTGGCCGAACACAATAGGATAACGCCGGCCTCTTTCAACGCCGTCACCGCCGCCCGATCAGGCAGACCATAGTGAAAGCTCACGACCGGCGGACGCAGCGCCAGCAAGGTTTCGAGAATACTGTCGTCGAACGGCGTGAACAGCGGGTACGGATCGGGTACCGCGCCCGCATCCAGCTCATCGAAATAGGGCGCGAGACGGGCCTGCATGGCGGCCGTCGCGACGGCGTCTTCGACCGGCGGCGCGTGCACGAAGAAATTCAGATTGAACGGCTTGTTGGACGACAGGCGGATCGCTTCCGAATCCGCCCGCAATGCATCGGCATCATGTCGCGCGCAGCCGAGCGAGCCGAGCCCGCCGGCGTTGGAGACCGCCGACGCCAATGTCGGATTGGTCGATCCGGCCATCGGCGCCTGAACAATCGGATGGGCGATTCCAAGCAGGTCCAGCAAATCGGTGCGTGGCCACATCAATATTCTCCTTGCCAGGCGTTACCATAGTCGGACGGCCACACCGCCATGGCAGCCGCGCCCTGTCAATCGGCGAGAAAGTTGCGCACCAGGTTCAGGAACACGTCGAGCTGGTCATGGTGCACCCAATGGCCGGCATCCTTGACCTCGGCGACCTCGACATTCTGGAAGTACTTATCCCGCCCGTCCGATCGCGGATCTGTCGCCCAACTGTCCGTGCCGTGGATCAGCAAGGTCGGACAGGTGATCGACGACCACAATTCGCGGGTGGCCTCGCCGCCCATCGTAAAGGGGGAGTTGACGCGGATGTAGTTGTCGAACTTCCAGCTATAAGTGCCGTCCTCGTTCTGGTTGACGCCATGAACGGTAAGGTGCCGCGCCTGCTCCGGCGTGAGGTGCGGGTTCGCCTCCTGCATGCGCTGCCAGGCATCCTCCAGGGTGTCGTATTCTCGCGGGTTGCGGCCGGCGGTGCTGCGCAGCGTATCGACCCATTCGCGCATCCGTTCCGATGCCGGCCTGCCCGTGTCATGCTTGCTCAGTTCCGGCGGCCGTCCGACGCCTTCGATCGCCACCACCTTGACCGCGTTTTCGGGATAGAGCCCGGCATAGCGCAGACTGATCGCCGCGCCGAGCGAGTGGCCGATAATGGTCACCGGCGTCAGCTTGGTCTGATGCAGAAGCTGGGCGATATCGTAAATGTAGTCCGCCGCCATGTAGCCGCCGCCGACCATCCACTGAGAATCCCCATGACCGCGCAGATCCGGCGCAATGATGTGGTAGTCGTTGCGGAGCGCCTCGGCGACCCAGTCCCAATTGCGGCAGTGATCGCGCCCGCCATGGACCAGAATCATCGGCGGCGCATCCGCATTGCCCCAGTCCACATAATGCAGACGCAGCCGTTGCGAAAAATAACTGTGCGAGGTGGGACCGTGAATCGGTTCGGCCATGGCATTCCCCCAAGAATGATGCTCCGGCGGAGATCGCCGGGCGGCCCTTACATACACGCTTCCATATGCTCTGGCGAGATCGGCGGTTTTCCGGTATCAAATCAGGGGACTCCGCGGCCGCATCGGGCGGTCCGGAAATCAGCGATTGGGAGCGTCTCCGCGATGGCCGAACAGGAAAAAACGACCCGAAAAAGCATGCATTCCTCGCATTGGGGCGCCTTCCGGGCGGTGGTGGAGGATGGCCGCGTGGTCGGCGTCGAGCCCTTCGAGAAAGACCCGCACCCCTCGCCGCTGATCCAGTCGATCCCCGATGCGCTCTATTCCGATACGCGGGTCGCCCAGCCGATGGTGCGGGCAAGCTGGCTGGAGCACGGTCCTGGCGCAAAGACCGAAATGCGCGGGAACGAGCCCTTTATCCCGGTTTCCTGGGATAAGGCGCTCGACCTGGTGACGGCCGAATTGCAACGGGTGAAGGACCGCTACGGCAACGCCTCGATCTTCGGCGGTTCCTACGGCTGGGCGAGCGCCGGCCGCTTTCACCATGCCAAGACCCAACTCCAGCGATTTCTCGGCATGTTCGGCGGCTTCACCGCCCAGGTCTACAGCTACAGCAATGCGGCGGGCCACGCGATCCTGCCCTATATTTTCGGCGACAAGGGCTTGGGACGCGGCCCCTTCACGTCGTGGGACAGCGTTCTGGAGCATGGCGATTTGTTCATCTCGTTCGGCGGCATCGGGCTCAAGAACACCCAGGTCGAGCCCGGCGGCATGGGCGAACACGCGGCCCATAAATGGCTGCTCAAGTTAAAGGAATCCGGTCTCGAATTCGTCAGCATCACGCCGATCAAGGACGACACCGCCGACTTTCTCGACGCCGAGTGGATCCGGCCGCGCCCGTGCAGCGATGTCGCCCTGATGCTCGGCATCGCCCATACGCTGGTCGAGGAAGGCCTGCACGATACGGATTTCCTGACGAGATTCTGCACCGGCTACGACCGGTTTCAGCCCTATCTGATGGGGGAGACCGACGGTCAGCCGAAGACCGCCGATTGGGCGGCGGCGATCTGCGAGGTCGAGGCCGAAACCATCCGCGGGCTCGCGCGGCGCATGGCGCGCGGCCGCACCATGATCGGCACCGCCTATTCGCTGCAACGGGGCGAACACGGTGAACAAACCTACTGGATGACGGCGACGCTCGCCGCCATGCTGGGCCAGATCGGCCTGCCCGGCGGCGGCTGCGGCTTCGGCTATGGCAGCATGCACGGATACGGCAATCCGGTCGAAAGTTTCGCGGTGCCGGCGATGCCGACCGGCGAAAATCCGGCGCGCAGCTTCATCCCGGTGGCGCGGATTTCCGACATGATGCTCAATCCTGGCGCACCCTATCAGTTCAACGGTATGGATCTGACCTATCCCGACACCCGTCTGGTCTATTGGTGCGGCGGCAATCCGTTCCATCATCACCAGGATTTGAACCGGTTGGTGAAGGCGTGGCAAAAGCCCGACACGATCATCGTCAACGAGATCTGGTGGACTGCGACCGCGCGCTATGCCGACATCGTCTTGCCGGCGACCACGACGCTGGAGCGTAACGACATCGGCGCTAGCTCGCGCGACCGTTTCCTGATTGCAATGCAGCAAGGCGCCGATCCGGTCGGCGGCGCGCGCAACGACTTCGACATCTTCAGCAACCTCGCCGACCGTCTCGGCTTCAAGGAACAGTTCACCGAAGGCCGCGACGAAACCGAATGGCTGCGCCACCTCTATAACGTATCGCGCCAGCAGGCGGCGAAGAAACGCATCGAGCTGCCGGATTTCGACGAATTCTGGAAGATGGGCTATGTGGAAACGCCGGAGCCGACGAAGCATTTCGTGCAATTCTCCGCGTTCCGGCAGGACCCGGACACCCACCCGCTAAAAACGCCATCGGGCAAAATCGAAATCTTTTCGGAGACGATCGCGGGGTATGGATACGACGACTGCCCCGGGCATCCGATGTGGATGGAGCCCGAGGAGTGGCTCGGCGGCGCGCGCGCGAAGGATTTTCCGCTGCACATGATTTCCAACCAGCCGCAGCACAAACTGCATGCGCAGAACGATTTCGGTCCGGTCAGCATGGCCGGCAAGATCGGCGGCCGCGAACCCGCCGTGCTCAACCGGGCGGACGCCGCGGCGCGCGGCATCGCCGACGGCGACGTGGTGCGGGTGTTCAACGACCGGGGCGAGGTCCTGGCCGGCGCGGTGCTTTCCGACGATATCCGGCCGGGCGTGATCCGGCTGGCGACCGGCGCGTGGTACGACCCGGTGGAGCCGGGCGGGCTCGACAAGCACGGCAACCCGAACGTGCTGACGCCGGACCGCGGCACCTCTCGGCTGGCGCAGGGGCCAATCGCCCATAGCGCCCTGGTCGAGGTCGAGGCCTATAGCGGCGAGGCGCCCGCAGTCACCGCCTTCACGCCGCCCGCCGCCGCTGCGGAGTAGCGCAAATCCCGAGCGAACCGAAACGGTTCGCGACGACGTATTTGCGCAGCAACAACGTGAGTCCGTTTCATCCGAGCCATCTCGAACAAGAAATGGACCAGCAAATTGCCTCAGGGTGAAATCGTCCAGGCGTCGTCGATCGGGATCGAGGTGCCGGTGATTTCGCGCGCCGCGTCGCTGCACAGGAAGGCGATCACCCCGCCGATTTTCTCCGGCTCGATGAAGCGCCCGCTCGGCTGCCGGCCGGCGACGAATTCGCGCGCCGCCTCGTCGAGGTCGATGCCTTTGGCATCGGCGAGCTCGCGGATCCGCTTCTCGGCCGCCGGCGTGCGCACCGCGCCGGGGCACACCGCGTTCACCGTCACGTCCGGGTCCTTCTGTGTCTCGAGGGCGATGCCACGGGTCAGGCCCATCAACGCGGTCTTGGTGACGATGTAGTCGATGCGGCCCGGCATCGCGATGATGCCCAGCGTGGAGGCGAGGTTGACGATGCGGCCGAAGCCGCGCTGGCGCATGCCGCCGAGGGTCAGCCGGATCAGGTGGAACGCGGCGGTCAGATTGACGTCGAGCGCGTGATGCCAATCCTCGGTCTTGAAGTCCTCGATATTCCCGAAGTGCCGGACCACCGCATTGTTGACCAGGATATCGACCGGCCCGTGGGTGCTTGCCGTATCGGCGACCAGCGCCTCGATTTCTCCGAGGTGCCGCAGATCCGCGCCGTGATAGGCCGCCTTGACGCCGAAATCGGCTTCGAGCGCCGCGCGCTTCCTTTCGATCTCGTCGGCATCGGCGAAACCGTTGAGCATGATGTTGCAGCCCTGTTTGGCGAGCGCCTGAGCGGTGCCATAGCCGATCCCTCCGATCGAACCGGTGATCAGCGCGGTCTTTCCCTTGAGCATGTCGATACGTTCCCTGTTCTAGGCGGCGGACTCCGGCGGACACCGGCAGCCGCCGTCAGATCAGGCGCGCCGCCAGATGGTGCCGTCCGGCGTGTCTTCCAGGAGTATGCCATTTTCCGCGAGCTCGTCGCGAATCCGGTCGCTCTCCGCAAAATCCCGCGCCGCGCGGGCCTCGGCGCGGCGCGCAATCAAGGCGTCGATCGCCGGGTCGTCCAGACCGCCGTTTTCGCCGGACGTCCCCCGGAACCAGTTTTCCGGATCCTGCTGTAATAGGCCCAGCAGCGCGCCGCCGGCCAGGAGCTCCCCTTTACGCACTGCTTTTTCGCCCGCATCCTCCGCCTTGTTGAGTGCGGTCAAGGATGCGTGCAGCGCCGCCAGGGCCGCCGGCGTATTCAGATCGTCGGACAAGGCGTCGACGACTGCGGTCGCCGGGCCGTCCGCCGGTTCGATATCGGCGACATTCCGCAGCGCGCCGTAGAACCGGTCGAGCGTCGCCTTGGCCTGACGCAGATTGTCCTTCACGAAATCCTGCTGCTGCCGGTAATGGGTCTGCAGCAATGTCAGGCGGATCGCCTCGCCCGGGAATTCCTGCAGCAATTCGTTGATGGTGTAGAAGTTGCCGAGAGATTTTGACATCTTCTCGCCCTCGGCCATCAGGTAGCCGTTGTGCATCCAGTATTTCGCGAAATGCGTATCCGGATTGGCGCAGCGGCTTTGCGCTATCTCGTTTTCATGGTGCGGAAAGATCAGATCGCGGCCGCCGCCATGAATATCGAAATCCGTGCCGAGGTATTTCATGCTCATGGCGGAGCACTCGATATGCCAGCCCGGCCGGCCGCGGCCCCAGGGGCTGTCCCAGCCGGGCAGATCAGGCTCGCTCGGTTTCCACAAAACGAAATCCGCCGGATCTTTCTTGTACGGCGCGACCTCGACCCGGGCGCCGGCAATCAGCTCGTCGCGGGTATGGCCCGACAGTTTGCCGTAGTCGGGCATCGAGGGCACATGGAACAGCACATGGCCGTCGGCGACATAAGCATAGTCGCCGGCGATCAGCGTGGAGATGATGTCGATCATTTCCGCAATATGGTCGGTCGCGCGCGGCTCTATATCCGGTTCCAGATTACCGAGCGCCGCCACATCCGCATGAAACTGATCGGCGGTGCGGCCGGTCAGCACCCGGATATCCTCGCCGGTTTCCTTGGCGCGGGCGTTGATCTTGTCGTCCACGTCCGTGATGTTGCGAACGTAGGTAACCTTCGGGAACAGGTGGCGCAGCAGCCGGTACAGCACATCGAAGACGACCACGGCCCTGCCGTTACCGATATGCACCAGGTCATAGACCGTCGGCCCGCACACATAAACCCGCACATGGGCCGGATCGATCGGCTCGAACGCCTCCTTGCGGCGGCTGGCGGTGTTGTGGATTTGCAGGCTCATCGGGTCTTCCATGCAGAGGGCGCTAGAGGATTTTCCGGAACGCGTTGGTGATCGGGTAGCGGCGGTCGCGGCCGAAGGCGCGGCTCGAAATCTTGACGCCAGGCGGCGCCTGGCGGCGCTTGTATTCGGCCAGGTCCAGC
>JBFFGE010000136.1:0-13212 GCA_041557595.1 Alphaproteobacteria bacterium
CAGGACAAGCTCAACGCTGTCGCGCGGGAACTCAACGAGAGACCGAGAAAGACCTTGAACTACTTTTCACCCGCTGAGAAGTTCGACGAGTGTGTTGCGGCGATCGGTTGAATCGGCAGCCAGAAGCGGACAAATGGGGGGGCCGTGGCTTGCGGTTGGTGTGAAAACCGCAGTTAGACGGAGTGATCAGTGTCCGCGCCGCCTCACCTCTGCCGAGCCAAACGTCGAGTCAGCCGGGCTCCGCCAAGTGGTCGTCGGGCCCGGGGCGCTGGTCCGGCTCGTCCGGGTCGAGTGGGGCACCCGACGGTGCGGGGAAAACGAATTTCAGGTCCGGCCAGACCCACCTGTTCCAAGCGTCCAGCGCGAACGCATCCGAGAGCCCGATATCCTGAAGCGCGGCCCGGCGGGAGCTTTGGCGTGCTACGTTAGGCTCCGGCGGTGGCCCGACGGCCTTGTCCGGAACACGGCCGAGCCGCTCGACCCGGGCGCGCTTCAGGTGCAGCTTACTGATCGTGCCATAGTGGTGGGCCGAACGTGGGCAGTGCACCGCAAGCTCGGGCGACGGTCGCTCTGCCCGGCGCCATTTCAGCACCTGCACCGCGTAGTATGCGAGCACATGGTAGTGATGGCCTGCCTCGGTGACGATTCCGAAGCCCCAGCCGTTCTGCGTGAAGCCGCCGAGCTTCCAGAGCAAATCTTCGGAAACATATGGGTTGATCGAGTCACCCCGATCGGTCGGCCAGGTTAGCGCCTCGCCGGGCTCGAGGAGTAGCGGCTGCGGGTTCTTCAATGGCCGGCGCGGCTTCGCCGGCCGCGGGTTGCGCAGCCGCTCCATGAGCTTCGTCATTTCCTTGCGCCGCTCGGAGATCGTATTCGGTTCGGCCTCCAGCTCCTTGAGCATGGCCATGTCCTCGCCAGCCTTAATGATCGCGATAGCGCGCTCGAAGACGTCCTGTCGCCGAATGCCGCGGCGCTCGAACTGGTCGGCGAGAACCAGCCAGTAGTCGAACGCGTCCGCCGCCACGGCGTTCTCCCCGTGCGAGGCCCAGATCTCGGCAACGACCTCGTCCTCAGAAAGCGGCGCGCGGAGCAAACCTTTGATAGATCCCTTGAGATCGAGCGCAAAGTCGCTGTCGTAGAGTCCACCGCCCCAGGCTCCCATCGCCAAGTTTCCTCCGCTCGCTTTCGAGCGTGCAAAAATAACCGAGCCCATGCGAGGAGACCAGCGCGGTACCGCTCGGGTCAGCGCATCAGCTTCCAATGCCGGGCAGGCCCACGAGTAGAGTTCAGCACTTGGGGCTCATGGTTCGAGCCGGGCCATTAGCAGACATTCAGACTTCAAAGTTGAAAGCACGTGCTGGTATCGTAATTCGGGATCGCTTCGACAAGTCGGACGATGGCTCGAGGAGGCTTTGCGATGGAATTCTACCATGACGGCATGAGGGAGATGCAGGACCGTTACGAAGGGAGGGCCATCCCCGACCGACTGGCGGCCAATCGCGTCCGAACCAAATTCAACGCTGAGGACCGCGAATGTATCGAAACATCGCCTTTCTTTTTCCTTTCAACAGCGACGCCGGAAAGTGTTGATTGCTCCTTCAAGGGAGGTGAACCCGGCTTCGTCCGCGTAATCGGTGAGAACGTTGTCGCCTGGCCTGACTACGACGGAAATAGGATGTATCGCAGCCTCGGAAACATCGGGCGCAGTCCTCGCGTCGGCCTCCTGTTCGTGCGTTTCGACGGCAAACTCTTCAACAAGGCGGGCCGGCTTCGCATCAGCGGCCACGCGGAGATCGACGAGTCAGATGAGGCGATTGCGAACCTGCCCGGTGCGAAACGGCTCGTGCGCGTCACCGCCGAACATATCTTCACGAACTGTCCGCGCTATATCCCGAAAATGGTAACAGAATCAGAATCGGTCTACCTGCCTCGTGATGGTTACTCACCGCCTGATCCAGAATGGAAATCGATGCCATTCGTAAAGGACGTGTTTGATAAGGAAATCAAAGGTTCGGGGGTGGAATGAGCGCCGCAACGGTTTCGAAAAATCCTGGTTCCTGTACTGAAGCGGAAGTCGCGCGCCGTCGCTGTCATGTCCGCCCCTGGGTGTAGAGCGGACGAAATCCGTGGCAAAGAGGACATCGTAGCCCGAATGTCCGCGGTTGGGTGAAGAGCGGACTTTACTTAACGCTGTTCGGAAGTCCGCTTCTAGCCAATTTAGGAAGTTTGTTGGGGTTTACGTCGCTCATCCTGGGAGGGCGCTGGAGGAGTCCACGATATCCCTGAATCGATTTTCAATTTCCTATTGCGCCCGCGTCGCCCGTATGCGGAAATTCGCCCAGATACAGAAAAGAATAATAGGGCAATAAGCCTGACGCGTGCCGGGACGAATGGCGAGGGCCACCCTAGCGCTCTTTTGGCTGACTGACTGGTCTGACCGCCACGCGGGCCCCCGGCATGAACGATTGTGCATGCAAAGGAGGAAGCAATGGCACATGTAGACTGGAAAATCAAAGGGCGAGAATTCGCGAATTGCAACTGCGCCTATGGCTGCCCGTGTCAGTTCAACGCGCTGCCGACTTACGGCGACTGCCGTGCTGTGGTCGGTTACGAGATCGACGAAGGGCATTTCGGTGAGACGCGACTGGACGGCCTACGGGCTGCACTCGTCGTGTCCTGGCCGGGCCCGATCCATCATGGCGACGGAACCATGCAGGCGATCATCGACGAACGCGCGGATGACGCGCAACGCAAGGCGCTGGAGAAGATCCTGCACGGCGAGGAAACCGAGCCGGGAGCCACGATGTGGGCCGTGTTTGCGACGACGATGAGCAAGGTGCTCGATCCCGTCTACAGCGAGATCAAACTCGAGGTCGACGTGGATGCGCGCCGCGCATCGTTTGTCGTGCCCGGCCTTATCGAATCGCGTGGCGAGCCGATCCGGAATCCGGTTTCGGGTGATGAACACCGGGCGCGGATCGACCTACCTCATGGCTTCGAATATGCGATCGCCGAAATCGGCAGCGGCACCAGCAAATCGACTGGCGCAATTCCGATGGAACTGACTGACAGCTATGGGCAATTCGCGGAGCTGCATCTCTCCACCAGCGGCGTCGTTCGCTGATAGGATAGCGGGGGCCGCGTCGCCGGCGTGGCCCCGTTTTCGCGTAGGGCGTGCTGAAAATACCGGAAACGACCATGCTCGATTCCCTGTTGAAACGCGACCGCGCTATCGTTGTCGCGGGTCTGGTGGCGGTGAGCGCGCTGGCGTGGGTCTACATCCTCGCGGGCGCGGGGATGGGCATGTCAGCCGTCGAGATGACACGCATGTCTAGCGGCGGGTTGGCAGCGATGACCTTGCCGGCGGCGTGGACGCTCGGCTACGCCCTGCTGATGCTGGTGATGTGGTGGGTGATGATGGTAGCGATGATGCTGCCGAGTGCCGCGCCGATGATCCTGCTGTTCGCGCTGGTCAACCGCCGGAACCGAGCGAAGGGCGGACCGTTCGTTCCCACCGCGGTGTTTGCGGGCGCGTATCTGGTTGCCTGGGGCGGGTTCAGCGCCCTGGCGGTGACGCTGCAATGGGGCCTGGAGCGGGCGGAGCTGCTTTCGCCAATGATGGCGAGCCGCAACGCGGTGTTCGGAGGCGTGCTGCTGGTCCTCGCCGGAGTCTACCAGCTTTCGCCGCTCAAGCATGCTTGTCTCCGCCATTGTCGCGGACCCATCGACTTCATTTCACATCACTGGCGGACCGGCCGGTGGGGCGCGTTCCGCATGGGCGTCCATCACGGACTCTACTGCCTCGGCTGCTGCTGGGCGCTGATGGCGCTGCTGTTCTTCGGCGGCGTCATGAACCTGTACTGGATCGCCGGATTGGCGTTGTTCGTGCTGCTCGAAAAGACCGTTCCCCCGGGCCACTGGCTGGCATCGCTGTCGGGCCTCGGGCTTCTTGTATGGGGCGCGGCGCTTCTGATTGCCGTGGCCTAGGCGCTACATCGCGCTAGATAGGCCAACTTCCAATGAAGCGGCAGGCACACCACAGTCTGCTTTCTTTGACCAGTTGTATTGTTTTCGCTACGTCCGGTTGGGGTCATCAGCGGAAGTCGCGTGCGGCGTCTGGAATGTCCGCACCTGGGTGTAGACCGGACATAATCCGTGCGAAAGCGGACTCCCGAGTTTTTGGGCTCCGCTAGAGCGGCGAGTTTTTGGGCTGGGTTAGAGAGGTGGAACTAGCGTAACTGCGCGAAGGCTAGAGGGGGGCTCCACCCCCCGATCTAGCGGACAGTAGGCGAGATAGACCAGTTTGCATCCGCGCCAATTGCAACGAGCAGGAATACCGAGACCAAGCCGTAAGCGCCGCCGATACGTCCACGGCCTGATAAATGCTTAGGCGTAGGCAACCTAACCGCCCAAACATGCTGTCGTCTGCTCTTAACGGGAACGTAGCGTGGTACTAAATGTGGGACTATTCGAATTAATATTGAATATTAATTATATATAACAGATTGTTATAGAAATCTAATGGCGGAGAGACAGGGATTCGAACCCTGGGTGCGCTCACACGCACAACGGTTTTCGAGACCGCCCCGTTCGACCACTCCGGCACCTCTCCGCGGTCGGCTTGGACACGGGCGTTGCGCCCGGCCCGAAACGCGGCGGACCCTACCCGAACCCGCGATCCGCCGCAAGTATTCAACCTTTCGGAGCGTTGTCTTCGCCCCACCCTGGAAGCATCGGGCCCGACATCGGAACCGGTCTCGCCATCCACCCGGGTTCATTGAAAATTAAGTCCCTTTCGCCCACATTCCCCGTATGACACAGCCTCAACCGCGACCGACGATCCCGTTCCTCGACAGGGACGCCTCCCATCCGGCCGCGCTGCTGGACAGCCATGGCGTGGCCGCCGCGGAATTGATCCGCGCCGGCCATAAAATGCTGCCCGGTCCGCTGCTCCCCATGATGGACCGGCTGTCGCGGCGCTGGGCACGGCGGTCCGGCAATCCCCATTACGACGAAATCGACGCGATCGCCCAACGGCTGCCGACCGGGATCTGGTTCATGAACCTCTGTTTCGAATGGGGCTGCACGACCGGCGTGGCGGCGGACCCGTCCGGTTCGGGGATGCGCATGTTGCGGACCCTGGATTGGCCGTTCAAGGGCCTTGGGCGCCACGTGGTGCTGGCCCGCCAGTCGGGTCCGGCCGGCGATTTCATCAACATCACCTGGCCCGGATTCGTCGGCGTCGTCACCGGCATGGCGCCGGGCCGGTTTGCGCTTGCGATCAACCAGGCGCCATTGGTCCGGCGCGGCTATCTGCCGCTGTTCGCCGATTGGACCGCCAACCGGTTTCGCGTGTTCCGCAGCGCCCACCTGCCGCCGGTGCATCTCGCCCGGAAAGTGCTGGAGACCTGCGCCAGCTATGAAGAAGCCAAGGACCTTCTCGAAAGCAGCCCGCTCGCCCTGCCCGCCTTCTTCGTCCTGACCGGTACCGGTGCCGGCGAAGGCTGCGTCATCGAACGGACGGAAACCCGCGCCTGGCTGCATGAAGCGCCTGCCAGCGCGGCAAATCACTGGCTGACCAAGGGCCTGCGCGGCCGTCCGCGCGGCATCGACAGCCCGCGGCGGCGCCGCATGATGAGCGGCCTGTGCCGCAGCGCACAGGCGGATTTCGATTGGCTGATCGATCCGGTTCTCAACCCGGACACCCGGCTCAGCGTCGTGGCCAATCCGGCCTCAGGCCGGCTGCTGGTCCAGGGATGGGAAAGCGACGGCCCGGCAACCGAAGTGTTCGATCTCGCCGCCGCCTGACACGCCCGAGCGGTGCGACGCGATCCTGGGCGCGCCCGCGCCATATCGCCGTAAAACCGTTGACTCGCGCGCCCGCGCGGGTATAGTCCCGCCGCGAGATAATTAGCCTCAAACCCATCCGATATTAGGGATTTCCCCCGGCAGCCGAAGGCGCGGGCGGCATCGAGTGACAGATCCATGTATGCAGTGATCAAGACGGGCGGCAAACAGTACAAGGTTGCCAAGGACGACGTCATCGCAGTCGAGAAACTCGACGCGGAAAACGGCGCATCGGTGGAGTTGACCGAAGTCCTGTTGGTCGGCAACGGCAAGGACCACACCACGGGGACGCCGCTGGTCGATGGCGCGACGGTCGCCGCCGAGGTCGTGACGCAGACGCGCAGCAAGAAAATCCTCGTTTTCAAGAAAAAGCGCCGCAAGGACTACCGCCGGACGCGGGGCCATCGCCAACTGGTAACCATGCTGCGGATCACCGATATTCTGACCGACGGCAAGAAGCCGGCGAAAACGGCCGCGGCCGCGGCGCCCAAAGCAGCGGCAGCCGCACCGGCGACAGCGCCCAAGGCGGAGGCCAAGCCGGCGCCTGAGGCGAAGCCAGAAGCGAAGGCCGAGACCAAGCCCGCGGCAAAACCGGCTGCGAAACCGGCGGCGAAACCGGCCGCCAAAAAGCCGGAAGACAAGCCCGAAACCAAGGCCAAGCCTGCCGCGAAGAAACCGGCGGCTAAAAAGCCGGCGGCAAAGAAACCGGCAGCGAAGAAGCCGGCCGCAAAACCCGCGGCCAAAAAGCCGCCGACGAAGAAACCCGCGGCGAAGAAACCGGCGGCCAAGAAGCCCAAGGAGTAAGCCCGATGGCACATAAAAAGGCAGGCGGCAGTTCACGAAACGGCCGCGATTCAGCGGGCCGGCGGCTCGGCGTCAAGAAATACGGCGGCGAGGTCGTGATCCCCGGCAATATCATCGTGCGTCAGCGCGGCACCAAGGTTCATCCCGGCCGCAATGTCGGCATGGGCAAGGACCATACGCTGTTCGCACTGGTCGACGGCAAGGTTTCGTTTCACAAGACACGCGTGCGAACCACCGTACATGTGGAACCGGCCGGCGTACCGGCAGCGGAATAAACTCGGTGGAGGAGCCACCGATGGTGGCTCCCAGCGAAGCACGAACCGAATTGCGGAGGGAGATGGCGGGCCATCTCCCTTTTTCATTCCTCCCGATGGAGGGCAGGTTCGTGGATATACTCCTGAAAACAAACCGGCTTACGCTCCTGCCGTTCCGGCTTGAAGATGCCCCGGCGGTGCAGGTCCTTGCCGGCAATTGGAACGTGGCGCGCATGACCGCACGCATCCCCCACCCCTATCCGGACGGCGCGGCCGAAGCCTGGATTGCCGGCCAGGATGCGGCGCGCGCCGACGGCACGGCCTATGGTTTCGCCATCGATTTTGCGGATCGGCTGGCCGGCGCCGTTGGCGTCATGCGCTGCGCAGACAAGGAATTCGAACTCGGCTATTGGATTGGCGAACCCTGGTGGGGCCAGGGCATCGCCACCGAGGCCGCCGACCGCGTCGTGCGGTTCGCGTTCGAGGAGCTCGGCGCCGAAAAGCTGCGGGCGCAGCACCATGCCGGCAACGAGGCGTCCGGACGGGTGCTCCGGAAGTGTGGATTCCGCTATCTGAATGACGGATATTCATGGTCAACCGCGCGTGGTAAGGACGTGGACGTTCGCCGATACGCGTTGATCCGCGACCAGACCGAAAACCAACCGGTGCAAAGATGAAATTCCTCGACCAGGCCAAGATATACGTCGAGAGCGGCAATGGCGGCGCCGGATGCCTGTCCTTTCGCCGCGAGCGCAATATTCCGCGCGGCGGACCTGATGGCGGCAATGGCGGCCGCGGTGGTGACGTTATCGTGGAGGCGGTCGACGGGCTCAATACCTTGATCGATTACCGCTACCGCCAGCATTTTCGCGCCAAAAGCGGCCAGCACGGCCAGGGTAAGCAGCGCTCGGGCGGCGCGGGCGATCCGGCGGTTCTGCACGTCCCCGCGGGGACGCAGATCTTGGCCGAGGACAACGAGACGCTGCTCGCCGACCTATCCGCGGTCGGGCAGCGGATCGTGCTGCTCGCAGGCGGCGACGGCGGATACGGCAATTTGCATTTCAAGAGTTCGACAAACCGGGCGCCGCGGCGGGCCGATCCCGGCGCGGCCGGCAGCGACATGTGGATCTGGCTGCGCCTGAAGTTGTTGGCGGATGCCGGGTTGGTCGGCCTGCCCAATGCCGGAAAATCGACCTTCCTCTCGGCGACGACACGCGCCACGCCCAAGATCGCCGACTATCCCTTTACCACCCTGCACCCGCAACTCGGCGTGGTCTATGTCGACGGACGCGAATTCGTGCTGGCCGACATCCCCGGGCTGATCGAAGGCGCCCATCGGGGACAGGGGCTGGGCGACCGCTTTCTCGGCCATGTCGAGCGCTGCAGCGTGTTGCTGCACCTCATTGAAGGTACCCAGCCCGACGTCGGCCAGGCCTACCGGACCATTCGGCACGAGTTGCAGGCCTACGGCGCCGGCCTTGCGGAAAAGCCCGAAATTATCGGCCTGAACAAATGCGACGCCATGACGGAAGCCGAAATCGCCGACCGAAGCGCGGCGCTCGAAGCCGTCGCATCGGCCCCGGTGCTCGCCTTGTCCGGGGTCGCGGGCGACGGCGTTGAATCGGTCCTGCGCGCGCTCCTGGCGACGATTGACCGCCACCGCTCCGGCGAAGCCGCGGCCGCGGTCGAGCGGACGGCCGAAACCACAAGCCGGACCTGGACGCCATGACCGAATTGCACGGCATAGGCAAACGCCTGGTCGTGAAGATCGGATCGTCCCTGCTGGTGGACGATGCGACCGGCGTGATTCGTCAGGACTGGCTGAACGCCCTGGCGGAAGACATCGCCGAATGCCAGCGTCAGGGACGGGAGGTCCTCGTCGTCTCGTCGGGCGCGATCGCCGCCGGCCGCCGCCATCTCGGACTAACGGACACCAGCCGATCGCTGCGCCTGGAAGAAAAGCAGGCGGCGGCGGCGACCGGCCAGATCCGGCTCGCGCACGCCTACCAACAGGCGCTGGCGCCGCACAATATTACGGTGGCGCAGATCCTGCTCACGCCGGACGACACGGAGGAACGGCGACGCCACCTCAACGCCCGCAGCACCTTGGTGCAGCTTCTGGCCTTGCGGGCGGTGCCGCTGATCAACGAAAACGACACCGTGGCCACGGCGGAAATCCGGTTCGGCGACAACGACCGGTTGGCCGCCCGCGTTGCCGCGATGGTATCGGCGGAAAGCCTGATCCTGCTATCCGATATCGACGGTCTGTACGACAAGGATCCGCGCCACCATCCGACGGCCCAGCGGCTGGAGGTGGTATCGGAGATCACGCCGGAGATCGAGGCGATGGCGGGTCATGCGGCGCCGGGTTATTCTTCGGGCGGCATGGTGACCAAACTGCAGGCGGCCCGAATCGCAACGTCCGGCGGCTGCCGCATGGCGATCGCCGACGGCCGCGCGATGCATCCGTTGCGCGGCCTTGGCGCGGGCGCGCCCTGCACCTGGTTCGCGGCCGCGGCAACGCCGCGAACCGCCCGCAAAACCTGGATCGCCGGCGCCCTCAATCCGGTCGGCGCCGTTACCGTGGACGCGGGCGCGGAACGTGCGCTGAACAGCGGGAAGAGCCTACTGCCGGCGGGCGTCACCGCCGTTACCGGGAATTTCGACCGCGGCGACGCTGTGCGCATAGAATCGGCGGGCGGGCGCGAGATCGGCCGCGGCCTCTCGGCCTATTCGAGTGTGGATGCCGGCTTGATTGCCGGTCACAAGAGCCGTGAAATCGAGGCTATTCTTGGCTATCGTGGCCGGGACGAGATGATCCACCGGGACGATCTCGTCCTGAACGGATAAAAGGGACCAGGCGGATGGCGAACGGCACGGATAGGCTCACCGAAGGGGCCGATGCGGTCGAAACCCAGGTACGGCGCATCGCGATGCGCGCGCGCGACGCGGCGCATGCATTGGCATCCGCCGACAGCGCCGCAAAAATCACCGCATTGCAAGCCGCCGCGGCGGCCATCCGCGGCCACGCCGCGCCGCTGCTCGACGCCAATGCGAAGGATTTGGCCTATGCACGCGAAAAAGGCCTGACCGCGGCGATGACCGACCGGCTCCTGCTCGACCAGGGCAGGATCGAAGCCATGGCGAGCGGGTTGGAAGCGGTCGCCGATCTGCCGGACCCGGTCGGCGATATCATGGCGGAATGGGAGCGTCCCAACGGTCTGCGGATCGCCCGTGTGCGGGTGCCGCTCGGCGTGATCGGCATCATCTACGAATCCCGGCCCAACGTGACCGCCGATGCGGGCAGCCTGTGCCTCAAAGCCGGCAATGCGGCGATCCTGCGCGGCGGGTCGGAAAGCCTGCACTCCTCGACCGTGATCGCCGACTGCCTGCGCGACGGATTGCGCCAGGCGAACCTTCCGGTCGACGCGGTGCAGCTCGTGCCGACCCGGGACCGGGCGGCGGTCGGCGCCATGCTGCGCATGGCCGATCTGATCGACATCATCGTGCCGCGCGGCGGTAAATCCCTGATCGAACGGGTGATGGCCGAATCCCGCATTCCGGTGATCGCGCATCTGGAAGGCAATTGTCACATATACGTCCATGAAGCCGCCGATCCCGCGATGGCGCGCGACGTCACCCTCAACGCGAAAATGCGCCGCACCGGCGTCTGCGGCGCCGCCGAATCCCTGCTCATCGACCGGGAGGCGGCCGACAGGCAGCTCCCCGGCATCGTCGACGCCTTGAGCGAGGCCGGATGCGAGGTGCGCGGCGACGACCGCGCGCGCGCGATCGACCCCCGGGTCGTTGCGGCGACGGAACAGGATTGGGATACGGAATATCTCGATGCGATTATTTCGGTGAAGGTGGTCGATGGACTGCCGGATGCTATCGATCACATCAACCGGCACGGCTCGCACCACACGGATTCGATCGTCACCGGGGACCAATCGGCCGCGGACGCCTTCCTCCAGCGCGTCGACAGCAGCATCGTGCTGCACAACGCCTCGACACAATTCGCCGATGGCGGCGAATTCGGCATGGGCGCGGAGATCGGCATTTCCACCGGCAAGCTGCATGCACGGGGACCGGTCGGCGCGGAACAGCTCACCAGTTTCAAATACGTGGTGCGCGGCGACGGTCAAGTACGGCCTTGATGACCGCGCAATCCCTGTCCACGACTCACTCCGCGGCCCCGTGAAAACGCCGCCCCCGGATCGACCGCCCAGCCGCGGCGCGTGGTTGCGGCGCATCGGATTGTTGGGCGGCTCCTTCAATCCCGCCCATGAAGGCCACCTCCACATCAGCCGCATGGCATTACAGAGGCTCGCGCTGGACGAAGTCTGGTGGCTCGTCTCACCGCAAAACCCGCTTAAAACGAGCGCGGGCATGGCGCCGCTGGCGGCAAGATTGGACGCCGCCGCCGCCATGGCCCGCCACCCGCGCATCCGGGTTGCCGACCTCGAACGGCGGCTTGGTACGCGATACACGGTCGATACGCTGCGTGCGCTCTGCCGCCGCCATCGCGACTGCCGTTTCGTTTGGCTGATGGGCGCGGACAATCTGGCGCAGATGCCGCAGTGGAAATCCTGGACGGCGATCTTCGGTTTGGCCGGAATCGCGGTTTTCGCGCGGCCGGGCTATTCTCTCAAAGCATTGGCGGGATGCGCCGCCTCGCGCTATGCACGATGTCGGCTGGGCGAACACGCGGCGCCGTGCCTGGCATTCGGCGCGCCGCCCAAATGGGTATTCCTGAAGGTACGATTGCACCCGGCCTCATCGACCGCTATAAGGGCGGGCCTCACGGATCGGCAGGAACCGCCGCCAGCGACTTGAGCAAAGGGCGCTTCCACGGAAAGATTGGGGAACGGATCATAGCTTCGAAAAAGCCAATTTCGGCGGAATCGTCACCACTCCTGGCGCTCATCGAGCAGTCGTTGGATGACGACCAGGCGATCGACACCAGTATCATCGACCTACAAGGCAAAACCAGTATCGCCGACCACATGGTCGTGGCGTCGGGACGGTCGCATCGCCATGTCGGCGCGATGACCGAACATCTGGTGCGACGCCTCAAGTCCGAGGGGTTCGGTCCGGTTTCGGTGGAAGGCCAGACGCATTGCGACTGGGTGTTGATCGACGCAGGGGACGTATTGGTCCACCTGTTCCGCCCGGAAGTCCGCGAATTCTACAAGCTGGAAAAGCTCTGGGCCCAGGTGCCGCCGGACAGCGTCCATCGCATCAGCGGCTCGGCCGGCTAACCGGCCCCCGGGCGGACCGGTGCGCATTGTCATCGCCGCGGTCGGTCGCGCCCGAAAAGGGCCCGAGCAAGCGCTCATCGATCTCTACAAGCGGCGCCTGCGCTGGCCATTGGAAATCCGCGAAGTCGAGGAAAAGCGGCCCCTGGATACCGCCGGACGCAAACAGCGCGAAGCGGACTTGCTGCGCGCCGCGATCCCGGCGGACGCGGTGATCGTCGCCCTCGACGAGCGGGGAAAGACCCTGAGCAGCGCGTCCTTCGCCGCGCAACTCGGCCGATGGCAGGACTCCGGGCATCGCGATATCGCATTCCTGATCGGCGGCGCCGACGGCCTCGATGAAGCGCTTCGCGCCGAGGCGGGCCTCGAAATAGCCCTCGGACAGATGACATGGCCGCATCTGCTGGCGCGCGCCATGCTGGTCGAACAGCTGTATCGGGCGGAAAGCATCCTGGCGGGCCATCCCTATCATCGCGCCTGAAGCCCCGGCGGCGGCTTGAAGATCGGCTTTGCGGGCCGATATTGTCGGAAGTGAGCCAATTTCCCCGAAACGCGCCCGGCTTGCCGCCGAAACCGGCGCGCCCCGGATCGGGAGAGATCGTTTCCAATTCCGAGGAATCCGAGTATTCTCCGGCCATCGATCAACCCGGCCGCCAGCGCCGAAACCGACAGTGCCACCGATGACCAAAATTGCGCCCATTCGCCCCGTTCTGCTCTGCATCCTCGATGGCTGGGGCGAACGGGACGAGACCGAGAACAACGCGATCCGCCTGGCCCCCACACCCGTGTGGGACCGGCTGACGGCAACCTCGCCGCGCGGCACGCTCGATGCCTCGGAAGGGCATGTCGGCCTGCCCGCCGGCCAGATGGGCAACTCCGAAGTCGGGCATATGAATCTCGGCGCCGGCCGGGTCGTCCTGCAGGATCTGCCGCAGATCGATACCGCCTTGGCGGATGGCTCGCTGGCCACCCGCCCGGCCCTCCTGGCGTTCATCGACAAAATGAGAAATTCCGGCGGCACCGCGCATCTCCTGGGGTTGATGTCGCCC
>JBFFGE010000137.1:0-13195 GCA_041557595.1 Alphaproteobacteria bacterium
TAATTGATTCCAATTAAAGGCAGGTTGATCTAGTCCAGGACTGTTACGGTGACGGCCTCGCCACCCTGGATCGGCTTTAGCGAGGTCACGTCGCCGAGCGCTCGGCCGAATATGTTGCAGGCGCTGGCGAGGCGAATTTCGCTGCCATGGGAAGCCGGCGTCGGGCCAAAGCCGATCGCAATCGCGTTACCATCCGGCCAGTAAGCGATTTCACCGGGTTCCATGACCGCGCGGGCGGCGCCCTCGCGCTGCACCTCGACCGGCGTGGTGAAATAGACTTCCTCGCCCCAGGTCATCGCGGAGGCGCTTATGGGAAGCGCGGCAAGAACCGCCTTTGCGGTGGGGGTGTCGAGCAACCGCACGTCCAGGGAAATGCTGCCGACGGTGATACGGATGTTTGCCATCGGAGGATTATAGTCACATTTCAATCCTGTATACTATGCGCGTCGCTTCACCTTGTGCCCAATGATTGGGTTTTTTTCGTCAGGATCTCGATCAGAGCGTCATATCCGCGGCGTTTCAGGGTCGCGCTGTATTCGGCCTGTTTGGTCGACAGCTCGCTGATTCGGCCCTTGAGAAAGATATCGATGATGCGCCAGCTTTTTTCGGTCGGCCGCAGCAGATAGTCGAGTTTAATCTGCTCGCCATCTGTTTTTTGCAGGACCGTCTTGACCAGTTTCAGGCCCTTTCGGGCTTCCTGTTCCGAGAGGATTTCGAATTTTTCGCCCGAATAGCCGTTGAACCGGTCGGCATAGGTCGCGATCGTGAGGTCGGAAAACGCGCCGGTCAGTTCTGCCTTTTGCGAATCGGTCAACTTTCGCCAATGCCGGCCCGCCGAATAGCGAATCATGAAGGGCAGGTCGAAGCTGTCGCGGATCACCGGCGCCAGTTTTTCACGCCGGCCCTCGAATCCGAGCTTGTTGGCCTCCTGCATCGACTGCAGCAGGGCCGTATTGAATTTGGAAATGACGGTTGTGGGGCCGTCGGTGGATACCGACGCCCAGATCGGCCCGGCAATCAGGAAGGCCGCCACGCCAATGGCGGCGGCAACTCTGTACAGCATCTCTTCGTCCTCCAACGATGCCGCCGGCCCGATGGGCCGTTCGCATCGGATAAGTTTGCCATACAGGCGCCCCGCACGCCCGATTCTCTTGACGAGTATGTGGTTGGATCCCGCGGGCGTATCAAGGGGGATCGATAAATTGCCACAGAATTGCCTGTTTTCCGGCATTCGGGCGGTCTTCCTCACGGCGGGTGCGGAAGCCGGTTGCAATCCGGGGAATGCGACGTAATTTTGGGCCGATCGGCCGGACGCCCGCCAGTGGCCGTCAGGCCCCGTCAATACGCGCTGGGGGGCGCTGGAGGATCGATGACCACGTTGATTACAGGGGCGACGGGATTTGTCGGGTCGGCGGTACTGCGGCGGCTGGTGGAGGCCGGCCATACGGTGCGCGCCCTGGTCCGGCCCTCGAGCGATCGGAGCAATCTGGCCGGAATCGACTGCGGCATCGCCGTGGGCGACCTGAACGATCCGGCGTCGCTGCGGGACGCGGTACGCGATTGCGACGCGGTCTTCCATGTCGCGGCCGATTACCGGCTTTGGGTGCCCGATCCGGATGCGCTGAACAAGGTCAATATCGATGGGTCCGTGGCGCTGTTTCGGGCCGCCGCCGAGGCCGGCGCGTCCCGCATGGTCTATACCAGCAGCGTCGCCACGCTGGGGTTGCACGCCGACGGCACGCCGGCCGACGAAGGCACGCCTTCGGCGCTCGGAGACATGGTGGGGGAGTACAAGCGGTCCAAATTCCGTGCGGAGGAAGCGGTGCGCCGGCTTGTGGCGGACGAGGGCCTGCCGATTGTCATCGTCAATCCATCCGCGCCGATCGGCCCCCGCGACATCAAGCCGACGCCCACCGGCAAGATGATTTTGGATGCCGCCGCGGGGCGGATGCCGGCCTATGTCGATACGGGGCTCAACGTGGCACATGTGGATGACGTGGCCGACGGTCATCTGCGGGCCTTCGATCGGGGCGTCATTGGCGAGCGGTATGTTCTGGGCGGCGCGAATTTGTCGCTGCGGGAGATCCTCGCGCTGGTGGCCGAGTATGTCGATCGCGCGCCGCCTCGAATCCAGTTGCCGCACGGGTTGATCATGCCGGTCGCCTATGCCGCGGAAGCGGTTGCCCGGATGACGGGATGGGAGCCCATGGTCACGGTGGATGGCGTTCGCATGGCCAAGAAAAAGATGTACTTCACCTGCGCCAAGGCACAGCGGGAGTTGGGGTATGCCGCCCGGCCGCCGCTTGAGGCGATTCGCGACGCCGTCGATTGGTTTCGGGCCGAGGGGTATCTCTGACTAAACCGGAGGGTTACCGGGTTTGTCCGGCGTTGTGGCTATAGGGCGAAAATCGGCGGCCGGTCGCCTTGACAATGCTGCCAGGCAATACAACCTAAGCCCGGGCGGTTCGAGCCGTCGCGCGACCGCCGGAACCGGCGGCGTTGTCGAATTGTCACAACTTCGTAGGGGTTCCCAGGCCGGTATTTACTTGCTTCGGGGCTGCTGTTAAGAGTGATACTACCAAAGGGTTGCACGGGCAGCCCTTTGATTTTTGCGGTTTCGTCCGGTGATCTTGTGGAGGCGTCGAACATGCGGGTTATCCTAGCAAAACCGAGGGGTTTCTGTGCCGGGGTCGTGCGCGCGATCGATATCGTCGAATTGGCGCTGCGCAAATACGGCCCGCCGGTCTACGTCCGTCACGAGATCGTCCACAACAAACGCGTGGTCGAAGACCTCAAAGCCAAGGGTGCGGTCTTCGTTGAAGAGCTGGACGAGGTACCCGATGGCGCCCATACGGTATTCAGCGCCCATGGGGTGTCCCAGAAAGTCGCCGATGAAGCGGGGGCGAGGACGCTGCCGGTAATCGATGCGACCTGTCCGTTGGTGGCGAAAGTACACAAGGAAGGTCAGCGCTATTCGCAGGACGATTTCGATGTCATCCTGATCGGCCATGAAGGGCACCCGGAAGTGGTGGGCACGATGGGCCGAATTCCTGGCAAGGTGCATCTCGTCTCGACCGTCGAGGACGTGGCGAAGCTCGTTGTCGAGGACGAATCGAAGCTCGCCTATGTCACCCAGACAACGTTGAGCGTCGACGATACGCGCGATGTCATCGTCGCACTGAAGGAACGCTTTCCCTCGGTCGTTGGTCCCGACGTGAAGGATATTTGCTACGCGACGCAAAACCGGCAGACGGCGGTGCGGGAATTGGCGCGCAAGGTCGACGTCTTGCTCGTCGTCGGCGCGCAGAACAGCTCGAATTCCAACCGGCTGCGCGAGATTGGCGAAGAACTGAATATTCCGAGTTATTTGATCGACGATGCGTCGGTGCTCGATCCCGCCTGGATCGACGGTGCCGAGCGGGTCGGCATCACCGCCGGGGCCTCGGCGCCCGAAGCGTTGGTGCAAGAACTTATTTCACGATTGAGTGAGTTGGATACCGTCGAACTCGAAGAACTCGACGGCAACAACGAAAATGTGCAATTCAAGCTTCCCGCCGAACTCCGCGACTTCGCGGCGTAAGGACGGCTGGCTCTTGAACGGATCGGTTATTGATCCATGTTAGGACGCGGTTAGCGGTTCACGAAAAAAAAGGGGGCACTGGTGGCAGTTCCACTGCGACAAAGCCTGTATGTCGGCTCGTATATCATCAAGCAGAAGCTGTTGCGCAACAAGCGCTACCCGCTCGTGCTGATGTTGGAACCATTGTTTCGATGCAATTTGGCGTGTGCCGGTTGCGGCAAGATCGACTATCCGGATCCGATCCTCAATCGGCGTCTGAGCGTCGAGGAGTGTTTGACGGCGGTCGACGAGTGCGGTGCGCCGGTGGTGTCGATCCCCGGCGGCGAACCGCTGTTGCACAAGGAAATCGGCGAAATTGTCGAGGGCATCGTGGCCCGCAAGAAGTTCGTCTATCTGTGCACGAACGCGCTTCTGCTGGAAAAGAAGCTGCACCTGTTCAAGCCGTCGCCCTTTCTGACATTTTCCGTTCATCTTGACGGATTGCAGGAAGAACACGATGCATCGGTCTGCCAGGACGGCGTTTTCGACCGGGCGGTCAAGGCCATTCGTGCAACGCGCGACGCCGGGTTCCGGGTCAACGTCAATTGCACTCTTTTCGATACGGCCGAGCCCAAAAAGACCGCCGAGTTCTTCGATTTCGTAACGACGGAGTTGGACGTCGAGGGGATTACGGTATCGCCGGGCTATGCCTACGAGCGGGCGCCCGATCAAACGCACTTCCTGACACGAAAGAAGACGAAGGAACTGTTCCGCGATCTGTTTCGCCACGGTAATTCCAAGAATTGGCGGTTCAGCCAGTCGTCGATGTTTCTCGACTTCCTGGCGGGTAATCAGGAATACCAATGCACGCCTTGGGGCAATCCAACACGCAATGTCTTTGGCTGGCAGCGGCCTTGCTATCTGCTTGGGGAGGAGTATGCGGACTCCTTCAGCGAGCTGATGGAAGACACGGAATGGGAGAAATATGGCACCGGGAATTACGAAAAATGCGCCGATTGCATGGTGCATTGCGGCTATGAGCCGACGGCGGTGAACGAAACGGTGGCGCATCCGCTGCAGGCGCTCAAAGTCTGGTTGCGCGGCGTCCGCACGGAAGGCCCCATGGCGCCGGAAATTTCGCTCGAAAATCAGCGGCCGGCCGATTACGTGTTCGACGAGATCGTTCAGCAGTTCATGTCGGAGACCCATGCGCCGGCGGGCGGCGAGGGGTCATCCGCCGGGACCGCCAAACGGACCGGCGAAGAGCGCGTCGCCGAGCGCAGCGACGCGGCGTAACCGGCGCATACCGCGGGCGGTATCGCGCCCGAGGCGGATCAATCCCGGCAGGTCGCCGGGTCGTGTCAACAGCGCCGCCAGAACGGCGAGGGGGCGCTGCTCTCCGTTCGGGCCGAGACCGTTCAGGGCACTCTGCGGAATGGCGCGTCGGGCCGGGTCCACGATGACCCGGAGCGCGACGAACGGCACTGACGCGTGCGCCGCCACGGCGGCCACCGCGGCGCTTTCCATATCGACGGCGACGGCGCCGGAATCCCGGTGCAGTCGTTCCTTCATATCGATTGTCGTGATCGGGTCCGGACTGGTCACCAGCGGCGCTTCCGCATCGGAGCCAAGCGCGGCGGCGAGTGCATGCCGCCACGGTGCGGTGGTCGGCCATTGGCCGCCCGAAGTGTCCAGGATATCCGTCGCGCAGAGCAAGTCTCCCGGCTCCGCGTCGGGCGCCAGGCCGCCCGCAAGGCCGAAGCTCATCAAGGCGGTGGCTCCCTGAGCGATCAATGCGCGCGCGCCGTCATGGGCGCGCTGCACGCTGGCGCCGGCACAGTAGACAATCGGTTGATTGGCGGTGGGTGTTTCCTGCAGGGCCGCGCCAAGGCAGCGGCTTTCGGCGATCATGCCGGTGACGACGCCGACTCGGGTCACATCCCGTAAGGCACGGACTTCGAATTGCCCTTCATCAAAGTCCGATAGCGCGCCAGAGCCCAGGTCGGGAAGAATGCGCTATACCCATGATATTTAAGATAAAATACGCGCGGAAATCCAACCGCGGTGTACCATTTCTCGTCCCAGGTCGCGCCATTGCGAGGCGCGTTCAGCAAGAAGCGGATGCCGCGATCCACGGCGTCGCTTTCGACTTCGCCGGCGGCCATCAGGGTGAGCACCGCCCAAGCGGTCTGCGACGCTGTGCTTTCCTTGCACTCGCCGCGGCTTTCATCCCAATAGGATGCGCCGTCTTCACCCCAGCCGCCATCGGCGCGCTGAAAGTCCTTCAACCACTGCACCGATTTCTGGATATAGGGTTGGGTCATGTCTTCGCCCGCGGCATTCAAGCCGCAGAGCACCGACCACGTGCCGTAGATGTAGTTGGTTCCCCATCGGCCATACCAGGAGCCGTTTTCTTCCTGCTCGGATTTGAGGAAGTCGATGCCCTTTTTCATCACCGCATGGTCGCGCTGGTAGCCGAGCTGTCCCAGCATGCTGATACAGCGCGCGGTAACGTCCGAGGTTGGCGGATCGAGCAGGGCGCCATGATCGGCGAACGGGATATGGTTGAGGTACGAATGCGTGTTATCCGAATCGAACGCGCCCCAGCCGCCATTCTTGCTTTGCATTGGAATGACCCATTCCTCTGCCCGGTCCAAATTGTCCGCATGTTCCGGGTAGCCGGCGCGATGCATTGCGATCGCCACGGCGGCCGTGTCATCGACGTCGGGATAATGGTCGTTGCCGTATTGGAATGCCCAGCCGCCCGGGCGCACATCCGGCCGATTTTCCGCCCAGTCGCCATAGACGTCCAGGATCTGCTTGTCGGCAATCCAGTCCATCGCCTTGCGAATCGACGGATCCTCGGCGTCGCAACCGGCTTCCATGAGCGCCTGCGCGGTCAGCGCGGTATCCCAAATCGGCGAAAGACACGGTTGACAATAGGCCTCGTCTTCCTTTTCAACCAGCATCTTGCGGATGGCCGCCTTGGCGGTGACCAGGTCCGGATGGTCTTCCGGATAGCCGATCGCCACCATCGCCATGACGGTATTCGTCATCGCAGGGAAAATGCCGCCCAAGCCGTCTTCACCGTTTAGACGCGGCGTGATGAAGGAAAATGCCTTGCCGATGGCGCGCTCGCGCGGCCGGCGCGGGAAAAACCGCTCGGCGCTTCGCAAGAAGGCATCAACCCACAGCATGATATCGCCCCATCTGGAACCGGTCGGGTTATGCAGGTAATCGGTCACGTCTTCCGGCGGAATCACGAACAATTCGCGAATATCGACGTTCCGCGGATTTACGGCACACGGCTTCAGGGCCATCAGCACCAGAAGGGGTGCAATCACGGTCCGCGACCAATAGGAAACCTTCGTCAGATGAAAAGGAAACCATTTCGGCAGGTGGAAAATTTCGACCGGCATCACCGGAACTGCGCGCCACGGTACCTGCGCGAACAGGGCCAGGGCGATCCGGGTAAACACGTTGCAGGTGGCGGCGCCGCCGCGCTCGAGGATCGCGTCACGCGCCCGCGTCATGTGCGGAGCATCGACATCGTCGCCCATCAATTTAAGCGCGAAATACGCTTTCACGCTGGCGCTGATATCGAAGTCGCCGTCATGGAACAGCGACCATCCGCCATGCTGGCCCTGCCGGGCGCGGATATACACTGCAATCTTCTGTTCGAGATCGGGTTCGATCTCGTTCAGAAAATGCTGCAATAGGACGAACTCAGCCGGAATCGTGACGTCAGCTTCGAGCTCGAATGCCCAGTGGCCGTCCGGTCGCTGCAATTTCTTGAGCGCTGTCGCGGCTTCTTCGACGACGTCGTCCAGCTTCCGCAGGATTAAATCATCACTGGGTATCGAGTCGTTGCTGGCTGAGTATTCTCCAACGACTGCTTCAACAGCGGCATTCATTATTGAAATCTATGCTGTTTTTTAATTACGGTTTCGACACACTTACTCGGGTAACCTTGTCAACCGGGCGGCTCTTGTCAAGACGTTGGCGGTAACACTTTCGTAACGATCTTAGCATGTGGCAAAGCGGCAACATCCATTGTTTGACGCTTGACGGGTCATTGTCGGAAATCCGCCAATAGCAATTCGGCTGCGTGAAATCCCGACCGGATTGACCCTTCGATGGTCGCCGGGAGCTCGGTATTTGTCCAGTCGCCCGCAAGGAGTAAATTCTGGAATTGGGATTTTGCGGAAGGGCGCAGCCGTTCCGATTCGGGTGTTTGAGCGAAAGTTGCGCGTTTCTCCTTCACAACTTTGTAGCGTGGCAAAGGGGTCGTGTCGCGGCCCAGGGCCCGTGTGACATCGCTCCAGGTTTGCCGGGCAATTTCCTCGGCAGGCGACTGCGCCACCTCGTCGGCGGCGCTGACGGTCACGGAGACGATATCGTCCCGGATGAAGATCCACTCCGCAACGCCGCCAATGACGCCGAGAAATTTTAGCGGCGACATTGCTTCGCCGACGCCATCGACCCTGAAATGAACGTTCACGATTGCGCAAAACCGAGTAGGCGTCTTGAGGTCCGGCAAAAGGGCCGCCGCCGCGGTCGCGGGCACCGCCAGAACGATCGCATCCTCTGCTTCGAGGGGTACGGCCGCCTGGCCGAAATCGAGCCCGGTGACCCGCGTCGACTGGCTGGTCAGCGCGCGCAGCCGCTGTCCAAAGCGGATGGAAACGCCGCGGTCGGTCAGGGTCCTGACCGCCGGATCCACCAGGCTGTGCGACAGGCCCTTCCGCGCGATCATGGGCCGGCAAGCCTGGGCGCCTTTGGCAAAGGTTTCCATCAGCACCGGCCACAACAGGCGCGCATAGGCTTCGTCCGGCTGGGTATTCAGCACCGCGACCGCGAGGGGCTCCCAAAACCGCCGGTACAGCGTCCCGGTGTTCGAGAGCAGGGCCTCGACCGTGTCGTCCGGGCCGGCATTGCGGAGGCGCAGGGCGGAAAGGTAGTCGGCCGGGCCGGTTCCGGCCACGCGGCGGCTCGGGACCGACAGCCACCAGGGGATCGGGCCGTTATTCGGGCGAACCGTCCAGCGGTCGCCATTGGTCAGGTCAACGAACGGGAAACCATCGGGAATGGCGGTGTCGAACGATCCTTCGGCGCCGGATTCGCGCAGATACGCCCGTGCCGAGCGATTGCCGGACAATAGAAGGTGGTTGCCGTTGTCGATGTCCCGATCGAGCGCCGGCTCATGGAACGAGCGGCACCGGCCGCCCGCCTGGCCCGCGGCCTCGTACACGACTACGTCGGCCGCTTCCCGGGACAGACGCAGCGCTGCTGCAAGGCCGGCCAGGCCGGCGCCAACGACATGCAGTCTACTCATGGGGGCTAGAAATACCCGTAACGCAGCGCGATCCAGATCTTTGTGAACTTGGAAACGCGCACCGGCTGGTCGAGCCGCTGCCAGCCTCGGCGCCGGAGCTTCTGGAGAATTCGATGGTAGACATGCATCATGACCACGGCGGGCCGCATTTGTCGCCGGTCGCAGTCGGCCATTGCGGCAATCGCTTCCCGAAAACGCGTTTCCGCCAGTTCCGCCAAGGTGTTACAGACCTGCGGCAGGGCCGGGTGCTCCAGCACGACGCGGGGATCGCGCGACGTGATGCCGTTGTCCGAGAGTAATTCGTCCGGCAAATACAACCGGCCGCGATCGGCGTCCTCGGCAATGTCGCGCAGGATATTGGTCAACTGCAGCGCCTGCCCCAGGGACCAGGCGACATCGTCCGCGCGCGCCTGATGGGCGCCGAAGACGCGGACCGAGAGCAGGCCTACCGCGCCGGCGACCCGGGCGCAGTAAAGCTCCAGCGTCTCCATGGAGGGGCCGCGCAGGCTCTCGTTGGCATCCATTTCCATGCCGTCGATCAGGGCGACGAAGTCTTGCTTACGGAGCTTGAACCGGTCGATCGGCTCAAGCAGGGCGCGTCCGATCGGTTTGCTGGGGGCGCCCTGGAAAAGGCGGTCTATTTCGGTCCGCCATTCGGCGAGGGCGACGACTTTCTCGGCCGGCGGCAGAGGATCGTCGGCGATGTCGTCGATTTCTCGGCAAAAGGCGTAAATCGCGTACATGGCGTCGCGCCGAAGCGGCGGCAGGGTCCGCATGGCGCCATAAAAAGACGAGCCGGACGCCTTGACCACGGAAAGGACATGGGCGAGGTCTTCTGCTGACGCTACGGGCCGGATCGCCGCTCCATCCGTCGCGGTGGGCGGGGTCGCCTGTCGGGCCGTCGGGTCGTGTTCGTCGCCGACGCCGTTCCTTTGCGGCATCCCCTCCAGCGCGGTCACGTCATGCCCGAGCCGGTTGATCCACCGTCGCTTCACCGAGCGCGCTGAGCGCCGTCACCACGATGTCGCTGGCGCAAAGACCGGCCTCCTCATACATTTCCTGCGGCTTGGCCTGGTCCTGGAAACGGTCCGGCAGGAACATCGGCCGCACCTTCAACCCATTGGAAATCAGGTCGTTCCGCGCGAGGTGATCGAGCACTTGGGTTGCAAAGCCGCCGATGGCGCCCTCTTCGAGGGTAATCAGGACCTCGTGCTCGCGGGCCAGCAACTCGACGAGCTTGGTGTCGAGCGGTTTCGCGAAGCGGGCATCGGCCACGGTGGTCGACAATCCCTTGGCGGCAAGCTCTTCCGCCGCATTCATCGCCTCGACCATGCGGCCGCCGAAATTCAGGATGGCGACCTTGCTGCCTTCGCGAAGAATTCGTCCCTTGCCGATTTCAAGCACTTCGCCGCGTTCGGGCATTTCGACGCCGACGGATTCGCCGCGCGGGTAGCGGAACGCGATCGGTCCTTCGTCGTAGGCAACCGCGGTGGCCACCATATGGCGCAATTCGGCCTCGTCCGCGCAGGCCATGACGACGAAGCCCGGCAGGCAGGCCATATAGGTGACGTCATAGGCGCCGGCATGGGTCTGACCGTCGGCGCCGACCAGGCCGGCGCGGTCGATGGCGAAGCGGACCGGCAGTTTTTGGATGGCCACGTCGTGCACGATTTGATCGAAGCCGCGCTGCAGGAAGGTCGAATAGATCGTCGTGAACGGCTTCATGCCTTCCGCGGCGAGGCCTGCCGAGAAGGTCACGCCGTGCTGTTCGGCGAGGCCTACGTCGAAGGTGCGTTCCGGGAATTCCTTGCCGAACAGGTCGAGGCCGGTGCCGTCCGGCATCGCCGCCGTGACGGCGACGATGGTGTCGTCGTCGCGGGCTTCCTGAATCAGCGACTCCGCATAGACCTTGGTGTAGGAGGGGGCGTTCGACTTGCCCTTGTCCTGCGCGCCGGTGACCACGTTGAACGTGCCCACGCCGTGGTATTTGTCGTCCGATTTCTCGGCCGGATCGTAGCCCTTGCCCTTGACCGTCACCGCATGCAGCAGCACGGGGCCCGGCAGGTCGGAATCCCGCAGGTTTTCGAGGACGGGAATCAGGTGGTCCATATTGTGGCCGTCGATCGGCCCCACATAGTAAAAGCCCAGTTCCTCGAACAACGTGCCGCCGGTGAACAGCCCGCGCGCATATTCTTCCGCCCGTTTCGCCGCGACCTCGATGGGATGCGGCAATTTCTCCGCGATATCCTGACCGAGCCGCCGCATCTTGCGGTATTCCTTGGACGACAGCAGGCGGGTGAGGTAGTTGCTCAGCGCACCGACCGGCGGCGCGATCGACATCTCGTTGTCGTTGAGAATGACGATCAGGCGGTTGCCGAGCCAACCCGCATTGTTCATCGCTTCATAGGCGAGACCGGCGGTCATCGCGCCGTCGCCGATTACGGCGATGACGTCGTTCTTCTTGCCCTTGAGGTCGCGCCCGACCGCGAATCCCAGGCCCGCGGCGATCGAGGTCGAGGAATGCGCCGCGCCGAACGGGTCGTATTCGCTTTCCGACCGTTTGGTAAACCCGCTGAGGCCGCCTCTCTGACGCAAGGTGCGGATGCGATCCCGGCGGTCGGTCAGAATTTTATGCGGATAGCATTGATGGCCCACATCCCAGATGACGATGTCGTCCGGCGTATTGAAGACATAATGTATCGCGGTGGTCAGCTCGACCACGCCCAACCCGGCGCCGAGATGTCCGCCGGTTACCGATACCGCGTCGATCGTCTCGGCGCGTAATTCGTCCGCGATCTGGCGCAGGTCGGACTTTGGGAACTTACGAAGATCCTTTGGTGTCCGAATTTTGTCCAGCAATGGCGTCTTTACAGCCACAATAGCCTCCTTCAAGACATGGTCGGTCGGTATACAGCGCGACAAATTTGAGCCTGGCTGTAACTCCGCATCAGCGGATATGACCTAAACTCCAACGACAAAGCCGTCCATAGGGCCTCGACTATTGGACACACGCGCGCTCCGACCAGCTAACCTACTACACCTACCCCTAAAGAATCACGTCTTATGAACATATTTTGTCAGTCTGTTGCGGGCGGGCCACCCCATTGTACAGGACTGTGATCCTAGAAACGGCGTATCCATCGCGGTGGCGCGCCCGATCAAAACAGACCGGCGGTTCCTCCGCGCAGGAAACAACAGAGAAATTCCAGCTTCGACAATTGCACTCTCTCGGCCAGCGGGTCGCGCCGCCGCAGATGTTTCGACAGTCTTTCGGCAATGCGGACGATTGCCGCGGATTCCATCGCCAACCGGCGGCTCGTCAATTGGCCCGGCAGCGTCTGCGCAATCGGCAGCAAGGCGTCCACGCCATCGAGGCAGCGGTCGATCACCTGTCGCAGGCCGGGCGACGCGGCGGGTTCGTTCAGGGCATCCACCGATACGCCGGCGGCCTTCATCCAGTCCCGCGGCAGGTACACACGGTCGAGCGTTCGGTAGTCGTCCTGGCAATCCTGCAGGTGATTGAGCACCTGAAGCACGTTGCACAGCGCGTCGCTCGCCGGAAAGCCGCTCCGCTGTTCGCCATGCAGGTCGAGCAGATACCGGCCGACCGGCGCGGCCGAACGATTGCAGTAATCGATGAGGTCCGCCCAGTCGTCATAGCGATGCTTCACCGCATCCTGCTTGAAAGCCGAAATCAGGTCCCGGCAGTGTTGGTTGGGGACGCCCGTCTCCGCCAGGCTCGCTCGGATGTTATGCGCTTTCGCGTAGGCCGGGTCGTCGGTGAGCCCTTGAATCGCTTGGTCGAATCCCTCGAGGCGGGTAACCTTTTCGTCCGGCGCCAATTTGGGATTGTCCGCAACGTCATCGATTGCCCGCGCATAGGCATAAAAGAGTGCCACATGGGGCCGCAGGCGTGCCGGCAGGAAGATCGATCCGACCGGAAAATTCTCGTCGCCGGCGCCCTTGCCGGATGGCGTTTCGGCGGTCGTCAGGAGAGTGTCGGTCATTCGGTCTTGCGCCAGTGCGGTAAAAGACGTCAAAGGACAATGGATCGAGTGGGAATATGGAGCGGACGGCCGGGAAAGCCAAGGGCCGCATCATCGCTGGCATAGGGGCTGGAACGCATGCTGTCTGAAAAAAATCGCTTTACAGTCCGGCTATGCCTAGATGTGGAGCCTCAACAGGTTGTCCCGGTTGATCCGGAGTCGACTGATTGGCGTCTTGTCTTTTATTCCGCCATGGGGTCGATGCCAATTATACATATGCGTCCAAAGCGGCAGGTGGTCCGCGCGTTGATCTGA
>JBFFGE010000138.1:0-13171 GCA_041557595.1 Alphaproteobacteria bacterium
CGATGAAAATCCATGATACCGATGGTGCGGACGCTTTAGAGGCGGAGCACCCGGTGGCGCGCACACATCCCGAAACCGGACGCAAGGCGCTCTACGTCAACACCATGCATACGGAGCGGCTGGAAAACATGACGGTCGAGGAAAGCCAGCCGCTGCTGCAATACCTCTACGAGCATTCGACGCGGCCGGAGCTGACCTGCCGCTTCCAATGGCGCGAGGGCTCGATCGCGTTCTGGGACAACCGATGCTGCCAGCATCTGGCGCTGAACGATTATCAAGGCCACCGGCGGCTGATGCATCGCGTCCAGGTGAAGGGAACGCGGCCCGCCTGACGAGGCGGCTTGGTTCCCGAAGGAACGAACAAACCGACAAAACCGCCGTCCCAGGGCGCGCGACGATGAGCCATGTCATGGTCGCCGTCCGGCGTATCGTCTTATGATACCGCATGTCCGAGCCGAATGTACTCCAAGAGCCGAAGTTTCCGCGCCATCGTCTAATCGGTTTGATCGCCGGTCCGATGGTCGCCGCGATTGTCTCCTACAGCCCGGCGCCCACCGGGCTCTCGCAGCAAGGTTGGCTGATCGCCGCTACCGGAATCTGGATGGCGATCTGGTGGATGACCGAGGCCCTGCCGCTCGCGGTCACCGCGATGTTGCCACTGATCCTTTTTCCCATCCTCGATATTCGCAGCATCGAGACGACGACGCCCTCCTATGCCCATCCGCTGATTTTTCTTTTCCTCGGCGGGTTTCTGCTGGCCCGCGCGATGCATGTGTGGGGCTTGGATTCGCGCCTCGCGCTGAACGTCCTGCGTTTGGCCGGATCGAGCCCGCGCCGCATTATCGCCGGGATCATGGCGGTTACCGCCTTCCTCAGCATGTGGGTCAGCAACACCGCGACGGCAATGGTCATGCTGCCGATCGGCCTGTCGATCACCACGGCGCTTGTGCAGCACGACACGAAACACGCGGACGGATTCGCGCCCGCCCTTCTGCTCGGCATCGCCTATGCGGCGACCATCGGCGGCATGGGAACCATTATCGGCACGCCGCCCAACGCGCTGTTCGCGGCATTCATGGCCAAATCCTACGGCATCGAGATAAGTTTCATTCGGTGGATGCTGATCGGCGTACCGGTCCTGCTGATCCTGTTACCGGTCGCCTGGTTTGTCTTGACCCATCTGGCATTCCATATCGGCGGTCAAGAGATGGCACGGGCCGCCAACGCCATCGGAGCGAAATCTTCCGCGCTCGCGCCGGTCTCCAGAGCCGAGCGCATGGTCGCATGCGTGATGCTGCTGGTGGCGGCGTTCTGGATCGGGTGGCCGCTGCTCGTCTCGGCCTTGCCCTGGCTCCGCCTGTCCGATGCGGGTATCGCGATGACCGGCGCGTCGATGCTTTTCCTGTTGCCTGTCGACCTCAAAAAAGGACGCTTCCTGCTTTCCTGGAAGGAAGCGGCGGATATTCGTTGGGATGTGCTCATCCTGTTCGGCGGCGGCCTCGCGCTCGCCTCCGCGATCGGCGAGTCGGATCTGGCCGATTGGATCGGAAATCAGTTGAGCGCCTTGCAAGCGCTGCCGCTGTTCCTGCTCCTCCTCGCAATCGGGATTCTCGTGGTCTTTATCGGCGAACTGGCCAGCAACACCGCAATGGCTGCGGTCTTTCTGCCCGTGGCCGGGGCCGCCGCGCTCAGCATGGGCGAACCGGCGTTCCTGCTCACCCTGCCAGTCGCCCTCTTCGCCACCCTCGGCTTCATGCTGCCGGTGGCAACCCCACCGAACGCCGTCATCTTCGGCAGCGGCGCCCTCGAAATGCGCCACATGCTCCGGGCCGGCGCCGTTCTCGACATTGCCGGGATCATCCTGGTCGCCCTGGCCGTCATGACCTTGGGCAAGTGGGTGTTATCGCCGGGCTAGAGCAACATTCCGTGTCACGCGTCCTGCACCGCCACGCCGTCATGGCGGGCGCAAAACGCCAGGACATGCTCCGCGCAGGTCTTCGGGTACAGCAACTGCACCATGTGGTACCCGGTGGGCAGGTGAACGATCTCGAAATCGGCGAGATTGGATTTGAGCATTTCTTCCTGCGCGTCGCTGGTGATTTGCCCGGAGGTCGGATAGAGGCCCAGCACCGGACATTTCACGTCCGGCAGGAAACCCGACGCGTTGGCGCCGTTGACCAGCCTCGACATGGCGACCTGGACATCCGGGTCGCCCTTGATGAATTCCTCGACATACCAGTTGAACAAGCCCGGCTGCTCGTCGGCGGGAAGCCGGGTGCCGCGGGTCGTTGCCTCGACCCAGTCGCGAATGCCGAGTTCCTGCATCGCCTCGACGCGCGACCCGTGTCCCATTGCATAGCGCTCTTTCATCGCGTCCTCGATGAAGACCGGCGTGCCGACAAGGGTCAGGGTCTTGACCCGTGCCGCATGACGCGCGGCCAGCGCGAGCCCCACGATCCCGCCCATCGATTCGCCGCAGTAATGGACCGTGTCCGCCTGCAAATGATCGAGCAGCGCCACCAGATCGCCGACCAGCGCGTCGAGCGTGATATCCCGCGCGAGATCGAGCGCCCCGGCGGAACCGCCAAGGCCGCGCATATCGGGCCGGATCACCTTGTAGAAGCGGGACAGATACGGCACCCAGCGGTACCAGAATCGGCCCGACCGACCGTTGCCATGCTGCAGCAGGAGGTACGGCCGGTCGTCCCACGGATCGGTAAAGTCATCGATCGCGTAGTGGATCGCAATATCGGGTGATCGCTGCAATTCGGGCATCGCGGTATCCTGTTCGGGGCTGGAGCGGCGGGGCCGACGGTCCGACCAGCGAACCGCGGCGCTTGACGGTCGACAGCCTATCCCGTCCGCAAATCCCCCGGCAAGGCGGGTATCCCAATCAGCAACACCCATCGGTCCAATTGCGATCACTTTCGCTTTGGGCCAGATTAGTATTTTGCCGCATGCTGGCACGAACGCGGGAATGTCCACGTAAATGGCCCGACATATGACCAAACGCTTGAAGCCGCTCCGGCGCCCGCAGGACGTTCAGCAGGCCTTGAAGGTCGCCGTCCGTCATCATAGCGCGGGCCGGCTGCCGCAGGCCGCGGCCATCTATCGGCAGGTGCTGGACTTCGAGCCGGCGAATTCCAGCGCGCTGCATCTGCTCGGGGTGGCGGTTCATCAACAGGGCGACAACGACACCGCTTTCGAACTGATCTCCAAGGCGCTCGCCATCGACCCGAATTATGCGGAGGCGCACTGCAATCTCGGCCATGTGCTGCAAGCCCAGGGGCGGCTGGAGGAAGCCCTCGCCAGCTTTAACGCCGCGGTCGTGCTGACGCCGTCGCTCGCCGAATCCCACAACAACTTGGCCAATATCCAGAAGGAGTTGGGACAGCTGGACGCCGCGATCGAAAGCTATCGCATGACCATCGCGCTGCGGCCGGATTTCGCCGAGGCCTACACCAATTACGGCAGCGCGCTGCAGGAAATGGGCCGGCTGGAAGATGCGCTGAACTGTTACCGCCAGACGCTTGCGATGCGGCCCGACTTCGCAGACGCGCACAATAAGATGGGCGGCGTGCTGCGCGAGCTCGGACGAATCGACGAAGCGATCGAAAGCTACCGCCATGCGCTCGCCCTCGCGCCGGATGATGCGAACGCGCAGGCCAATCTGGCCGGCCTCTATATCAGCGACCTGAACGAATCGGCGCGCGCCTTGGAGGAAAGCCAGAAGGGGCTGGCGATGCTGCGCCGGAGCGAATTCGGGGATGCGCAGCAAGACAGGATTATCGCCCGCTTCGCCACCGCCGGCATTCCCCTGTTCCGCCTGAAGCACGACGTGCAACAGGCGGAATATCTCGCATCGGTCGGACAGAATGTCGACGGGATGGCGGCGTTCCGCGAAGCCGGGCACGCGATCCTCGAGCGCGCCGCGGGCGAGACAGGAGAGCCCGGGAACAGCCCCCAATCGATTCGCCTGCGCCGCGACGAGACCCGATCCCTGCTGCCGTATTTGCGGGCGGAGTCCGCCTTCCGCATGCCGGATCTTCCGGGCGGGGTCCTCAACCCGGAAAACGATTGGCGGAAAATACAGGAACAGTATTTAGCTGGCGCAAATCAAATTATGCATATCGATACCTTCCTGTCTCCCGAAGCGTTGTCGGCGTTTCAGGAATTCTGTTTGACATCCAAAGTATGGCTTAAGGAATATTCAAATAAGTACCTTGGCGCCTTTTCCGATCAAGGATTCATTAGTCCGCTGCATTTCCAATTAGCGCACGATTTACAGGAAAACTTGCCAGAAATATTTGGTGGCATCCCTCTCGGACGGTTCTGGGGTTTCAAATATGATTCCACTCTTGGCAAGGGCATCAACGTTCATGCGGATTTTGCGTTGGTAAACCTCAATTTCTGGATCACCCCGGATACTTACAATCTCGACAAGGAGTCGGGCGGGCTCAAAGTGTATGACGTGCCCTCCCCATCCAACTGGCACTTCCGCGCATACAACGAAGAAAAAGAAGAGATCTATAAATTTCTGGAAAGCAAAAATGCCAAATCGGTAAACATAAAATACAAATGCAATCGCGCCGTACTATTCAATTCCGCCTATTTTCATGAGACGGATGAAATAAAATTTAAAGACGATTACATCGGGCGCAGAATCAATATTACTTATTTATTCGGAAATCGATAGACACCCAGTCGTCTGCTAGACCATTTATTGTTTAAATCCACGCATGTCAAATGGTCTATCTCCCGGTTTTTATACAAATACGTCATCGCGAACCGTTTCGGTTCGTACGGGATTTGCTCTAAGTCCCGACATGGAGCGTACTGGTCAGCCCGCGCAAGGTGGCGATCACGCTGAGCGGCGTGAGCAGGCCGGTCGCCGGGTTCTCGGGCGACGGGATGCCCTCGATCACCATCGTGAACCGGGTCGAGGTGGCGTCAACCGTGATCGTGTGCTTGTTGCGGGTCTGCGCCGGATCGGCCCAGATCTCGATTGTGGTCGCGTCGGCGCCGATGCCCGCCATGCTCAGCGCGGCCGCCACATTGACGTTCGCCGGGAAGCCCTTGGCGGCGTCGCGCGCGCAGCCGTCGAACACTTTGAGCGGCGCGTCGAGGTCGCTCACATCGATGCGGTTTTCGACCAGATAGGGTGCGCCGCTCAGGCCATGCGGCGGTTTTTCGGTCTTCATGGTGACGGAATTGATGCCGCCCTCGGCCGCCGCCCGCACCGCATCGAAGCCGACCAGCGCCCCGGTCGGCACGATGATCCGCGCGCCCGTCGCCGCGGCGCGTTGCTCGAGATGCGGCCGCGTCAGCAACACGCCGCAGGATAGCGGCATGAAGATCCGGCCCGCCTCGATCGCCGGCTCGGCCACGTCGTCGAAGACCGCCGCCGGCGCGCATTCGACGACGACATCCGCCAGCTCCGCCAGATCTTCCAATCCCACGACCGGCGGCAGGGTGCGAAACGCGGCCATACGCCCGGCCGCCGCCGCACGGTCGCGCGCCGAAACGGCGACGAGTTCAAGACCCGGAATACCCCGGTCCAGCCGTTCGGCGACCTTCAGGCCGATTGCGCCGAGCCCGCCGATCCCGACGCGGTAGGTCTTCCCATTGCCGGCCACCATATTTTCTCCGATTGATAAAGGATGCGAGAAACCGATATTACTGACGTAAGCTTACCCGCGAAAAGGCGACCGATCCATGATGCAGACCCGACGACGCCTATGGCTTGCTCTCTGCCTGCTTGCGCTGATCGCCGTTCCGGCCTCTGCCGCGAGCGAGCGGTCATCCGACCGCAAGGACCCGGTGGACGCGGCGCGCGAGGAGTTGGGCCGCATGGTCAAGACGCTCGACCGGTTCCTGAGGTCGATCCCGCGATACGCGCCGCCGCGCGTCAACGAACATGGCGACATCATCATTCCGCGCAAGCGCGACGAAGGACCGCCCCGCTTGCCGTCGCCCGGCCAAAAAGCGAACCCGCACCAGCGCTTCGATATCTGACCCGCCATGCCGCCCCGCGCCTGGCAACGCATGCTGAGCGGTCGGCGGCTCGACCTGCTCGATCCGTCGCCGCTGGACATCGAAATCGAAGACATCGCGCACGGGTTGTCGCGGGTCGCCCGCTGGAATGGGCAAACCAGGGGCGGCGCGGCCTTCTCGGTGGCGGAACATTCGATCCTGGTTGCCGACCTGCTGCGGTTTCTCGACCCCGCGGCCCCCGTCGAGGCGCGGCTTGCGGCGCTGCTGCACGACGCGCCGGAATACGTCATCGGCGATTTGATTTCACCCTTCAAGGCGGCGGTCGGGCTCGACTACAAGGCGCTGGAGAACCGCTTGCTGGCGGCGATCCATATCCGCTTCGGATTGCCGGCGGTGCTGCCGGAGAAACTGTCCCGCAGGATCAAGCGCGCCGACAAGATCGCCGCTTATCTGGAAGCGACGCAGCTCGCCGGGTTTTCGGTCGCCGAGGCGCGGCGCTTCTTCGGGCGCTTCACCCGCCTGCCCGATATCACGCTCCGCACCCAGCCGCCCGAAGCCGCCAAGAAACGCTTCCTCGCCCTGTTCGAAAAACTTTCCAAGACATAGGCTTACATCACGCCCTTGCGGATCAAGTTCAGGCCGACCAGCAGCAGCATGGAAAACAGCGCGCGCTCGAAGCTGCGCTGCGATATGCGGTCCCGCAGCCATTTCCCGGCGGCGAAACCGACGGCGACCGGCACCGCCGCCAGGACCGACACCGCCAACTCGTCCCAGGCAAGCACCCGGTTAACCGTAAGGCTGACATATAACGGCACCGTACCGCAGAGCGCGAGCAGACCGAACAGGCTCACAAGGAGGTCTTTCTGCAGCCGCAGGGCGGACGCGTAAATGATCGTGGGTGCGAACAGCCCCGCGATACCGCCGAAGATGCCGCACACCGCACCGGCGAGCGGATTCAACCAACCCCGGGCGGCGGCCGGCACGGTGAATCCACCGAAGAAGAGCTGATACCCGCAGATCGCGACGGTCAACGCGCCCATGACCAGCGCGGTGGCCGACGGATCCGCGGTGACCAGAACCTGCGCCCCGCCGACCACGCCCAAAGACAAGGCAAGCAGCATCGGCCAGAATTTGCCCAAAACCGGCTTGTAGTGGCCGCCCTGGAGCGCCTGCCAGACGTTCGAAACCAGCACCGGCACGACGCTCAGCGCGATCGCCAGGGCAGGATCGATAACCGTCGCGGCGATCGGTGTCGCCACCGTCGGCAGGCCCGCGCCAATCACGCCCTTGACCATCCCGGCGACGAGAAACGCGATTGAGAGCACCACGGCCGACAGGATCGAAAATTCGAAGACGCTCACATCAATCCCTTGCGGATCATATTCGCGCCGACCAGGATCATCATGATCAGCACCGCGCGGCGGAACCGCTCGGGCGGGATTCTCTCGCGGAGGATTTGTCCGCCCACGACACCGACCAGGATGATCGCCGTACCGGCAGTCGACGCCAACAGCTCGTTCCACCCGAGATGGCCGGTCACCGCAAGGCCGCCGAAAAACGGCAGCGCCGAGATGAAATAGATCATCGCGATAGTGCCGATGAACTGATCCTTGTCGATCCGCAAGGCGACCAGATAGACCGCCATCAGCGGACCGAGAAAGCTCGAGACCCCGCCCATGATCCCCGACGCGAGACCGATTCCCGGCGTCATCCACCGTTCCTGACTTTCCGCGATGGTAAACTGAAGAGGAAACAACTGGAGGAGCGACATCAGGATGACGATGACGCCGACCACCAGGGTCAAGGTCTTGATGTCCATGTTGGTCAGGAAGATCAAGCCGATCACCGTGCCGCCGATCAACGCCGGAAGGGCCGGCCAGAACCGGCGCACCGCCCAGCGGAACCGGCCGCTTTGCGCCATCTGCCAGACATTCACGCCGGTGATCGGCACCGCCATCAGCGCCATCGCCGTGATCGGGCCGACCAGACCGGACAGCAGCGGCACGCAGATCAGGGGCAGGCCGATACCGATGACGCCCTTGACCACCCCGGCAAGCAGGAAGACGAAGACGGCGAACACCAACATTTCCGGGCCGAGGTCGAACAACATGCGGCGATCCACCGGGATGAAATGCGACGGCGCGGCAAACCGGTGATCGGGTCCGCCGCGCCATGCGAATATCGACAAATTACACTGGAGAGGCGGACGCAGGAAATCTATAAATAAAGCCTTCTCCTTTCCCTTCCCCTCACAACAATAGACGGACCGCAGCCGTGACGAACGAGAATTGGCATGAAGTCGCAAGCGCCAACGACGTGGCACCCGAAGCCCCCATCCGAGTCCAGGTCGGCGATGAAGAGATTGCGCTCTACAACGTCGATGGCGAAATCTTCGCCACCAGCAACATCTGCACCCATGCTTTTGCGTCGATGTGCGACGGTTATCAGGAAGGCGAAGAGATCGAATGCCCCCTGCACGAAGGCCGTTTCAACATCAAGACCGGCGAGGCACTCTGCCCGCCCGTGTCCGACGCCCTGCGCGTCTTCGAGGTCAAGCGCGACGGCGACAAGGTGCTGGTGAAGGTATGACCTCGCCCAGCCGGCACCGGTAACGGACCTCACTGCCATGCCCAGCTCCGAGACATTCGTCATCGTCGGCGCCGGCCACGCCGGCGGCCGGGCGGCCGAAGCCATGCGAATGCTCGGATTCGAGGGCGAGATCGTCCTGATCGGCGCGGAACCCCATCTGCCCTACGAGCGGCCGCCGCTTTCCAAGGAACTGCTGCAGACCGAGGGCGGCGCCGGCTTCACACTGATCCGAGAGCAGGCCTATTACGCCGAGAACCGCATCGACTGCCGGCTCGACTCGCGAGCGACGGCAATCAACCGGACCGCGAAGACGATCGCGCTGCAGGACGGCACGTCGCTGCCCTACGACAAGCTCCTGCTGACCACCGGCGGGGACGTGCGCCGGCTCGATCTGCCCGGCGCCGATCTGCGGAACATCTTCTACCTGCGCACGCTCGACGACAGCCGGGCGATCGAGGCCCGGCTCGGCACAGCGCCCAACGTCGTCATCGTCGGCGGCGGCTTCATCGGATTGGAAGTCGCGGCCAGCGCCCGGCGGCGCGGCTGTGCAGTCACCGTCCTGGAGGCGGCGGATCGGCTGATGGGCCGTGCCGTCCTGCCGGAAATCTCGCACGCCTTTCACGACCTGCATGGCGAACACGGCGTCGATATCCGGCTCGGCTGCGCGATTGGCCAATTCGAGGGCGACGGATCGGTCGAACGCGCGATCACCGCCGACGGCGACGCGCTCCCCGTCGATCTGGTCGTAATCGGCGTCGGCATCGTTCCGGATACCGCGCTCGCGGAAGCCGCCGGCCTCGCGGTCGAGGACGGCATCGTCGTCGACGAATTCTGCCGCACCTCGGACCCGGCCATTTTCGCGGCCGGCGACGTCACCCGTCATTTCAGCCCGCTCTGCGGCCGCCCGATCCGCCTCGAATCCTGGCAGAACGCGCAGAACCAGGCGATCGCCGCGGCAAAGGTGATGTGCGGCGACAAGACGGCGTTTTCCGAAGTGCCCTGGATGTGGTCCGACCAGTTCGACGCCAATCTGCAGATCGCGGGTATGCCCGAGGGCTGGGACACCGTGATCTTTCGCGGCGACATCGCGGCCCGTGACTTCATCGCCTTCCAGATGCAGGATGGCGAAGTGGTCGGCGCCATGTCGCTCAACCGGCCCCGCGACATGCGTTTCGCGCGCCGCCTGATCGGCGCCGGCCGCACCGTCGACGCCGATGCGCTGGCCGACGAAGCAGTGGCCTTGCGCGACCTCGCGAAAGGTTGAGGCGCACCGTCACCCAAGGAGCAACCGATGACCGAAGGCCGCGTCCTGTCCCTGTTCACCACCCCCGCCATGTCGCAGGCGATGACCGAGCACGAGACCGTTGAGGCAATTGCCGGCGAAGGGCTCGCGGGCGACCGCTACCAGTTGAAGACCGGCACCTATTCGAAGAAGATCGAACCGGGCCGCCAGGTGACACTTGTCGCCGAGGAAAGTCTCGCCGCGCTGGCCGCAGATCACGGCATCGAAATCGCGCCCATTCAATGCCGGCGCAATATCCTGACCCGGGGCATCGCGCTGCCGCCCCTGGTCGGCAGAGAGATCGCGATCGGCCCGGTCCGCCTCCGGGTTCACCGGCTCAACCAGCCCTGCCTGTATTTCGAGAAGCTGCTCGACAAGCCGGGCGTCTTCGAACATTGGTGGGACCGGAGCGGCATCAACTGCGAAATTCTCACCGGCGGCCCGATCCGGGTTGGCGATCCGATACAGGTTTGCGATACATAAGAGACAGCCGCCACACGACCGAGGGAGCCCATCGATGAAATACCTGCACACGATGATCCGCGTATCGGATCTCGACAAGACGCTCGACTTCTTCTGCAACCTGCTCGGCATGGTCGAAACCCGCCGCACCGAAAGCGAGGCGGGCCGGTATACCAACATCTTCCTGGCCGCGTCCGAGGACGTGGAATCCGCGAAAGCGACCAAGGCGCCGGTGGTCGAACTGACCTACAACTGGGATCCCGAGGAATACACCGGCGGGCGCAATTTCGGACACCTCGCCTTCAGCGTCGAGAACATCTACGAGACCTGCCAGAAGCTGATGGACGCGGGAATCACCATCAACCGCCCGCCGCGCGACGGCCACATGGCCTTCATCCGCACGCCGGACGGCATCTCGCTCGAACTACTGCAGGCCAACGAACGCCTGGCGCCGCAGGAACCCTGGGCCTCGATGGAGAATACCGGAAGCTGGTAGGGAGCGAGGACTGCCCGCACTTTTCGTCAAGATCAGGGTGAGGCCAATACATCGGACACACTCAGCCCCACCGTTTCTATTTCCGAAAGTCATGCCAAACTATCGGAGGCATTCAGCCTCACCCTGAGCTTGAAGAAGGGTGCGGATGAATAGGCGATGAACTATCGGAACGCCGGCGATTATCCGTCGCCGCCCTCATCCTTCGCGAAAAAATCTTCGATGGTGAAGGCGTCGCCCGCGGTCTCGTCGACGAACCGCATTTTTCCGTCCGCCCATACACCGGTCTTGCCGATGGTGGGGAATTTTGACACTTCCACCGGCGACCGTTCGCCGCCCATCAGATAGGTCAGATCCTCGTCGCCGGTATTGTACAACTGGTGTACCGCGCCATCGACGGGAAAGCCGATATAATCGCCCGGCCCGACGGCTTCGCGGTCGCCGTCGACCTCCAATGTCCCAGCCCCCTCGAGAATGAATAGGAATTCTTCCTGGCAACCATGGGCGTGCGGGATGAAGCTCTCTTTTCCTGGCGGGATCGTTCCCAGATGGAGATGCGCGCGCTCCATCCCGACCATGGCGGAAAGCCGATGCATTCGGAGGTCGGAATTGGGGTTGAGGGGATGGCTGAAATGCGCGGCCTGCGCCGGGTCGAGCGTCCGCGTTCGCACGATATAGCGTTCGGCCTTGCCCTTCGCGCTCATCTCGCGCCCCTCAACGCGCCTGATAGTGACTTTCGATATAGTCGTCGACGATCTTCTGGAAATCCTCGGCGATGGTCGCGCCCCGCAGCGTTACCGCCTTCTCGCCATCGATAAAGACCGGCGCCGCCGGCGCCTCGCCGGTGCCGGGCAGGCTGATGCCGATATCGGCGTGCTTCGATTCGCCGGGCCCGTTGACGATGCAGCCCATGACCGCGACGTTCATGTTCTCGACGCCTTCGTATTTCAGGCGCCAAGCCGGCATCTGGGCGCGCAGATAGCCCTGGATGTTGTCGGCCAGTTCCTGAAACACCGTGCTGGTGGTGCGGCCGCAGCCGGGACACGCGGTCACCAACGGAGTGAACGAGCGGATTCCCATGGTTTGCAGGACTTCCTGCGCCACGATCACTTCCTTGGTCCGGTCGCCGCCCGGCTCCGGCGTCAGGGAAACCCGGATGGTGTCGCCGATGCCCTGTTGCAGCAGGATCGCCAGCGCGGCGGTCGACCCGACGATACCCTTCGAGCCCATGCCCGCCTCCGTCAATCCCAGATGCAGCGCGTAGTCGCAGCGGCTGGCCAGGTTCTCATAGGCCGCAACCATAGCCTGCACTTCGCTGACCTTGCAGGACAGGATGATCTTGTCGCGCCCGAGGCCGAGCGCTTCGGCGCGTTCCGCGCTGGACAGAGCGGACTGCACCAAGGCCTCTTCCAGCACCTTGGAAGCTTTTTTCGGTTCGGCAAGCTTGCCGTTTTCGTCCATCAGATGCGCCAGCAATTCCTGGTCGAGGCTGCCCCAATTGACGCCGATCCGCACCGGCTTGTCGTATTTCAGCGCCATCTCGATCATGGTCGAGAACTGCACGTCGCGCTTCTCGCGAAAACCCACATTCCCCGGATTGATCCGATACTTGGCGAGCGCCTCGGCGCAGCCCGGGTTCTCGCTCAGCAGCTTGTGACCGATATAATGAAAATCGCCGACCAGCGGCACGTCGCAGCCGCGCTTGTCCAGCAATTCGCGAATCTTCGGGACCGCCTTGGCCGCTTCCTCGCGGTCGACGGTAATGCGTACGACTTCCGATCCCGCATCGGCAAGGGCGGCAACCTGATCGGCGGTTCCCTGGGCGTCCGCGGTGTCCGTGTTGGTCATCGACTGGACCATCACCGGTGCGCCGCCACCGACCGGAATGGAGCCGATCATCACCGGAACGCTGCTGCGCCGGGGCGCCCTACCCTGTGCATTCGACATAGTTCAACGACCTCCGTTGATATTTTCTGGCCCGCGCCCTGCGGGCGTCGCGGCAGGGACCTCATACTTCGACAGGCTCAGCATGAGGTCCTCACCCTGAGCCTGTCGAAGGATGAGGCCCGAGACGCTCGCCCGCTCATTGCATAATCTGTCATTCGCGCCCGCGTAGCCTAGATCAACCTGCCTTTAATTAGAATCAATTAAAGGCAGAAAAGTTGATCGATTCTATAAAGATGGAGCAGCTTATGTGCGCCCGAATGGGCACACGCTGCTCTAGCTGTGGTCTTTCGATAGGTTGTCCATTCGGCCCTGACCGGGGAGACTGGAGTTACCAAGCTTCAGCACTCTTTGGGAGAGCCGAATGAACATTCACAAGAATGCCCGTTTGACGCCGCTCGGTCGAG
>JBFFGE010000139.1:0-13084 GCA_041557595.1 Alphaproteobacteria bacterium
CGAGATCCAGGACCGGGTGGCGTCGGTCGTCGATCGTGTCGGGATTGCCGAAATGGCCGATCGGTATCCCCATGAACTGTCCGGCGGCCAGCAGCAGCGGGTGGCGTTGGCGCGGGCGCTCGCGCCGCGGCCGCCGTTGATCCTGCTCGACGAGCCATTCTCGGGCCTCGACGCGCGGCTGCGCGATCAGGTCCGCGACCGCACCTTGCATGTCCTGAAACAGAGCAACCAGGCGACATTGATGGTGACCCACGATGCGGAGGAGGCGATGTTCATGGCCGACCGCATCGCCGTGATGCGCGATGGGCGCAACGTCCAGACCGATCGGCCGGATACGCTGTATTGCGAACCGGCCAGCGCCTTCGTGACCGAGTTCTTCAGCGACGTGAACCGGCTTGCCGGCATCGTCCGGTCGGGGCATGTGGCGACGCCGTTCGGCGACCTCGCCGCGGCGGGGCTGAGCGAGGGCGCGGACGCGGAAGTCCTGATCCGGCCGGAGGCGCTGATTCTGGGCCCGGCGGCGGCCGGCGAGAACGGCGCGCAGGTTGGCCAGGCGCGGGTGCTGGCGTCCCGCATGCTGGGCCGGACCAGCCTGATACACTTATGCACCTGCCAGCAGAGTGGCGAAGAACTGCACCTACACGCGCGTGTGCCGGGGCGCTTCCTGCCGCCCGAGGATCAAGTGCTGCGGGTCACGCTCGACGCCAGCCAGGCATTTGTGTTTCCTCTCGAAGCCCAATAAGCCGCGGCGGCAGGGAAATGCGAGCAAGACCGTCATTGCGGGAGCGCGGCGCTTCTGCAAGTATCGCCGAAATTTCGCAGGTAATGCGACACGACGGCCAACAGGAGAATATCACGAATGGGCGCATTTAGTATTTGGCACTGGCTGATTGTCCTCGCCGTGGTGCTGGTTCTCTTCGGCGGCGGCGGCAAGTTGTCGCGGCTGATGGGCGACTTTGGCAAAGGTTTGAAGTCCTTCAAGAAGCAAATGAAGAATGAGGATGAAGAACAGGCGGACGCCAAACCGATCGAGCAGAATACGCCGAAAACCGCGGACACGCCGGGCACGCAGTCATCAGCGAAAGTTGAAAATGATACCGCCGCGAAAAGCTGATCCGCGCGGTCTCGCGAACCCGCAGTAGCCCGTCCGGAACGCCGCCATGTTCGACATCGGTTGGCCAGAGCTCTTTGTCATCGCCTTGATCACGATCATCGTGGTCGGCCCGAAGGAACTGCCACGGGTCCTTCGCACCGTTACCCTGTGGATCCGCAAAGTCCGGGCGATGGCGCGCGACTTTCAGGACGGGATCGACGATTTGGCGCGCGAGGCCGACCTCGACGACATGCGGAAGGAGATCGAGGGCTCGGCCGACCTGGATCTCGACGACGACATCGGGAAGACGATCGATCCCGGTGGAGAACTGGCGGCTTCCGTGCGTGAAATCGACGATGCGCTGGCCGCGCCGCCGGATATCGATCCCGCAATCGAACCGCTGGCGAAACCCAAGAAGGCGGATGGCGCGCCATGAGCAGCGATGACCAGGATGGCGCTATCGGCGGCGCCAGGATGCCGCTGCTGGACCATTTGATCGAGCTTCGCCGGCGGCTGGTCTATAGTGTGCTGTCGTTCCTCGCCTGTTTTCTGGTGTGTTTCTATTTCGCCGACCCGATCTTCAATTTTCTGGTGCGGCCGCTGGCGGTGCTCTGGCAAGGTGAGGAATCGCGCCGGTTGATCTACACCGCGTTGCACGAAAAATTCTTCACTGAAATCAAGGTCGCCTTCTTTGCCGGCGCCTTCCTGGCGTTCCCGCTGATCTCCAACCAGATTTGGATTTTTGTCGCCCCCGGGCTTTATAAGCATGAAAAATATGCGTTTCTTCCGTTCTTGATTGCGACACCCATCCTGTTCGCGCTTGGCGGCGCCTTTGTCTACTACTTCATCCTGCCGGTGGCCTGGCAGTTCTTCGCCAGCTTCGAACAGAGTGCGGGAGAGGGGGTGCTGGCGATCGCGCTGGAACCGAAGGTCGACCAGTACCTGTCGCTCGTGATGCGCCTGATCTTCGCCTTCGGCATCAGCTTCGAACTGCCGGTTCTGCTGACATTGATGGCGCGTGCGGGGCTGGCCACGAGCAAGGGCATGCGCAGCAAACGACGCTACGCCATCGTCAGCGCCTTCATCGCCGCGGCCATCCTGACGCCTCCCGATCCCCTGAGCCAGATCGGGTTGGCTCTGCCTATAATCCTGTTGTACGAGATATCGATCTGGTGCGCGGTCCTGGTCGAGCGGAAGCGCGACAAACAGGAAGCAGCGCAAGAGGATGACATTTAACCCTTAAGTCCCGTATAAGTCCGGCGGACGTCTCCTCCTGGAAATTCGGACCGACCGATCATGCACGATCTTCGATATATCCGCGAACAGCCCGACGCGTTCGATGCCGCCCTGGGACGGCGGGATTTGCCGCCCAAGGCGGCCGACATCCTGGAGCTGGACACGCAGCGCCGGGCGGCGCAAACGCAGATGCAGGAGTTGCAGCATCGCCGCAACGAAGCGTCGAAGCTGATCGGCGCGGCCAATAAAAGCGGCGAGGATGCGGCTGAATTGATCGCGGAGGTGCAGACCCTCAAGGACGGTATGGCCGCCGCCGAGCAGCAGGAACGGGACCATGCCGGGGCGCTGAAGGCAATTCTCGAGGGCCTGCCGAATTTGCCCGAGCCGGATGTGCCGGACGGCGCGGACGAGACGCAGAATGTCGAGCTGCGGACCGTCGGCGATCAGCCGGCCTTCGACGGTGCGCCGAAAGAGCATTTCGAGTTGGGCGAAGCGCTCGGGCTCATGGATTTCGAGGCCGCGGCGAAGCTATCGGGGTCGCGGTTCGTCGTCTTGCGCGGCGCGCTCGCGCGAATGGAGCGCGCGCTCGCGAACTTCATGCTGACCCTGCACACCGAGGAATTCGGCTATACGGAAATCGCGCCGCCCGCGCTGGTGCGATCCAATACGCTGTACGGGACCGGTCAGCTTCCGAAATTCGCCGAAGACCTGTATCGGACAGACGATGATTTCTGGCTCATCCCGACCGCCGAGGTGCCGCTGACCGGTCTGATGGCGGATGGCGTCGCCGAGGCGGAAGACCTGCCGCACCGGCTAACCGCATGGACGCCGTGCTTTCGGTCCGAGGCGGGGGCGGCGGGCAAGGATACGCGGGGCATGATCCGCCAACACCAATTCAGCAAGGTGGAGATGGTGAGTATCACGCATCCGGATGCGTCCGCGGCGGAACTGGAACGCATGACGGGGTGCGCCGAGGAAGTCCTGAAGCGTCTTGGCCTGGCGTATCGCGTGGTTGCGCTGTGCACCGGAGATCTGGGGTTCAGCGCCCGCAAGACATACGATCTCGAAGTGTGGCTGCCGGGGCAGAATCAATATCGCGAGATTTCCAGCTGTTCCAACTGCGGGGACTTTCAGGCGCGACGCATGAATGCGCGGTTCCGAACGAAGGGCGAGAAGGGCACCCAATTCGTGCACACGCTCAACGGTTCCGGGTTGGCGATTGGACGCACCTTGATCGCCGTGGTGGAAAATTATCAAAATCCCGATGGCTCGATCACGGTGCCGGACGCGTTGCGGCCGTATATGGGCGGTCTCGACCGGATCGCGACCGCCGGCTGACGGGGCGAAATACCGGATGTTTGCATGAGCGGCGCCGCGCCACGAATTTTACTGGTCAACGATGACGGGATTGCCGCACCGGGACTGAAGGTGCTCGAACGCATTGCGCGCCACCTGAGCGACGATGTGTGGGTATTCGCGCCGCAAACCGAGCAAAGCGGTGCAAGCCACGCCTTCACCGTCGCCGGCGCCATTCTGGTGCAGCGTCTCGGGCCGCGCCGTTTTGCCATCGGCGGCAGCCCGACCGACTGCGTGCTGCTGGCAATGAGCGAGTTTCTGAAAGACGAACCGCCGGACCTCGTGCTATCGGGCGTGAATTCCGGCGCCAACCTCGCCGAGGACGTGACCTATTCCGGCACCGTCGCCGGTGCGATGGAAGGGGCGATGTTCGGCGTCCGTTCCATTGCATTGAGTCAAAAATCCGGGCCGGGACGAAAGCTCCACTGGAAAACCGCGGAACGGCATGCGCCGGCGGTTATTGAACGCCTCCTGTCGACCGAATGGACGCGCGACGTTTTCATGAACGTGAATTTTCCCGCATGCGAGCCCGATGACGTCGCGGGCGTTTCCGTGGTCAAGCAAGGCCGGCGCAGCCAGATATTCGATATTGTGCGCGTTCCGGTCCGCCGCCGGGAATTTTATCTCATCGGCGATTACCAGTCCGGGGTGCCGTTGGACCGCAGCGAATCGGACTTCGTCGCGATCGGTCGCAACGAGATCGCGGTGACACCGTTGCATGTAGATCTTACGCACAGAGGGTCCTTAAAAAATATTCGTGCGCTGTTTGATAAAAAGTTCAATAAAAGTTCAGGTAGAAAGATAAGATAAAAACAAATAAGACTATGTGCTAAATTCACCAGCGCCGACGAAGGGAAGAGTATTCAGGTGATCCGGTGACGCCAGCAACACAAAAAATCAGGCTTGTCCTTGCATTGCGTCGGGCGGGTATTACCGATACGGCGCTGCTGTCGGCATTCGAGCAGATTCCCCGCGAAACATTCGTGCCGGAAGCGTTCGCCGATCAGGCGGGCGAAGATACGCCGCTCCCAATAGGATGTGGCCAGACCGTCAGCCAGCCGACGGTCATAGCGCGCATGATCCATGCGCTCGAACCCGACACGATGCTGAAGGTCTTGGAAATCGGAACCGGGTCCGGATACCAGACCGCATTGCTGTCCCGGTTGTTTCGCCGCGTCTATACCGTCGAACGTCAGCCGCCGTTGCTGCGCGAGGCGCAGGAATGCCTTATGGCGTTGCGGTGTCACAACGTGACCGCGCGGCTCGGCGACGGCAGTCTGGGATGGCAGGAGCAGGCGCCATTCGATCGCATTCTGGTTTCGGCCGCGGCGATCGATGTTCCGCCGGTATTGTGGTCGCAACTGGCGCCGGGTGGCATCATGGTCTTGCCGATCGGCGAGGAACATCATGAGCAGCAGCTCATGGTAATGCGCCGCACCGACGGCGACCCGGAAATTCGCGAACTCGGCACGGTCCGGTTCCTGCCGCTGGTCGCCGGCCGGGTCCGGCTGAGGAAGGCGGGGTAGGCGCCGAAATGCGTGTCGCCCCGTTCATCAAGCTGTGCGGTGTTCTGGCCGCTGCGATCGCGGTGCAATCCTGCGTGGGTTCCTCGAAAAGGGTCACATTGTATGAGGAGCACGCGGCGCGGCCCGGACAGAGCCAGTATGCGTCCCGCCGCCGAACCGTGTCAGTCTTCGCGCCGGTGCCGCGCGCCAAGCCCCGGCGACCTTCGACGCGCAATGTGTCGGTCGCGGCATCGCCGCGTGCGGCGAAAGCCGCCGACAGCCCGGTGTTTGCATTCGATCGGGCGGGCGGCAGCAAATACCAGCCGGTACCGGCGGATGGCCTTCATCGCGTCCGGGCGAAGGAAACGGTGTACGCGGTATCCCGGCGCTATGGCGTTCCGGTCAGAAGCCTGATCCGTCTCAACGACCTGAAGCCGCCCTATGCGTTGTTGCTGGGACAAGACCTCAAAGTGCCGGCGCAAAGGACGCATGTGGTCGCCAAGGGTGAGACGGTTTTCGCGATCTCCAAGCGTTACGACCTGTCGCTGAACGAATTGGTGCGGCTGAATGCGGTAGCCGAGCCGTATCGGATCAAGACCGGGCAAACGCTGCTGCTGCCGGATTCCGAACAGCCGAGCCGCGCGCCGGCCGCGGTGGCGACGCCTGCGCCGACTCCGCCCGCCGACGGGTCGAAACTGGCGCAGACCCCGATCATCCGGAACCCGGTGCTGAAAGACGCACCGACGGTCCGGGAGCCCCCCAAACGAGTCGTGCTGCCGCCCTCGACCAATATCCCGCGTCCGGCACGCTTGAGCGGCCGGGGGTTCTTATGGCCGGTATCCGGTTCGGTAATTTCCGGCTTCGGGCCGAAGGGCAAGGGGTTGCACAATGACGGTATCAATATCGCGGCGCGGCGCGGTACCGCGGTGCGCGCCGCGCAGAACGGCGTCGTGGTCTATCGCGGCAACGAATTGCGCGGCTTCGGGAACCTGGTCTTGATACGCCATGCCAAGGGCTACATGACCGCGTATGGTCATAACGAGAAACTGCTGGTCAAGCGGGGCCAAAAAGTTGTGCGCGGGCAGGTCATCGCGCGGGTCGGCAGCTCCGGCAATGTTGCGCGGCCCCAATTGCATTTCGAAATTCGCCGGGGACGGCGCGCGGTGAACCCGCTCCGCTATCTGCGAAACCGCCGGGCGGAACGGCCGGCGGGGCAGCCGTACCGGCTCGCCGCGCGCGACTGATCGCACCGGTCGCAGATCGCTTATTTTTTCTTTTTTTTCGCGTCGATCTCCAGGGTTTGTCCAAGGCGGCCCGCCAAATCCTGGACATATTGCCAGGCGACGCGGCCGGATCGCGCGCCGCGCGTGACCGACCATTCCTTGGCTTCGGCCTGCCAATCGATCTTGCCGATCTTCAGGCCGAAGTGCCGGATATAGCCTTCGATCATTGCGTTGAAGGTATCTTGATCGCAGTTGTGGAAGCCGATCCACAGGCCGAATCGGTCGGAAAGCGAGACTTTTTCCTCAACCGCTTCGGAAGGATTGATCGCGGTCGAGCGCTCGTTTTCCATCATGTCCCGCGGCATCAGGTGGCGCCGGTTCGACGTAGCGTAGAACAGGACATTGTCGGGACGTCCCTCGATACCGCCTTCCAGCACGGCTTTAAGGGATTTGTAGCTCGCATCGTCGCCATCGAAGGACAGATCGTCGCAAAACACCACGCAGCGCCGCCCGGAGCTCCGCAGCATCGTCAGCAGGCTCGGCAGGCTGGGGATATCCTCACGGTGGATTTCGACCAGGGCAAGCCGGCGACCGTCTTCCGCATTGATGGTCGCGTGCACGGCCTTGACCAGGGAACTCTTGCCCGTGCCGCGGGCGCCCCAGAGCAGCGCGTTATTGGCCGGGAGGCCGTCTGCGAAGCGGCGGGTGTTTTCGAGCAGGATGCCGATTTGGTGCTCGATTCCCTTGAGCAGGGTCAGGTCGACGCGGTTTACCTGATGCACCGGCTCAAGCCAGGCACTGTCGGCGTGCCAGATGAAGGCGTCGGCGGCCTCCACGTCGTTTCGGGCCTCGGAGCGCGGCGCCAACCGGTCCAGCGCCTCGGCAATCCGTAGGAGGAGTTGTTGCGTATTGTTTTCTTCGGCCATGATATCGATATATGGGATTATCCGCCCCGAAATGGGCGGCGGACCCTAACATAGAGAGTTCAGAGGTCAATCATCCATCAATCGTGAGACGGTGTTATCGGAATTCGGTTGATGGTGAATTGAATTTGCGATCTTTACCGGTATAGTCCGGCTCAAAGCGCTATCAGGCAAGATCAGACGGGGAGATCTATATGTTTATATCGACCGCATGGGCTCAAGCTGCAGGCGGGGGCGGAGGCGGCGACCTTATCAGCGCATTCGTACCGCTCATCCTCATCTTCGCCGTATTTTATTTCCTGTTGATCCGGCCGCAGCAAAAACGCGCCAAGGAGCACAGGGAAAAAATTTCCGCGGTGCGCCGCGGCGATCGGATCGTCACCGGTGGCGGCATCTACGGGACGGTCACCAAGGTGGTCAGCGACGCGGAGGTGGTGGTGCAGATCGCCGAGGCGGTCAAGGTCCGGGTTGCGCGGGGCACGATCGCCGAAGTGTTGTCGAAGACCGAGCCTGTTCAGCCGGAGCGGAAGCGCAAGGGCGACAAGCCGGCCGAAAGCGCCAACGCGAATTGATCCTGCGAACCCCGAAAACCTGACGCGGCGGCGCTATGCTCGATTTTCCGAATTGGAAACGTATTCTTGTGGCCGTGGTATGCCTGTTCGGCGTTTTATATGCGGCGCCCAACTTCATGCCGGACGACGTATTGGAAGGGGTACCCGACTGGTCGCCCGGCAAGCGCATCAGTCTCGGCCTCGATTTGCAGGGTGGCGCGCATCTGCTGATGCAGGTCGACACGGAGGGGTATCTCAAGGAAATCCTCGACCGTACCTACAAGCAGGACATTCGCTCCGCGATGCGCGTTGCCAAGGTGCGTCCGAACGCATCCGTTGTCGGCAATGCGGTGATCTTCCAGTTCAAGGAAGAGGACAGGGAAGACGCGATCAGACGCGAAATTCGCCGCAATACCCCCGAATTGGAGATCGAGAGCGTCGGCGACGGAAAGTTCCGTGCGACCTTGAGCGAGCAGGGGCTGCGCGACCGCATCACCACGGTGATGTCCCAGTCGATCGAGGTGATCCGCCGCCGTATCGACGAAATGGGCACGCGCGAGCCGATCATTCAGCGCCAGGGCGAAGATCGAATATTGCTTCAGGTTCCCGGCCTTCGCGATACGGAGCGGCTGAAGGGCATCCTGAACCAGACCGCCAAGCTCAATTTTCATATGGTCGATATGAATTGCGACCCGAATGGCCGTCCGCCGCCGGGATCGAAAATTTTCCCGTCGGATGAACTCGGGCCCGACGGCAAGCCGTACAATCATTGTATCCGCAGCCGAATTCGGTTGAGCGGCGAACGGCTGGTCGATGCGCAGCCGACCTTCCAGGACAATCAACCGGTCGTGAGTTTCCGGTTCGATACCCGCGGCGCACGGAACTTCTGCAAGATCACGCAGGATAATGTCGGCCGGTTGTTCGCGGTCATTCTCGACGGCAAGGTGATTACGGCGCCGCGCATCGAAGAACCGATCTGCGGCGGCAGCGGCATCATTCGCGGTAACTTCACGGTGCAAAGCGCCCGCGATCTCGCGATCCTGCTGCGCGCCGGTGCGCTGCCCGCCGACATGAAGATATTGGAAGAGCGGTCGGTCGGCCCCGGATTGGGACAGGACTCGATCGACGCCGGCAAGTCCGCCAGCATCATCGGCATGGTTCTGGTCGTAATCTTTATGGTGATCGCTTACGGGATGTTCGGCGCCATGGCGGTGATGGCGCTGTTCTTCAACATCTCCCTAATTTTGGGGCTGCTGTCGATCCTGCAGGCCACCCTGACGCTGCCGGGCATTGCCGGAATCGTGCTCACCATGGGGATGGCGGTGGATGCAAACGTTCTGATATTCGAGCGTATCCGCGAGGAGGTTCATGCGGGCAGATCGCCGCTGAACGCGGTGGACGCGGGTTATCGCCGCGCGCTGACCACGATTATCGATTCGAACCTGACGACCTTGATAGCGACGACGCTGTTGTTTGCATTCGGCTCCGGCCCGGTCAAAGGTTTCGCCATTACGCTTTCCATCGGAATCCTGACGTCGATGTTCACGGCGATCATGGTCACCCGCTTGCAAGTGGTCCTGTGGCTGCGCCGGGCGCGCCCCACGGCGCTGCCGATCTGATCCGGGAGCCAGGAGAAACTCAATGAAACCGTTACGGCTGATCCCCCCCGGAACCAATGTTCGCTTCATCGACAAACGGATCGTCGCGCTGTTCCTTTCCGGGTTTCTCGTATTGGCGTCGCTGGGCCTTTACGTGACCAAGGGCCTGAACCTCGGCATCGATTTCCTCGGCGGCGTCATGATCGAAGCGCAGACCAAGGGGCCGGCGGATATCGAGGATCTGAGAAAGCGGGTGAGCGGCCTCGGCCTTGGCGATACCAGCTTGCAGGAATTCGGCGAGGTTGATGTGGTGTTGATCCGCGTGCAGCGCCAGGAAGGCGGCGACTCCGCGCAGCAGGCGGCAGTTACGAAGGTCAAGGGAGCCATCAACGAGGTGGTGGCCGAATACCGACGTACCGAGCTTGTCGGGCCCACGGTCGGCGAGGAACTCAAGAGCAGCGCGATGTGGGCGGTTCTCGCGGCGATCGGGTCGATCCTGCTGTATATCTGGTTCCGCTTCGAGTGGCAGTTCGGCGTCGGCGCGATCATCGCCTTGACCCATGACGTCATCACGACGATCGGGTTGTTTGCGCTGTTTTCGCTGGAATTCAACCTGGCGACCGTAGCCGCGGTGCTGACGATTGCCGGCTATTCGATCAACGATACCGTCGTGGTGTATGACCGGGTGCGCGAAAACATGCGCAAATTCAAGAAAATGCCCCTGACGGAGCTGTTCAACCGGTCAATCAACGAAACCCTGTCGCGGACCGTGATGACCAGTGTCACGACGCTGCTGGCGTTGGTGGCGCTCTATACCTTCGGCGGCGAAGTCATTCGCGGTTTCACCGTCGCGCTTATCTGGGGCGTCTTTATCGGCACCTATTCTTCGATCGCGCTGGCCGTGCCGCTGTTGCTGTACCTCAACGTTCATCGCGATGGCGGCGGACGTGAAGAAGCGGCGCAGCCCGACCCCAAGCCGCAGCCGGCAACCTAGACGGCAGAGCATGGCGATTGACCTGACGCCGGCCGTTCCCGAAGGCCGCCAAATGGTCGAGAGCTACGGCGCCGGGCGGTTTTTGGTGTCGGGCGTTTCGCATTCCGGGTCGATCCTGGTCTTTCCCGAGCAAACGATCGCGTGGCCGGTGTCGGCGATTGCCGGACTTCCGATCGAGAGCCTGACGGCGGTGCTGGAGTCCGAGCCGCGGGTTGAAATTCTGTTGATCGGCTGCGGCGCGCGCATGGAAATGCTCGATCCGGCGCTCAGGGCGGTTATGAAAGAGCGCGGAATCGGGTGCGATGCGATGGATACCGGGGCGGCGTGCCGGACGTACAATGTTCTGATGGCCGAGGCCAGGCGCGTCGCCGCCGCCTTGATCGCCTTGCCCGAATAGGATCGGGCCCGATACGCCGGCGCCATTCCGCGATCCGCCGGTAACCCGGTCTTAACGCTATACTGTCAGCCTGACGCTCGAGAAACAGTCCGGTTCGAACGGGACGTATCGCATGACATACATCATCCTGGGGCTGATTACGCTCGGGATCGTGTTCGGGCCGTCCTTATGGGCCCGCACGGTATTGAAATGGTTTAGCGAAGACCGGTCCTATATTCCGGGAACCGGCGGCGAGCTGGCGCGCCATCTCCTGGACGAATTCGGGTTGCCCGCCGTGGCGGTCGAAATGACCGATCAGGGCGATCATTACGACCCGGGCGACAAGGCGGTCCGGCTCGGCCGCGACAATTTGAATGGCCGGTCGCTGACCTCCGTGGCCACGGCCGCCCATGAAGTCGGCCATGCCTTGCAGGATCGCGACGGCTACCGACCGCTCAAGCGACGCACCTGGCTGATCAAATCCACATTCATTTTTCAGCGTATCGGCTCGATCATCATATTCGGTGCACCGATTATTGGCGCGCTGACCACCTCGCCGGGACTGTTCTTTTTGCAGATCGGCGCGGGCATTTTGACCATGTCGATCGCCGTCATCGTACATCTCGCGACCCTGCCGGTCGAATTCGATGCGAGCTTTGAACGCGCGCTGCCCATCCTCGAGCGGGGTGGGTACTTGCCACCTGAAGACATGCCGGCGGCGCGCCGGATTTTATGGGCGTGCGCGCTCACCTATGTTGCCGCGTCGCTGGTATCGCTCCTCAACCTCTGGCACTGGATCAGAGTCCTGCGCTGATGCCCCGAACCGGCGCTTCAGGGGCGTTATTGAGCCTCCGAAACCGCGCCGCCGTTGTGTCTCGCTTGCGATTTTCGACAGCCATTTTGATGTTTGATGCCGAGGCCAAACCACGTTAGGGTCTGCGTCAAGCCAAGCAGACGCCAACAATGGCGTCGCATAATGTTGTCGGCACGCGTGTATTTACCGGCAACTTTAATAAAAACGAACTCAGTTCGTTCAACAGGGAGAACGATTTCTATGAAAAAGCTTACTGTCAGCGCCATGTCGCTCACGCTTGCGGCATTCGCGTTTTCGGGGGCTGCCGTACCATCTACCGCGGTTGCCGCCGAAAAAGTTTGCGATGGCCCGAAAGTGAATTGGCGCCTGTCCCTTTGGGGCAAACGCCGCGCCTTTACTGAAGGTCTGGAATACATTTCCAAGACGGTAAAAGAGCGGACCTGCGGCAATTTCAATATCAAACTCTACTATGGCGATCAGCTATCGAAGGGTAAGGAAAACCTCGACGGTATTTCCGTCGGTGCGTTCGAAGCGGCGTTGTTTTGCGCGTCCTACCATCCGGGCAAGAACCGCGCCCTGAACGTGCTCGACTTGCCGTTCCTGCCGCTCGACAACCTCGACATCATGCTCGAGGTGCACAACAAGATCTACAGCCATCCGGCGGCGCAGAAGGACATCGGCAAATGGAACGCCATCCTGTTCATGTCGAATGTATTGCCGCAATACGAATACATGGGCCGGGGCACACCGCCTTCATCGGTTGCCGACTTCAAGGGCAAACGGTTGCGGGCGCTCGGCGGCATGGGCGCCGCCGCCAAGGCGATCGGCGCGGTGCCGACGACCATGCCGGCTTCCGAAACCTATACCGCGCTGCAGCGCGGTACGGTCGACGCCATCGGCTTCCCGTTCACCTATACGTTTGCAGCGTATAAACTGGACGAGATCGCCGACTGGTATACGACCAACATGTCGCTGGGCACGGTCAATTGCCCGATCGTCTTCAACAAGTCGGCCTACGGATCGCTCGATGGGCGCTATAAGAAGGTGCTGAACGATGTGAAGAAGGGCGCGTCCGAGGCGCAGAAAGCGGCCTATGCGGCGAAGGACAAGATCAACTTTGCGAAATGGGGCAAGAATCCGAAGCTGAAAGCCATCAAGATTCCCGAAGCGCAAATGGCGGAATTCCGCAAAGTGGCGGGCGAGCCGGTTTGGGAAGAATGGGTCAAGGAGAATGAAGGTCAGGTTCCGGCCCGCGAGCTCCTGGATCTGGTTTTGGCGACGGCTAAAAAAGCCGCTATGAAAAAATGACGCTCGATACCCGACGCCGGACCTTTTGGTCCGGCGTCGTTCACTTTTGAGCAACAAGAAATCATCGGAAATTCAATGAGATTTACGCCATGGCGATGAATGACGCG
>JBFFGE010000140.1:0-13020 GCA_041557595.1 Alphaproteobacteria bacterium
ACCGGCCGGGCGAGTTTCAGATTATCGCCGGCGAGCGACGGTGGCGCGCCGCGCAGATTGCCCGGCTGCACGAAGTGCCGATTGTCGAGCGCGAGTTGGGCGACCGCGAGGCGCTGGAAATTGCGCTGGTCGAGAACATTCACCGCGACGATCTGTCGGCGCTCGAAGAGGCCGAAGGTTTCCGGCGTCTGGTCGATGATTTCGGCCATACCCAGGAGGCCTTGGCCCAGGCGGTCGGCAAGAGCCGCAGCCATATCGCCAATACCATGCGCCTGTTGACGCTGCCCGACTCGGTACAGCGGCAAATCCGCGAGCGGGAATTGAGCGCCGGCCATGCGCGCGCCTTGATCAACGCGGACGAACCGGAGGCGCTGGCGCGCGAAATCATCGCCAAGGGGCTGAATGTTCGTCAGGCCGAGGCGCTCGCCCGTCGCGGCAAGGCCGCCGGCGGCGATGGCGAGGGCCGGCCCCGCGGCCGACCGCCCAAACAGTCGAAGGATCCCAACACCGCGGCGCTCGAACGCGACCTCAGCGGCATGTTGGGGCTGCGCGTCTCGATCGAGGAACGCGGCGAGGGCGGCTTGCTGACGATCCGCTATGAGTCGTTGGAACAACTCGACGATCTGCTGCAGCGGCTGTCGACCGATGGGCACGGCTGACGCCGTTCTTCCCGCCCTGCGGCCAGCCCGAGCAGCGTGCGACCATTCGGGCGTCCTTAAGCTGCTCTCTCCTTTGTGGAATCGATCACCTTTTCTGCCTTTAATGAATGCCAATTAGAGGCAGGTTAATCTTGAGAAAATCCCGGGCGAACCGAAATGGTTCGCGACGGAGAATTTTCGTAAAAACAAGCAGATAGACCATTTCATCGGAGTCAATTCAAACAAGAAAGGGTCTAAATAAACCGGTCGGCAAGACTCATCCGGACCGGCGTCCCTGGCGCGCCAGCGCGGAAATTTGCATCAACGCCCGGCCGCAAATCGCGGCATCGGGCATGCCGGTCGTCTTGCAGCCGCGCTCCGCCGTCATGGTGAGGTCGAGCGCGCGGGCGACGCGACGGCCCTGCCAGATCCGCGCCTGGCGGGCGAACTGGCGCGTGCGCTTGAAAAACACCGGCGGGCGCAGGGATTTCACCGCCTGGTCCGGGGCGTCGCCGGCCGAAACGCGGGCGGAAACCGCCTGCAGCCGCAGGAGATGGCCGGAAATTGCCCGCAAGATCGCAACCGGGCTGATCCCTTCCTGCATGCTCTTGGCATAGGCCCGGTCGAGCGCGGCGGCCTCGCCGTCGGTGGCCGCATAAACCACGTCGTCGAGCGTCAGCGCCGCACTATCGCCCACCACCGCCAACGCGTCTTCGGCCGTGATCGTCCCGCCATCGCCGGCGTAGAGGGCGAGCTTTTCCAGTTCGGACCGGCTGAGACCGCGGTCGGCGCCGAGGTTCGCCGCAAGATACTGGATTGCCTCCGGCGAGGCGGTGACGTTTGCCGCGGCAAAGACCTCATGCGCCAATTGCTCGAGGCCGCGGCCGTCATCCGCATAGCACGGCAGCGCCGCCATATCCTTCGCCGCTTCGAAGACCTTCCGCAGCGCCGATCGCGGCGTGAGTTCGCCGGCCTGAATCACCACCATGCTGTCGCCGGTCGGCACCGACGCCATGGCCTCGACCGCCTTGACGACGCGGTCGGTCGCGTCGCGCACCCGAACCAGCCGGCGTCCGCCGGTCAGCGCCATCGCCGCCGCTTCATCCGCCAGCCGCGCCGGATCGTCCGCCAGGCCGTCGCCCGACAAGTCGGCAACCAGGAACGGATCGGACAGATCCGCGACCACGGTCTTGGCGATCGTATCGGCGCGTTCGCGCACCAGCCCCGCGTCGGGCCCATAAATCAGCACCGCGCGCACCGCGGGATCGGGGCTGCGGAGGAAGGCGTCGGTCCGGGCCGCGGCAAGTTTCATGGCAGGATCACCCGTGCCTGGATTTGAAGTAGATGCCGAGGCGAAGCTTGATCGAATCGCTGATTTCGCGGACCGCGCGCTCCGCCGCATCGGCTTCGGCGCTCAAGGTCGCGAACTCCGAATCGGCGATGTTGTAGCTGTTGACCGACCGCTCCCACCCCTGGAACAACTGCTTGCGGGTGGCGGTGTCGGTGAGCTTGAAGTTCGCGACCACGGTCAGCCGTGCGCGGGTCGCTTCTTCGGTGATGCGCAACCCGGTTTCGGTCTTGGAGACGGAGAGGTTGGTGCGCAAGGCATAGGCCGGGGCGGACGGGCGGCCGCCCGGGTTCAGCCGGTCGAGCAGCAGGTTGTGCATCTGTTGGCCGAGCCGGTCATAGCGCCGTTTCCGGGCGATCACGTTGTAGATCTTGATTTGCGCCATCGCCTGGACGGCGCCCGGATTGTCGGGTTCGGATTTGTACAGCGGGCGGAAACCGCAGGCGGCGACCAGCGACAGGGCGGCGAGTTGTCCCGCCCGCCCAATGACGCGGCGCCGGGACAGGAACGCCGATACCGGGTCCTTATGCCACGACATTGATCACCTTCTTGGGCACGACGATGACCTTGCGGGGCGGCTTGCCGTCCAGCAAATTTTGCACCGCCTCCAACGCCAGCGCCGCTTGCTCGGCCGCTTCGCTGGGGGTATCGGGCGCCAATTCCACCGTGCCGCGGAGCTTGCCATTGACCTGAACCGCCATGGTAACGGTCTCTTCGGCGATCAACGCCGGATCGAATTCCGGCCAGGGCGTGTCGACCAGAGGCGTCTCATGGCCGAGATGCTGCCAGAGCTCCTCCGCCAGGTGCGGCATGATCGGTCCGATCAAGCGCGCCGCGGTGTCGAGCCCGACGCGGCGGACCCAGGCAATGTCGTCCGCGTCGCCTTTCAGATCGCCCAGCCCGTTGGTCAATTCGCGAATGCGTGCGACCGCCTTGTTGAAATGAAATCGGTCCAAATCGCTGCTGACATCGGCAATGGTCCGGTGGATGTCGCGCAGCGCCGAGCTCGCCGCGCCGCCCAAGTCTGCCGGCTGTGCGGCATCCCGCGGCGCCACGGCGCCGGGCGGCGTCACGAACAAGCGCCACAGCCGGTTGACGTAGCGCCACGTCGCATCGATGCCGGACACGGTCCATTCGAGATCCCGGTCGGGCGGGCTGTCGGACAGCATGTAGAGCCGTGCCGTGTCGGCGCCGTAGCTTTCGATGATCGCCTCCGGGTCGACCACGTTCTTCTTAGACTTGCTCATCTTTTCCGCGCGGCCGCGCCGCACCGGCGCGCCCGTCGCGGCATCGACCGCGCCGCCGTCCGCACCGTCGCGCACCTGGTCCGGAAAGAGCCAGTTGCCGTCCGGGTCGCGATAGGTTTCGTGACACACCATGCCCTGGGTGAACAACCCGTCAAAAGGCTCATCGACACCGATATGCCCGCAGCGCTTCAGCGCACGGGTGAAAAACCGGGAATACAGCAAATGCAGCACCGCGTGCTCGACGCCGCCGATATATTGGTCGACCGGCATCCAATAATCCGCCGCGTCGCGCTCGAAGACCGTGTCGGCGGCGTTGGGCGAGCAATAGCGCATGAAGTACCAGGACGAATCGAAGAACGTATCGCAGGTATCGGTCTCCCGCTCCGCGGCGGCGCCGCAATCCGGACACGGAACATGCTTCCAGGTGGGATGATGCGCCAACGGATTGCCGGGCTTGTCGAAACTCACATCCTCCGGCAGGTGGACGGGCAGGTCGGCGCGCGGCACCGGAACCGCGCCGCAATCCGGACAATGAATAACCGGAATCGGACAGCCCCAATACCGCTGCCGCGAAATGCCCCAGTCGCGCAGCCGGTAGGTGATCGACAGCGCGCCGTCGCCCTGGGCCGCCAGCGTGTCGATCGCCTTTCGCTTGGCGTCCGCGACGCCCAGCCCGTCGAGAAAATCGGAATTGATCAAGACGCCATCCTCGACGAACGCGGTATCGCCGACCGCAAAGGCCGCGGGGTCGGCGTCGCGCGGCGCGACCACGGGCGTCACGTCGAGGTCGTATTTGCGGGCAAAGTCCAGGTCCCGTTGATCGTGTGCCGGACAGCCGAAGATCGCCCCGGTGCCGTATTCCATCAACACGAAATTCGCCACATAGACCGGCAACTCGCGACCGGCGACGAAGGGATGCGCCGCGGTCACGGTCGTGCGGTAGCCCTGTTTCTCGGCGGTTTCGATCGCCTCCTCGCTGGTGCTCATGCGGTTGCACTCGGCGATGAAGCCGGCCAGCTTCGGATCGGTCGCGGCCAGTTCCTGCGCCAGCGGATGATTCGCGGCGACCGCGCAAAACGAGGCGCCGAACAACGTGTCCGGCCGCGTTGTGAAAACCTCCAGCCGGTCCTCGCGGCCGGACAGCGAAAAGAATACCCGCGCACCCTCCGAGCGGCCGATCCAGTTGCGCTGCATCAGGCGGACCTTGTCGGGCCACCGTTCAAGCGCGCCCAGCCCCTCCAGCAACGCATCGGAATATTCGGTGATCTTGAGGAACCATTGGCTCAGCAGCCGCTTTTCCACGATCGCCCCGGTGCGCCAGCCGCGGCCGTCGATGACCTGCTCGTTGGCCAGAACGGAATTCTCGACCGGATCCCAATTGACCCAGGATTCGCGCCGATAGGCGAGGTCCTGCTCGAGGAAGTCGAGAAAGATCGCCTGGCCGTGTTTGTAATATTCCGGCTCGCAGGTCGACAGCTCGCGGGTCCAGTCGATCGACAGCCCCATGGATTTGAGCTGGTCGCGCATGGCGGCGATGTTTTCGCGCGTCCATTTCGCGGGCGGCACCTTGTTTTCGATCGCCGCGTTTTCCGCGGGTAGGCCGAAGGAGTCCCATCCCATGGGATGCAGGACATTGAAGCCGCGGGCGCGTTTGTACCGGGCGACGACGTCGCCCAGCGTGTAGTTCCGGACGTGCCCCATATGAATCCGGCCGGACGGATAGGGGAACATTTCCATGACGTAGTATTTTTCGCGCGCGGAATCCTCGCGCGCCTCGAAGCTGCGCCGCTCATCCCAGATGCGCTGCCACTTGGCCTCGGTCTCTTTTATGTTGTAGCGGCTTGGTTCTTGCGACATTCGGTGTGACTTGTGTAGGGCAGCTTGGGTCGGCCGTCCGCCGGGTCGTCGGACTTCGCGCCGGCGTCAGCGTTCCTTAACGCGAATGCGCATTTGCCGGGCCCGTTTCAGGATCGCGTTCTCGAGGCCCTGGACGGTCTTATCCGCGACCTTGGCTTCGACCCAGCCATATTTGGTGTCGCGCGTCTGCCGGAACACGGCGACACGCAAGCCATCCGCCCGTAGTTGGCGATCCAGGATATAGACGGTCACCTTGAACCGCTCGTCCGGCGATTTTGGCGGGCTGTACCAATCGGTGATGATAACACCGCCGAATGGATCGGCCGTATTCAGCGGCAGGAACGAGATCGTGTCGAGCGACGCGCGCCAAAGGAAACTGTTGACGGCGATACCGTTCGAACTGCCGGTGCCGCTCGACTGGCCGGACCCGAAAATATCTTCGAGCAATCCGCCGTTCTTGCCGCCGGGCGTGACGGTTTCGGTCGGTTGCGTGGCGCTGTCGCCGTTGCCCGAGCAGGCGGCAAGCGCGAGAACGCAGAACAGGGCCGGGAGGAGTCGCGCGGTGCGGTTCATCATGATCGCCTATATGCCGGAAAAGCGGGGGCAATTTCCAGCGCTTTCTGCGGCTGGGTCAAGACCCTGCTTGCGACGCGGCGTCGCACCGGATGGCGCGGATCCGAATCCGCGCCCGATTTCTAGAAGCGCAGGCTGGTGCCGAACATGAAGCGGGTGTCGAGCGGCGTCTCCGTCGTTTCGCCCGGGCGATGCACTTCGACCCAGTCGACGCCGCCATAAATATTGACGCGCGGCGCCAATTGATAGCCGGCATTGAGCGACAACACATCGATCCGGTCGACGTCATCGGCGCGGGGAACGCGCGGCTGCGACGCCAAATAGGCCGCGGAAAGACTGCCGGACCCGACCCTAATGGCGACGCCGATATCCCAGAAGTCGTTGGTTTTGCAGCCGGTTCCTGAATCGCAAACGGGGGCTATATGATCGCCCATATTCGCGCCGATTTGCACCGCGGCCGTGCCGAGCGAACCACCGAACTGCCAATGCTGCGGTGCGCCGGGTCCGCTTTGCCGCCGCGGACCGAGCGGAAGCCCGGCCGAGGGGCGGGCAATGGCATCGGACGATACGCCGATGCCCATGCGGAGGCCCGAGATGCTCGGCGTAAAATAGGTCAGCCCGCCGCCGCTGAGCTGGCTCGACGTTTCGCTGCGCAGTCCGTCCCACAAGTTGCTCGGGCGCCGGTCATTCAGTCGCAGCGCACCCCATTTGCCTGCGTCGCCGGCCGCCTGTCCGGAGTCGTCGCCCGTGCCGAAATAAACCTGATACTGCTTTTCGTCGCCGGCCGGCAGCGGAACGAACTCCGCCGCCATGGCAGCCGGCCCGGACACGGCGAAAAGGCCGGTCAAAGTCAAAGATTTAAGCGTATGTCGCATTCGACGCATAGTTGCGTATCCGTATTGTTACGGACCCTCTAGCCACCCCCTGCGATATACAGAAATTCCCTTGGGATTTCATTAACCCGACGGATCGGATCGACCCACCCGACACCAGGCAAACGGCCATTTCTTCGAACGGCTCAAGCGGCATCGGGATACTTAACACAGGAAAGTATAGCATGTCCGATCATCGTCGAGTAGCCTTAAACGTATAGTTGATCAGGCGGGTTTCTACGACGTTTTGAAATAGTTTTGCAACGTTGCAGTGATATCACCTGTATTTTTGTCTTAACCTTTTCGATTGCGTGGGCAGGGTAATGGCGGAAATTATCGATGTTGCGACGAATATCGCCAATGTAACCGCTGAAATCGCCGCCGCGGCGCGGGCGGCGGGGCGCGACCCGTCCGAGGTGGCGCTGCTGGCGGTCAGCAAAACCATGCCGTCGGAGCGCATCGAACCCGCCCTCGTCGCGGGGCAGCGGGCATTCGGCGAAAACCGCGTGCAGGAGGCGGAGGAAAAATGGCCGCCGTTGCGGGAACGGTATCCGGATATCGATCTGCATCTCATCGGCCCGCTGCAAACCAACAAGGCGAAGAAGGCCGTGGCGCTGTTCGACATGATCGAAACGGTCGACCGGCCGCGTCTGGCGCACGCCCTGGCGCGGGAAATGGAGGCGGCGGGCCGGCGGGTCGCCTGCCTGATCGAGGTCAACACCGGCGCCGAGCCGCAAAAGGCCGGAATACTGCCGGAAGAGGCCGATGCCTTCATCCGGGAATGCGTGGATGATCTGGCGCTCCCGGTGCGCGGCCTGATGTGCATTCCGCCCGCCGGCGAAGAACCGTCGCCGCACTTCGCGTTGCTGCGGCAAATCGCGCGCCGCAACGAATTGCCCTGTTTGAGCATGGGCATGTCCGCCGACTACCCGATCGCAATCGCGCTCGGCGCGACCGAGGTGCGGGTTGGCACCGGGGTGTTCGGCCGGCGCGGCTGACGTTTGCTTTAGGGCGGGGCCTCGTCGCAGGAAACGCACAGTCGGTCGCCGGGGCCGCAGCGCGTGAGCAGCCGCCGCAAATCGTCCTGCCGCAGCGCGACGCATCCTTCGGTCGCCGCGAAATTTTGCCGCGCGCAATGCAGGAAAACCGCGCTGCCGGCGCCGGGCGTCGGCGGGTCGTCGTTGTGGCCGATGACGACGATCAGGTCGTAGAGCGGGTCGTCCCGCCACAAGACTTCGTGGCGCGCCGGATAGGGCCGTTTGATCTGGCGATTGTAGTTCGGGTCCGCCGGCGCGTCGCACCAGCCGTCATCCTCGGCGAGGGCGGCAAGCGGCAGGCGCGTGGCTGGCGGCGCAATCCGGTCGGCGCGATAGAGCACGCGGCGGAGCGGGAAACACCCCGCCGGCGTCGCCCCGTCGCCTTCCCGTTTGACGCGGCGGACGCCGCCGCCGCCCAGCGCGCAGCGGATGCGTTGGCCTTCCAGAATCACGATACTATTGGCGAAAACCTGAATATCCATCGACCGTGCGCCGCCATTCCTGACCCGTCGTATTCGGCCCGGATGCACAGAGCACCCGGCCGGCGGCGGCAGTGTATTAGATTTCCTCGGCCAATGCCTGGCCCCGCCGGGCGCGGCTCAGGGCCTCGTATTTCTCCAGCGCGTCCATCATCAGCCGGGGAACCGCATCCGGCGGCGCGGCCCGGGGGGGCGCCACGGTCCCGGGGTCGGGTGCGGCGGCCGCGGTGCGGGGCAGCAGCGATATCGGGGCTTCGGCGCCACGGTGCCTGCCGGACAAGGGGCTCGCCGGAGAATTCGGGACATCCGGCAAGGCCGGCGGCGCGGTGTGTGCCGCGGTCTGTGTCTTGGTCTGTGTTTTAGTCTGTGCCGCCGCGACCACGGCACCGGCCCTCGGCGCCGCCCCCGCCGTCTGTCGGTCGCCGCTGCCGCCGGTCATGGCCGCGAGAATATTTCCGCCGATATCGGCGCCGGTCTCATCCTCGACCACGGCGTTGACGATGGCCGCGGCCAGACCGCCGACGCCGCCGAACAGCGCGCCGCCCAGCAGCCGGGCGCCCGGATCGAGCGTGTCATCGGTCGCCGCGCGATAGACGGTCGAGACCAGCGGGATGTGCTGTAACGGATTGATGATGTCGACGAAATCGCGGAACGTGAAACCGTCCTTGCCGAACATTTCCACCGAGCCGGGCACATGCCAGATGTCGCCATTGCCGACGGCGTCGTCGGATTCCGTATAGAGCGAGAGTTCTTCCACCCGTTCTTCGACGTCGGACCGGCGGGAGAGGGGCTGCGCCGCGGCGGCGGCGTGCGGAGCCGGACCGGGCGGTGCGGCGAACGCGGCGGCTAACGGCATGTTCCTTTCAGTCTCCCTGACGGTGCGCGGGCATGGCATCTCGGCTCACCATAGCGCGATGCAAGGGGGATGCCATGTGCGGTGTGCCGGGCGCGTGGTCGAATTCTTGCTCACCGCCGCCGCGATTGCGGCAAGAATTGCCAAGACCCGGTCCGAAGATGCCTAGAGTAGCTTTTCTGCCTTTAAACGATTCCGATTAAAGGCAGGTTGATCTAGGTCGCGGGCTTCGCGCCGCGGCTCCGGCGCATGAGCCAGAGGATATCGATCGCAAAGGAGCCGCCGATCAGCAGCAGCGCCAGCGCGACGATCGTCGCCGCGGCGTCCACCGGGACGATCGGCATCAGCGCGGCGACCAGCGCCAGGCCCTGGATGGCGCAAAGAATGCGGCGGCGTTGACGCGGCGGCAGCGGCTGGCGCAGCGGCGCGCAGAGCCGGCCTGCCAGCAGAAACCCATAGCGCGGCAGACCGATCAGCAGAACCCAGGCATCCAGCCGTCCGGACCGCCATAGCAGGAATGCCGCGGCGAAGGCGAACAGGGCGTCGATTTCCATGTCGAAGCGGGCGCCGAAAGCGCTGGCGCGGCCGGTGCGCCGGGCGATCGGGCCGTCGATGGCGTCGAGCGCGAGGGCCGCCGCGGCGAGCCCGGCGATGGCCCAGCCGCCGACCGCGCCGGGCGCGGCGCCGATGCCGAACAGCACCGCGATCATGGCGGCGCGCAACAGGGTGACCGCATTGGCGAATCCGAAGGGCCGCTGCCGATCATCCGGCGGCAGCGCCCTGAATGTCAGGGCGGCGATGCCGAGGAAGACGCCGGTACCGGCGATCCACGCCGGGCCTGGCGGCAGCAGGATTGCGGTCGCGGCGCACTGCACCACGGCGGCGGCACCAAGCGTCGGGGCCGCGCGGAACGGAAAGCCGCGCGGCGTGGCGGCCGGAAGTGACGACGGGACCATGTGGCAACTCCGATCCTGCGATGGCGGTTTCAGGTGTGTCGTCGGTTTCGGCGGTAGCGGTCCGGCAATGCGCCGGTTTATCGAGTCTAGGGGATATGGCGATCCGTTCAATCGCCGGTCGATCAAATCTTCGCGTCTTGCCTCGGGACGGCGGACGGGCCATCGTACCGGCCATGCAGCTCGCAGACCAAGATTGCGCCATCCCGTCGGACGGTCTCGAAGCCGACTGGGCCGCGCTCGTCGCGCTGTCGGCCGGCGCGCCGACTACCCTCCGGAGCGTGCCGGACAGCACCGCATCACCGCTGCGCACGCTCTACGAACCGCTGCTGGCGATCGGCCCGACCTGCGCGGTCGCCCATCTCGGCCAGAGTCTGGACGGGCATATCGCGACCGCCGAAGGCGCGTCGCACTATGTGACGGGCCCCGAGGACATTTTGCACAATCACAGGATGCGGGCCCTGTTCGATGCGGTTGTCGTGGGCGCCGGCACCGTATGTCACGACGACCCCAGGCTGACCGTCCGATTGTGCGCCGGCGCCGATCCGGTCCGCGTGGTGATCGACACGGAGCGGCGGCTCGGCCAGGACTACCGGGTCTTCCAGGACGGCATGGCGGAAACGCTGCTGCTCACGGCGGCCGACCGGGCCGACGGAGCCGCGCATGGCGCGGCGGCGGTCGTCGGCGTGCCGCGCCGCGGCGCCGGTCTGTGTCCGATGGCGATTCGCGAGATCCTGGCGGCCCGTGGCCTTGCGCGGGTGTTTATCGAAGGCGGCGGCGTCACCGTTTCGCGCTTTGTCGAAGCTGGCGGTCTCGACCGGCTGCAGGTCACCATCGCGCCGCTGATCATCGGGTCGGGCCGCCCCGGGATCGTGTTGCCCCAGGTCGACAGCCTGTCCGATGGATTGCGGCCCCGGGTCCGGCGCTTCTTGCTGGGCGAGGATGTCATGTTCGAATGCATGTTCGATGACTGACGGATCGCCGCGGGCGTTCTGGGTCGTCGCGCCGGGTCGCGGTGAAATCCGCTCCGCCGGCGGCGACGCCGGCCCGGACGCCGTTGCCGTCCGCGCACTGGCGAGCGGCATCAGCCGGGGTACGGAAGCGTTGGTGTTTCGGGGGCAGGTGCCGCCCAGTCAATACGCGGCGATGCGCTGTCCGTTTCAGGAAGGCGACTTTCCCGGTCCGGTCAAATTCGGCTACGCCATGGTGGGCGAGACCGCGGACGGGCAGCGGGTTTTCTGCCTGTATCCGCACCAGACCCGGTTCGCCGTGCCGCCCGCCGCGCTGCTGCCGATCCCCGATGCGGTGCCGACGCGGCGCGCGGTGCTGGCCGCAAACATGGAGACCGCGGTCAACGCCGTGTGGGACGGTGCGCCCCGGCTGGGCGATCGTGTCGCGGTGGTGGGCGCGGGTGTCGTCGGGTGCCTCGTCGCCGCGCTGGCGGCCCGCCATCCTGCAACACGTGTCGAAGTGGTCGACGTCAACCCGGCGCGGCGGCCGCTGATCGAACGGCTCGGGGCGACGTTCGCGGGGCCGGACACCGCCCGGGGCGAGGCGGATTTGGTTTTTCATGCAAGCGGCAGTGCGACCGGACTCGACACGGCATTGCGGTTGGCGGGTTTCGAGGCCACGGTGGTCGAGATGAGCTGGTATGGCGACCAACCGGTCGCCGCCGCGCTCGGCGAAGCGTTCCATTCGCGCCGGCTGACGCTGAAATCCAGTCAGGTCGGTTCGGTCGCGCCGGCGCGGCGCGGCCGCTACAGCCGCCGCGACCGGCTGGCGCTGGCCCTGTCGTTGCTGGCCGACCCGGTTTTCGAGTGCCTGATCACCGGCGAGAGCCCGTTCGAAGCATTGCCCGAGACCATGGCCCGCCTTGCCGAGGCGCCGGGGGACACGCTATGCCATGTCGTAACCTACCCATGAACCGATAGGCGATACCCGCCATGTACAGCGTCTGCGTCGTCGATAACATGATGGTCGCGCATAGCCTGCGCGGGGATATCTTCGGTCCGGCGCAGCGGTTGCACGGCGCCACCTATGTGGTCGAGGTGACGCTGTACCGCAAAGGGCTCGACGTTCACGGCATCGTCGCCGATATCGGCCGGGCGCGCGCGTTGCTGGCCGAGGTGCTCGACGTCTTCGCCTATCGGAATTTGGACGATCTGCCGGAATTCGACGGCCGCAACACCACGACGGAAATGCTCGCGCGGGAAATTTTCGACCGCTACCGGGCCGGTCTGCGCGCGGGCCGGCTGGGCGGCGATGCCGTAACGGCGGTGTCGGCAATCGATGTCACGCTGCGCGAAACGCCGAACGCCTGGGCGACCTACAGCGGCGCGGTAGAGGAGGAGTCGCCGGAACCGGCCGACGAACCTGAGTGAGCGCGCTGCCGGCCGATCTCCATTTTCTCCATCCGGGGCCGATTACGCGCCGGACCGGGGGCACGCTCTATGACCGCCGAATGATCGACATGCTGCGCGCGGCGGGCCGCAGCGTGGTTCTGCATGAACTCGACGGCGAATTTCCATTGTGCGGCGCGGCCACGGAAGCCGCCGCGGCCCGGCTCCTCGCCGCGCTTCCCGACGGCGCGCAGGCGGTGGCCGACGGGCTGGCGCTGCCGGCGTTCCGCCCGTCGCTGGCGGCACATGCGGAGCGGTTGCAGTTCACGGCGCTGGTGCATCATCCGCTGGCCGACGAAACCGGCCTCGCGGCGGCGGATCGGCGGCGCCTGTTCGATGCCGAGCGGGACGCCTTGCGCCATGCGGGTGCGGTCGTCGTGCCGAGCGCGGCGATGCGCCGCCGCCTCGGCGATTTCGGCGTGGCGGCCGGGCGGGTCGTCGTGGTGCCGCCGGGCACCGATCCGGCGGCGCGGGCGGCCGGCGGTGGATCGGACCGGACGGCGTTGCTCTGCGTCGCCTCGGTCACGCCCCGCAAAGGCCACCTCACATTGCTGGCCGCCCTGGAACGCTGCCGCGACCTCGACTGGCACCTTACCTGCGCGGGCCCGACAGAATTGGATCCCGTCTGCTGGGATCAGGTCCGGGCCACCATCGGGGCGCATGGCCTCGGCGACCGGGTGTCCTTTCCGGGCACCCGCACCGGCCGCGATCTCGACGCGCTGTATGATCGCGCCGACCTGTTCGTGCTGGCCACGGCCTATGAA
>JBFFGE010000141.1:0-12969 GCA_041557595.1 Alphaproteobacteria bacterium
AGGTTCTTCGCCGATTACGAGGCGACCGTGCGCGACGGGTCGTTGCGGATCGGCATTCTCGAAACCTTTGGGCCGATCGGCAACAAGCCGCACTTCGTTCAAGGCATCGAGCTGAGCGGCCGCGGCGAGGTCACCTACCGGATCCCGAAGACGAGCGTGTATTCCGTCTATTTCGAAGGTTCTCCGTCGGGCAGAGGATACGATCTGTCCTATACGGTGCGATGGGGCGCCCGTTAGACCATTTCCGGCATAAAACGACTCTCCTGAAATGGTCTAGCTCTTGGATTTTACGCAAATACGCCGTCGCGAACCGTTTCGGTTCGCCCGGGATTTGCGCTAGCGCTTGCGCTCACGCCACGCGGACGGTCGCCATCATGCCGGCCTTTTGATGCTCCAGGATGTGGCAATGGAACATCCAGTCCCCGGCATTGTCCGCGACGAAGACGATGTCGACCCGGTCGCGCGGATGCAGCAACACGGTATCGAGCCATGGGGTATGGCGTTCCGGCTTGCCGTTACGGCTGAGCACGCGGAACGAATGGCCGTGCAGATGCATCGGGTGATCCCAGGCCGTCTCGTTGCGCAAGGTCAGAATGTGGCTCCTGCCGTGCTGCAGCGTCAGCAGCGGCTCGATCCGGCGCATGTCCTCGGGCATCGCGGCACCGTTGATCGCCCAGAACAGACCGCGGCCGCCGCCGGCATGCATGCCCATCGGCCCGCCGCCCATCCGTCCCCCCATCATGCCGCTCATGGCGCCGCCTTCCAGGACGACCTCATGGCGGACCGCCTCCGCGAGCTTCGGCTCGGGGAGGGGATTCGCCGGTAAGGCGATGGGCGTTTCCGGCGGCGCGCCGCGTATCGGTTTGCCCGCTCCGTAGGCGATATCGATTAGACGATAGCCCCGGCCGCGATAGTAGCTATCGGCGACCGTGAAACGCGATCCGGGCGGCCGGGTCATGTCGAGGATGATGTCGGCGCGTTGCGCCGGCGCCAGGATCACCGTTCCGTCCGCGGCCGCATGGGGCGATACGGGCTGGCCGTCCAGGGCGATGATCTTCGGTGCATGCCCGTCGAAGCGCAGGGCAAAGATCCGTGCGTTCGCGACATTGATCAGACGGAGCCGGATGCGCTCGCCGCTGCGCACGGAAAGCTCTCCGGGCACGCGGCCGTTGATCGTCACCGTGTTGCCGATCCTGCCATTGTGGCTCATGTCATGCGGGTGGCCGAAGCCGCCGGCGATCGCGGCGGAGGCGTCGAGCAGCCAATCGTCCAGCACCCAAACAAGGTCGCGATCCACTTTGATCGGGTTTCGTTCTTCGATCACGAGCGGGCCGGCCAGGCCACGAGCGACCTGCTCGCTGCTGTTCAGATGGGGATGGTACCAGTAGGTCCCCGCATCCGGCAGCGTGAAGTCGTAGAGGAAGCTGGCGTTCGAGCCGATCGGTTTTTGCGTGACGAAGGGCACGCCATCCATCGCATTCGGCATGCGCACGCCGTGAAAATGGACGGTGGTCGGTTGATCCAGGCGATTGTCGACCCGGACGCGCAGCCGGTCGCCTTGCCGTTTGCGAATTAGTGGGCCCGGCACCGCACCGTTATAGGCCCATACGGCTGTCTCGGGATATTCCTTGCCGACGATGTTGAATTTCGACGGTGCGGCTTTCAAAACGAACGCCGCGGGGTCGCCGGCTGCTTCGGCCGGCGGTCCGGCAAGGAAAGCCGTTCCGGCGGCGAGGCCGGCGGCGAGGAAATCGCGTCGCGAAACTTTTTCGGTCATGTGAACCGCCTAATGGGCAGGTCGCCGCAGCGTCGCAAAGTCGCCGGACTTCGGTATCCTCTATATCTAGGGATTCCTGTCACTGTAAGCTCAAGGTTTAAAAATGAATTGCTGCTGGGGCGGCGAAATCCCTCTCGCCGAAAGCCGCGCATGTCGTGTGCGACTGTTCCGCGAGAGGGGTGGTATCCGATCCCTGCGGCCGCAACCGCGACCGGCAGTGCACGGAAGTCTTCGCCTTGAAGTGTTCGGCGCACTTTCCCGAGAACGCCGAATGCCTCGGTCTACCGGCTAACGGACCGCCGTTCAATTACAATGAAGGAGGGGGATTAGACGCTTGGAGTACGACGACTAGATCAACCTGCTTTTAATTGGATTCCATGAAAGGCAGCGAAGTTGGTCGATTCTACGAAGATAGAGCAGCTTGCGTGCGCCCGGATGGGCGCATGCTGATCCAGGCGGAATTCGGCGATTTCGGGCAACAGGAACCGGGCATCGAAATTGTGCAACGAAATGTCCCTGAAAAAGAAGAGCCCCCCGCGCGACGGCGGAGGGCTCAACCAACAGGGAAATGTAAGCCGGGAAATTCGCCGGATGGGCTACTTACGCGGCTGGGTCGACTGACGCAGGCACTGCGCCTTCAGCTTCATGTCTTTGATCTTCTCGCACTTGCTGGTATTGGTGGATTTCTCGCCTGCGGCCATGGCGGGGCTGGCAATCGGGCCGGCGACGAAGGCGGAGACGATGAGGATCGGGAGAATTCGGCGAATCATTTAGTAACTCCTATGGTCTGGTTGGGTTCGGGGAGGGTGCAAGTCGGGCAGTGCGCGGCTCAATGGTCCACACAGTGGGAGTTCTGCCGTTCTTGCGGGGAGGGTGATCCGGTTCCCCGCGTTTCCGGAGCCCTGACACGGGTTTTGAGACTGGCGAGTTGGGCTCGCTGCAGCTCTTCCTTCGTTAGGTCGATACGAATGACTTTGACTTGGGCGCCCTCGACGGAAACGACTTGGGCGCGGTGCGGGGCGACCAATACCGGGCCGCCGTCCATTTCGGCCGTGTCGCGTACCGCAACGAGGACATTTTTGACCTGACCGCTATCGTCGACGACAAGATCGTCGACCTGGCCGATGTTGTCGCCGCCGAGCGTCAGGACATGACTGCCGACGATGCGGTGCGACGAATAATACCGATCCGTCTCGCTTGCGCCCATCGCGTGATGCGGACCGGGGCGCGCAAACAAATGGTCTCGGTGGCCGGGCGCGCGCAAATCGTAAGACCTTGATCGTGTCGCTTCAGCCTGATTTGGCGATGCGTTGGGAGCCGGGATCCAGAGTGCAGCGAGGCCGGCACCGAGTACCAAGACCCATGCGGCCGAGCGGTATCCGGATTTGCGAAGTTCGCTTCGGGATAATGTCATCGCTAGATACCTCGATCTCATTTTATGCGCCGTACGCCAATTTCGCGGCGCGTTGCGTGTCGGTGTGAGTGACGCTTCTGATGACATAGACGCCGCGGGATGCGGATTATTCCCGGGTGTTTTTGCGGCCGAATCCGAAAACGCGGAATTCCGCGCTTGTGACGCAGTTCGGCAAATTAATTCCTTTGAATTGCCGCAATTCAGTCTGAATTCGACGGCGTTCGGGGAATAAAACCGACTCAATCAAGTCTGTATAGGCATGGATCATGTGTCGCAGGACCGTTCGCAATGAACGTGACAAGGATAAGCACCGTGAAGAACCGGCGAACCGGCTCGTGCGGATGCGCGGACACATGGTCGGGAGGGGGCACGGCGGCGGAATTCAATCCGGAATTCGCCGACATTATTTGGGCAGACCCGTCATATGACGACGTTGCGGAACGGGAATTGTTTGAATGGGGCCGATTTTTCGAGGTCTCGGCAAGAGCGGTGGCGCGTCTGCGTCACCTCCGAATTTTCAGAATGCTCACGCCGAACCTGGAGGAAACCACTGTGCCCGAAACCGGCCCTGCGCTCTCTCACTACATTCTGTCCCTGCGACGCTACGCCATGGCGCTTGTTGGCAATCGAGAGGATGCGGACGATCTTGTCCAGGAATGCCTGGCGCGGGCTTTGGCGCGGACGGTCGCCTGGAACCAGGTTCGGAACGTTCGGGCGTATCTGTTTACGATCTTGCACAACCTGTATGTAGACCGCGCCGGCAGGCGTAAGAATGCGGGAATCGCGGTGCCCATCGAAACCGCGGAAGCGCAGCTCAGCACGCCGGCCTGTCAGGAAGAGGCGCTTCGATTGCGCGATCTGGAACGTGCGCTTCGCTTGCTGCCGGAAGAATTTCGCCAGGTGATCCTGCTTGTGGGCATGGAAGGGATGAGCTACCGGGATACGGCGACGGCGCTCGGTGTCCCGGTCGGCACGGTTATGTCTCGGCTTTCGCGGGGCCGTGAAAGCCTGCGTGAATTGATGGCGAACGATACGCAACAAAAGCTGCGGATGGTCCAATGATGGATATTGCATATTCGAAGGGACGGCCCGTGTCGGAAGGCGATCTGCATGCCTATGTGGATGGGCAGCTCGATCCGGCGCGCCGGGCGAAAGTGGAAGCGCATCTCGCGGCGCATCCCGACGACGTAGCGCGCCTGCATGACTATGAATCGCAGAATTTCGGTCTGCACGTTCTCTTCGGCGGGACGGAGATGTATCCGAACTCGGAAATCGACAGCCTGGGCGGCCGGTTTGCGCAGGCGATGCGGCGGCAGGGCCTTCTGCTCGAGATGAAGCGCGTGGCGGCAGGGATCGTCCTGCTGGTCGGCGTGCTGGGGGTCGGCTGGCTGGCGCATGACAACTATACGCGCTCGGACGATCCGTTCCTTGCCTTTACGCGCCAGGCGGTCGGCGCACATACGTTGTTTGCCGGCCGGAATTCGGCACATCACGTGGTTTCGGACAGCAACGATTCCACGGTGGTTTCCTGGTTGTCGCAGCGGCTAACCGGCGTCCCGGTGCGCGCGCCGGATCTGAACCGGCTCGGGTTCAACCTTGCGATGGAACGGATCCTGCCATCGGCGAACGGTCCGGCTGCGCAATTATTGTATGAACACAAGGATATGGATGCGCCGGTTACGCTCTTCATCGGCAAGAGCGGCGACGCGCGGCAAGCGGCGTTTACGTTTGTCCAGAATGACGACGTGTCGATCTTTTATTGGCAGACGGGATCGTTCGCCTACAGTTTGGCCGGGCGTATCGAGCGGAAAAAGCTGTTGGCGCTGGCCGAGGCGGTCAGCGAACAATTGAATGCGCCGCCGCCGTTGCCCAAGCGATATGTCCGTAGTCCGGCGCCGGCCGAGACGGCAGGAGTGATGGTTCCGTCGCCGGATCAGCCGGTGGCGACGGCGACCGTAGCTACTCCGGCCCTTGCACCCGCTATTCCGGAAACCGGATCCGCTCGGCCCGCAGCGAAAGACGTGACGCCTGTCGCGGCTCCCGCGGCCGCCGTCGAGCGGCAGGATCCCGCGGCGGCGGCGCCGCCCGACGCGATCGAAAAACCTTCGCTGCCGCCCGCGGCGGAAGAGGAAAAGCCCAAAAATACGTGATCGGGCCGCTATACGCGGATCGTGGGGGGCCGGTTGGCTGGATCCAATGCATGGACGGTCGAGGCGCCGGCTTCGTTGAAGAGGCGATACATGCCGCGGCCGGAGGCCTTGGCCTTGTATAACGCCTGGTCGGCGCAGTTCATCAGCATCATGGGTTGCCGGCCGTCGACGGGAAAGACTGCCAAGCCAACGCTCGCAGACAGCGATAGAGGCGTTCCGTGATTGTCGAACTTTTCCTCGAACGCGCCGGCCAGCTTTGCTCCGATTTCCGTCGCGCCCGCGGCGGACGTAACATGCGGCGCGATGACCGCGAATTCGTCGCCGCCGATGCGGGCGACGAAATCGGTTTCCCGCACTAGATCCTTCAGGCGTTTGCCGGCGGCGCGCAGGATTTCATCGCCGATCGTGTGGCCGTACCGCTCGTTGAGATGCTTGAAATCATCGAGATTTATCAAGGCGAGCACCAGCAATCGGCCGGTGCGATTGGATTGTGCGATGGCGCTGCAGATTTCTTTTTCGAAAAGCGTCCGATTGGGTAACCGCGTCAGGCCGTCGTAGTGGCCGAGGTCGCGCAGTTTCGTCAAATATGTTTGGCGGGCCATTGCATGGCGAAAAGTGTGCTCCAGAATTCCGTCGCCGATTTGTTCTTCCGTGACGCATTCGGCGGCGCCGGTGCTGAGGACGCGCAAGATCAACTCGCGCTGATACTCGGGGATGACGAAAATGACCGCCGCCGTCGAATTGTGATTGGCGACCATATCCAGCAGGACGGATTCGCCGTCTCCGTCCGGCAACCGGTGGAAGAGGAGAACGCAGTCGAACGTGCCGTTGTGGAATGCCGCCATTGCGGATTCCTTGCTGTCCGCCTCGACGATGGCGGTAGAGAGATCGGACCCAAGGATAATTTTCCGAATTTCGGTGCGCTGATTGTGCTCCGGCACCACTAAAAGTACACGAACAGTCATCGCCATATCCCCAAACCGCGGCCGGAAAACCGCGACGCCACCCATTGTGCGCCCTGACCGCGACCAACCGCCAGTGTTGGGTCTAGCGTTGAATAAAAGGTTAATTATAGGTTGTATTTGTTATGATTCTAGGGCTTGGCCGGTGGCTGGCCTCAGGAAAGGCTGAATAGCCGGGACGCCGTCGCGCCGAGAATGAGCTGTTTGTCGGCGTCGGAAAGATCGGCATTCCGGACCACCTGGGTCGGTGCCGGATCGCCGATCGGGAACGGGTAGTCGGAACCGAGCATGATCCGGTCGGCGCCGAATTTTTCGCACATGAAGCGCAAGGCGTCGGGCTTAAACACGATGCTGTCGAAATAGCATCGGCGCAGTCCTTCTTCCGGATCGGCGTACTGGCCGGGATGGGCATTGAAGTTGCGGACCAGGCGCCCGATCACGAAGGGCAGGCTGCCGCCGCCGGTGCTCAGAACCACCTTCGCCCCGCTGTACTTGACGAAATGACCGGAAAACAGCAGGCGGGCGCAGGCGGTGGTCATGTCGTTGAGTCGGGCGACCGCGTTCACCATATCGTATTCGAGAACGCGCTTGTCCAGCGTGTCGAAAACCGGGTGAATGATGATGATCGCGCCGCGGTCCGACGCCATTTCCCAGAACAGATCGAGGTCCGGATCGTCGAGATTGCCGCCTTCGCCCTTCGGTTGGGCGGCGATCATGGTGCCGGGCATGCCCGCATCCAGCGCTTCGCGCAGCACTTCCGCGGCCAGTGTCCCGTCCTGCATGGGCACGCTGGCAAGCGGCGTCAAACCGGGCTGGCTCTCGGTCGCGCGCAGGAGGTGCTCGTTGATCATTCGGCTCCAGGCGGCGCCTTCGTCCGCGGGGATCTCGTAACCGAACATATCGAGCCATCCGCCGCAGATTTGATGGTCGATGTCGCGTTCGGCCATCCAGCCCAGCCGTTCCTCGGCATCGCGCAGCTTGGGCATGACCGGCCGTGTCGGCGCCCGGCCGGCGAAGGCCAGCTGGTATTTGCCGTCCTGTTGCAGCAATTCGATCGAGGGAAACGCCCCCATCGACGATTGAAGCGCGTCGAACATGGGTTGCGGCGCGTAGTGGGCATGAATGTCGATAATCATATGTGATCTTTCAGCATTTCGCTCAGCATGCCGAGCTTGACGGGGAGCGTGTTCGCCTCGAGGCCCAGGGGCAGGAGCGCGTCGTTGACCGCGCTGGCAATAGCGGCGGCGGATCCCATGTAACCGGCCTCGCCCGCGCCCTTCTGGCCGAGCGCGGTGAGCGGTGACGGTGTGCAGTGTTCGGCCATCTTGATCTCGGGAATTTCATGCGCCGATGGCAGCAGATAGTCCATGAAGGTGCCGGTCAGATGCTGGCCGGCGGAATCGTATTCGAATTTCTCGTAGAGCGCCGCCCCGATGCCGTGCGCGATGCCGCCCAGCAACATGCCCTTGACGATGGCCGGGCTGATCACGGTGCCGCAATCATGGGCGATTGCGTAATCGTGGATCCGCACCTTGCCCGTGCCGCGGTCGATTTCGATCAGCGGAATATGCGCCTCGAACGAAAAACACGGATACATCTGCACCCGCCCGTCTTCGGCCGGCATCGTGCCGCCGTTCGGGACCTGCAGCGTATGGCTCGCCTGCAATCCCGGTTCCATGCCGGGCGGCATGAGATGGTATTGACGATGGCAGATGCGAACCAGCGCCTGCCAGTCGAGGCCGGTCGATGGGTCGTCGGCGACATGAACGGATTTGTCCGCATAGACCAGCGCGGAGCCGGGGGAACCGAGATTATGCGCGGCAATCGCGATCAGCCGGTCGCGGATCGCCTCCGCCGCCCGTTGCGCCGCGCCGCCCAGCATGATCGCCATGCGGCTCGCGACCGGGCTGTTGCCCGGCAGGCTGGACAGGGAGTCGGAATGGACCACGCGGATTTCCGCCGGATCGATGTGCAGGACTTCGCCGACCACGGTTGCGGCGAGTGTCTGATGGCCTTGCCCGGCGCTGGACGTGCAGATGAGAACGGTGACGTCGCCCAGCCGGTCCACCTTGACGGTGCAGGATTCCATCCAGGTAGTGGTGTCGTTGCTCGGATTGAACAAGGGCTCGAACGCCGCATTGCCGCCGCCGGGTTCCAGGCAGGACGCGATGCCGATCCCGGCAAGGCCGCCGCGGTCGCGAATGGCGTCCCGCCGGGTGATCAGACCCTGGTAGTCGATCAGGTCGGCGACTTTCTGCTGTACGGTGTGGTAGTCGCCGCTGTCGTAGGCGGTGCCGCTCGGGATGGTGTAGGGGAAATCCTCGGCGCGGATGAAGTTGCGGCGGCGCAGCTCGATCCGGTCGAGATCGAGGAACCGGGCGACCTTGTCGACCGCCGTTTCGATTGCGAAGTTGGTGGGCGCCTGGCCGAAGCCGCGCACCGCGACCTGGGCGGTCTTGTTGGTGCAGACCGAGATCGCTTCATAGGCGACGCTGCCGATGCGGTAGGGCCCGACGATCGATCCCACCGGCTTGCCGAGTTGCAAGGGCGCGCGGCCGGGGTAGGCGCCGCAATCGTCCAGCGCGCGAATTTTCATCGACGTAATCGTGCCGTCGTCGTTGAAGGCGACGTCCATATCGAAGATGCGATCCGGGCCGTGCGCGTCGCCGCCGGACATGTTGTCGAGCCGATCCTCGATCAGCCGGATGGGGAACCCCAACTCGCGGGCCAGATAGCCGGCGAGAATCGCGTGTTTCAGGCCGCGCTTGACACCGTAGCTGCCGCCCACGTCGACATCCTGATGGACCCTGATCCGGTTGCCCGCCAGGCGCAGCGATTCGGCGATCTGGTCGGAATATTTCGGCATCTGGATCGAGGCCCAGACATCGAGCAGCCCGTCGCCCGGTTGCCATTGGGCGACCACGCCGAAAGTTTCGATCGGAACAGTGGAATTGCGGCCCCATTTTACGCGGAACGACAGGCTGTGATCGGCGGCCGCGAAATCGTCGTCGACCGCGCCCCAGACGAATTTGCGGTGGAACAGGACGTTGCTGCCATGAGCCGGATGGACAAGGGCGTCCGTTGCGTCGAACGCGACTTCCGGATCGACCACCGCGGGCGTTTCGGCGTAGCGCACGTCGACGAGTTCGGCGGCGTCCTCGGCGATGTGGCGGCTATCCGCGACCACCGCGGCGACCCACTCGCCCGCGTAGCAAACCGCCTCATGGGCCAGCGGATACCAGCGGATATCGGGGGCCGGCACACCATGCTGGATCGGTTCAATCCCGGTCTGCAGTTGCGCCCCGGTGAGAACGGCATGCACGCCGTCCAGGGCGAGGGCGGCGTCCGCATCGATTGACAGAATACGAGCGCTCGCATGGGGGCTGGCCACCGGCGCCACATGTCTCATATCGGGCAGGCTGATATCCGCGACAAAACGCCCCTGGCCGGCGATGAAACGCCGGTCTTCCTTGGTCCGTCGCTGGCGGCCCACATAGCGGTATGGATGATCCGCGCTGGTCACGACGCATTTCCCGGCCGGCTGCGTTGGTTGAGCCGGTCGGCCGCGAGGCGGATCGCTTCGACGATCTGGCCGTAGCCGGTGCAGCGGCACAGATTGCCGCTGATGGCGTCGCGAATTTCGGAATCGTCCGGATCGTTGTTGCGGCGCAGCAGCGCCTGCGCGGCGATCAGCATGCCGGGCGTGCAATAGCCGCATTGCAGGGCATGGGTCTCCCAGAAGCAGTCCTGCAGCACGCTGAGGTCGCCCGCCGCGTCGGCGAGGCCTTCGACGGTCGTGATGTCGTGCCCCTCCGCCTGCACCGCGAAGATTAGGCAGGACCGCACCGGCGCGCCGTCGAACAGTACCGTGCAGGCCCCGCAGATGCCGTGTTCGCATCCCATATGCGTGCCGGTGAGGCGCAGCGTATCGCGCAGGAAATCCAGCAGGGTGACCCGAGGCTCGGCAACCCCTTCGCCGGTCTTGCCGTTGACCCGCAGGCGGATCGTCCGGTCAGCCATGGGAACCGTGCCCCGCCACGAGCCCGGCGGCATCGAGGATCGCCCGCTCGATCAGGGTGCGCGCCATGTGACGCCGGCCGGCGGCGCTGGCGTGCAGATCGGATGGCGGGTCGAGCAGGTCATCGGCCAGCGCGGCCGCCTCGCGCGCGGATTTCCGGTCGACAGCGGTGTCCAGCAAGGCGGCTTCGACAGTTGTCAGGCGGATCGGCATCGGCGCCGCATTGGCGACGGCAACCGCCGCCCGGCGGCAAATTCCGGCTTGGTCGATCAGCAGTTGGGCCGCCACCGCGACGACGGCGAAATCGCCGGCCCGCGGGCTGACTTCATGAAAGCCGATGCCGAGCCGGCCGGCCTCGGTCCAGCGCGGGAAGCGGATGGCGATCAGGCATTCGTCTTCGTCCAATGTGGTCGTCATCGGTGCGGCGAGGAAATCCCGGGCGCTCGATATGCGGGTGCCGCTGCTGCGCGCCAGGGTCAGTTCCGCCTGCAATGCAGTCGCGACGAGGACGATTTCCGCCGATGGATCCGCATGGGCCAGGCTGCCGCCGACGGTGCCACGGTTCCGCGTCTGGTCATGGCCGACGAAGGGAAGGGCGGCGGCGAGCAACGGGAGATGTTCCCGGACGATGTCCGACTTTTCGGCATCGGCCTGGCGGGTGCAGGCGCCGATGACGACGCCGTCGTCTTCCAGCGCGATAGTCTGCAAATCCTGCACGTCGTTGATGTCGACCAACAATGCGGGCCGCACCAGCCGCATCGCCATCATCGGAACCAGCGATTGCCCGCCGGCAATGATCTTGGCGTCCGTCGATCCGGCAAGTTGACGCAGGAGATCCGGCAGATCGCGCGGTCGGGTGTAATCGAAGGCGGCTGCCTTCATACGGATGGGCTCCCCAAGGCGAAAGTATGCGGTGCGGCTCCGCCGCTGGTCTGTCGCATTCGTTACCCCTATCTATAATATCGATGGAAGCGTTACAATTTGGTCGTGCGTTTGCGCATTCTGCGGGGTTGTGCGAGGCCGAAGACGATGGTTGATCCGACGACGATTCAAGAATCGGAAGGGCGGGCGCCGGCGGTGCCGGGTCAGCCGGTACTCGACCCGGCCTGCTGGACCGCGGACGACATGCGCGTCAGCGGGTCCTATCTGTTTCATCTGACGCCGGCGCATGTGGAGGAGATCGCCTCGGCGGTCGCATCGGTGCAGGCGAATGCCGTGCCGATCATGGAGATTTCGTGCGAAACGTTTGCGCTGCCGACCCTGCGGCCGCACCTAGCCGGGTTGCGCCGCGAAATCCTGGACGGCCGCGGCTTCGCTCAGATACGCGGCTTCCTGGTGGACCGGTTCAATACGGAGCAATGCGCCGTCGCCTTTTGGGGGCTGTCGACGTATCTGGGCGAGGAGGTGGCGTCGCAAAATGCGAAAGGCCATGTGCTGGGACATATTTGCGATATCGGCCAGACCGTCGCCAATCCGGATCAGCGCGGACCGTATTCGCACGACACGATCCCGTTTCATGTCGATTGCTGCGACATCGTCGGCTTGATGTGCCTGCATCCTTCGAAATCCGGCGGCGAAAGCAGCCTCAGCAGTTCCGTTTCGGTGTACAACGCAGTCGTCGAACGGCGTCCCGATCTGTTGGGTGCATTGCTCGAACCCTACTACCGGGACCGGCGCGGCGAGATTCCGGCGGACATGCCGCCCTGGTACAAAGTCCCGGTTTTCAATTTTTGCGAGGGTTATCTCAGCACGACCATCGAACCGACCTATATGGGATCCGCGGATCGTCATGACGGCGTGCCGTCGATGACACCGCAACAGCGCGAGGCCTTGGCCTTCGTGCAGGATCTTGCCGCGGAGATGCGGCTGGACATTGCCTTCGAGCGCGGCGATATGCAGTTCCTGAACAACCATGTGATCATGCACTCGCGGCGCGCCTTCGAAGATCATCCGGAGCAGGCGCGGCGCCGCCATTTGCTGCGCATCTGGTTGTTGAACAACGGTTGCCGCCCGCTGTCCGAGGCCTATTTTGCACGCCATGGCGATCCGTCGGCGGTGGGATGGGCCGGCGGAATTGTCGGGCCGGATACGGTGCTCAACGCGCCATTGGACGCCTTCGAAACATGACCAAACGCATCGGGTGGAACGAGTAGGGATCTCAGCATGCAATTTGTTTGCGACGCCGCCGATAAGAAAACCTGGTTCCGTATCGAAACCGAGGTGGAGGCCGAGCAGGAATCCAAATTGATGGATCACGCGGTCAAAAAATATTTCCTGATCGAACACGAAAAGGCGGCGGGCACCTATAAGCCGACCTCGTCGATCTATATCGAACAGAATATTGGCCTCAAGGCTCATGTTCAGCGCGAAATGGCGCTGTTCCTGACGTTGCGGGACGCGCAGGGCGGCGGCCTTGCTACCGCCATGCTGCCGCCCGGCGGCAAGGACGATCCCGAATTTCGCATCGTTATCGTCGGTCCGAGCAATCGCGATCCCTATCCGGATCACGCGGCGACAATCCGCAGCCTGGGCGCGCATTTCGGGCTTTCGCTCGACCGCGAGCGGTGCTTTCCGTACAGCCGGTAGGCCTGCGGCGGATTTATACGTCGCCGGACGGTAAAATCGGCAGGTAGCGCCGCCGGGTCATC
>JBFFGE010000142.1:0-12732 GCA_041557595.1 Alphaproteobacteria bacterium
GCAGGCGGGCGACACCAGATTAACATGCATTGGCGGGATTTCTGGAAGTCTGCCGGTTGCGCCTCCGGGTTGCCGCGGCAGCCTAGGCGGCGCCTTTGCGATCGATCGACCGACGATCGTCCTAGGTGCGCTCATGGGCGGCGAAGAACGGCGGGATGTCGCTCGCGGCAATCGGCTTGGAAAAGTAATACCCTTGCGCGAAGTCGCAGCCGAATTGCTTCAGCATCCTGAGCGACGCTTCGTTTTCCACACCCTCGGCGCAAACCTGCAGACCGAGATTGTGCCCCATGTCGATGACGGTCTTGGCGATAACCGCGTTTTCCTTGATCGTGTCCATGCCGAAAACGAAGGACTTGTCGATCTTGATCTCGGAAAACGGCAACCGCTGCAACTGTACCAAGGACGAAAACCCGGTGCCGAAATCGTCGATCGACAGGGAAAAATCCTTGATCCGGAATCGCGCCAGAACGTCCATCATCTTGGCGGCGTCTCGCATGCTCGCCGTTTCCGTAAGCTCCAACGTGAAGCTGTTGGCCTTCAGCCCGGCGGCGTGGCACATGTCGGCCAGTGAATCGGGGAGGCTAAGATCGTGCAGATTGGTGGCTGAAATATTGACCGCGAGGTTGATGCAAAAATCGTCGGCGGCCCATTTCGCCAGCTGATCGACTGCGTTACGCATCACCCAGTCGGTCAGCGAGCCCATCAGGCCGTGTTCTTCCGCATAGGGCAGGAAGCTGTCCGGTGGCATGACGGTGCCGGACGGCGTCCGCCAACGCACCAGGGCCTCGGCCCCGACCGCCGCACCGGTATGAAGATCGATCTTGGGCTGATAGGCGAGAAACAATTCATCTTTATCGATCGCCCGGCTGAGAGCGTCGAGACCGCCCGAGTCCGACGGGGCCTTCAAACTTTCCAACAGGTTACGAATTTCGGCGAGACGGACCGGCTTGTTCAATGAGCCACGCATCTCAAGGCCAAGTTCCGTCCCCAGACGGATCGTGGTGTCGATCGTGCGAACGTCAATTCCATTGCAGACCACCACATTGGCGGTGACTTTCTGATCCGCCATCGCGCGCAACAGTTCGATGCCATCGGTATCGGGCATCTGCAGATCGACGACCACCACTGTCGGGCACCAGGTCGCAAGCCGGTGAAAGAATTCATCCGCCTTGTCGGTGTAGGCGGTAACATAGCCGCACATCTCGCCGCCCTTGGCGACGATCTTTGCCATTTTCAGCTCATCGTCGATGATCAGCAGTCGCGCATCGCCATCGCTCATATCAGGCGGCCTTCAAATTGCGTTCGATGACCATCGCGAGTTCGAGCCGGCGGTATGGTTTCATCAACAATTCGACGTCCGCGTCCACGGTGTCCTCCCATGTGTCCACGCCGGAAGGCCTCGCCGTGAAACCGGAAGTCAGGACGACCGGCAAAGTCGGATATTGATCGGCGATTAGGGCCGCGAGGCCGATGCCGTCCATTTCGCCCGGCATCACGACATCGGAAAATACCAGGTCGATGCCGTTTTCTTCCTGCAGGACTTCGATGGCGGTGGCAGCGCGGTCCGCTTCAACAACCTGATATCCCAATTCGGTCAATTGTTTGCGGGCGACCCGGCGGATACCTTCATTGTCGTCGACCAGCAGGATCTTTTCGCCGGCGCCGCGCGGCTCAGGCATGGCATCTTCCTGGGCGGTGGCGTCCTGCACCTCGCTGCCGTCGCGCGGCAAATAGAGCTGCACCGTCGTTCCGCGGTCGGGTTCGGAGTAGATGGTGACGTGACCGCCGGACTGCTTGATAAACCCATCGACCATGCTGAGGCCGAGGCCGGTTCCCTGGCCGACTTCCTTGGTCGAGAAAAACGGATCGAAGACGCGCTTCAGAATTTCCGGCGGAATGCCGATACCGCCATCGGTGACCGACAGCACGACATATTCGCCCGGTTCGATCTCGAGATTTTGTTCGGCCATGGAATCGTCGACATGCATGTTGCGGGTCTCGAGCGTCAGGTGGCCGCCATTCGGCATGGCGTCGCGCGCGTTGACGGTTAGGTTGAGGATCGCCGTTTCGAGCTGGCTGGGATCGACCTTGATGGGCCAGATGTCGGCATTACAGCGCAGGGCGATCTCGATGTTCTCGCCCAATGAGCGGCGCAGCAGCTTGGTCATGCCCGTAAGGGTTTCGTTGATGTCGATGACCTCGGGCTTGAGCGGCTGCCGGCGTGCGAAGGCGAGCAATCGCCGGTTCAGCTCGCGGCCCCGAAGGCCCGCTTCGAGCGCGTCGTCGACCAGTTCGCTCGATGCTTCGTCGTCGGCCAGCTGTTCCTTCAGCATGTCCAGGTTGCCGATCAGGATGCCGAGCAAATTGTTGAAGTCATGCGCGATGCCGCCAGTGAGGTTGCCGACCGTCTCCATCTTCTGGGCATGCTGGAGTTTTTCGAGGGTCTGCCGAAGCTCATCCTCGCGCTGTTCCTTGAGGCGCAGGGCCTCCGCGAGCTTGTCGACGGTGCCGCTGAGATTGTGGAGCTCGGATGACCGGAAACGGGAGGGTCCGAGATCGGCGTTCAGCTTGCCCTCGGCGAAATTCGTTAGGCGGCGGCTGATGTTGTTGATCGGGTTGAGCGCCAGGAATTCCACGAGGGCGACGACAATGACCGCAAGCAGGAGCATGCCGAGGCCGACGCAGAACTGAATGATCAGGGCGTGCCGCTTGATTTCGGCCCGGACGTTGGAAAAATTCCATTCGATGTCGATTTCGCCGAAGGTTTCGCCTTCGAACACGATGCTTTTCGAAAACTTGACCGGCTCGATGTGGGTGGGAACGATCTTGTTGGCCCAGCGGGCGAGTGTCTGGCTGTTCTCGTTGAGAATGTTGATCGCCATCAAATCGGCTTCTTCGCCCGCAACTTGCTGGACGATCGTTTTCAGCAACGGCTGATCTTCTGAAATCACGGCTTCCAAGGCGGCGGCAGTGATGATGTGAAAGGTCTGTTCGCTCTGTTGATGCAGCTTCTGGCGCAGGTAGTTGGTCTCCAGTTTCTGAACGACCAGACCGGATGCGAACGCGACCGCGATGACCGCCAGGGCCAGCGCCGCAGTAATCTGCCGGCGAAGCGAAAAATGCCAAGGCTGCGCAGATTTTTCCTCGTGGCGCCTTGAATTATTGACCGTCTGCATAACCATTTCTCAAACTCACCTTGGGAACCAACCCAAATTCACTCGTTCCGATTTCCCTGCACGCCGGCTTCAGGCCGCCGCATCTTTCCTGCCGTCACTTGTCCTTGCTGCGGGCGATTGACGGTCGCGGCCGCGGCTTCGGCGACTTGAAGAACAGCTGGTTGCCCAGCATCGCTTCGCGGATGAACGCGTAGTCTTCGTCCGTGCCCTCGAGGAACCCGTCCTTCGCCAGGGACTTCAGCGCCTTGGAATTGTTCAGCGCCAACAGTGCTTTACGCAGCAGCTCCACTTCCAGATCGGGCAGCCCGCCGCGGGCAATCCAGGGCTTGGTCACGTTCGGAAACTTGGCGATGGCGCGCAATGGAACGCCGTCGGCAACGAGTTTCTTGAACGTGCTTTCCTTCAGGGCGCCGGCGGCGAACCGGCCGGCCCCGACCGCGGCCCCGACGGCATCGTGGCGGCCGAGATATTCATAGTGGCCAAGATCGGCGACTTTCATGCCGTGACGCAGCAGATGCAGTTGGGCGAGGTACCGGCCGATCGTCGAACGTTCGTCGCCAAAGGCAAAGGTACGGCCGCGAAGCTGAGTGACCTGGGTGATTTCGCTGTCCCTGTCGACGCATATGACGCCGTTGAAGACCTTGCTGCCATTGTTGCTTTCGACAACGATGATCTTGATCCGCGGGTCGTCGTCTTTTGCTTCGATATAGGGAGCCGGACCGAACCGCGCGAAATCCACCTTGCCGGTAACCAGATCCTTGACGCCTTGCTCGTATGACTTCGCGACGTGCATCTGTATTCGGACGGGACCTTTGTGGAGGATCGACATTTGCCGCTCGAGCGCATTCAGGACCGGCCGGAATTGCCGCACCATCGACGAAGGTTTGTCGGAGGAGTACACGCCGAACGAAAGCGTGATGTTGCTCTTGGCATGTGCGTCCAGTGAAAACCCGCCCAGCAACACGATCAGAGTAATTACCCGAGTGATGGACGAGCGCATGGCGACATCTCCTGCCGATTTTTTGTTGCGCATAATTTGTTGATACGCGCCAAGGAGTGAAAAATTCATAAAATTCCAGGATTTCGGTCGACTGACAGAATTCGCAAAAGTCCGGGAAGCCGTTGATTTGTAATTAAACATTGTTCTTGCCTCCCACATTGCGGGCAATGGTCGCGGAACTATCCACCGCTTCTTCATGCGGATTTGGATTGTCGACAGCCGGATTGGCGCGCTCGAGGACCTCGATGGTTCCGTCCAGGTTCAATTGCAGCAGATCGCCGGTCTCGATCCGGAATTCGGCGCCTTTGACCCCGACAATCGTGTTGATGTTGTATTCGCGCGCCAGGATCGACGTATGGCTGAGCCAGCCGCCGACTTCGGTCACGATGCCCTTGAGGCGCGGAAACACGGGCGTCCAGCTCGGGTGCATATACCGTGCAACGGCAATCTCGCCATCCTCGACCATGTCGATGTCCCGGCCGGTCAAGACCCGGGCCGGGCCCGTGATCGGGGCGCTGCCGGCTACCAGCACGCCGCGCAGGTCTTCGCTCGAATCGATGTCTTCGTCGGGATCGCCGGTCGGCGACAACCGCTCGATCTGGCGCAGCGTAAGGCTGGTCGGCAGCGGCGGCAGCGCTTCGAATTGTTCGGCCGCCATCCGGCGACGATCGATCAATGCGACCAATTCGTCATGGGCGCCGGCGTCCCTCAGTTTCTCCAACTCGTCGACTTTCAGATAGAAGATGCCGCCATCGAGCTCGAGGCGCCGGTCCAGTTCCACCAGCATCTGGCGGATGACCGAGATCTCGCGCAAGGAATGGTTCTTCGCTTCTTCCTTGAGGCTCTGGAACTTCCGGGCGCGCGACACGGCGATCGCGAGCGTGGTGTCGTCGGGCAATTCCGCGCTTTCCGGGCTATTGCCATCCAGGGCGGTCATCGACGCGGCGCTCTGGAGCAGCTGTTCCATCATTTCGGCGTCTTCGCGATACCGCGGCAGCGCCAATTCGTAGTCGATCGTCGCCCGGTGACCGAAGACCGATAGAAATTCTTCGACCTTTTCGCTGTCCGAGCGAGGACCGCTCAGCAAGCTCATGGCGTAGTGAACGATGGTTTTGGGTCCTTGCCCCAAATACGCACCCGTCGTCAGGCCGCGCTTGCTCAGCGCGCGTTCGGCCGCGCGCATGTAGAAGTCGGCGGTAATATTGATCACGTCGACCTGAACATGCGATTCATGGAAATACCGGTCGCAGGTGTCGTCGAGCAGGCCGAACAGATCGTCGGTCGGCAAGCGTTTGCAATCCATGGCTTCGAGGATTCGCAGGTCGGACAGATAGGCCGGCAGGAAGTGCTCGCGGAAATCCTGTTCCAGCGTTTCGGCGCCGCGCGACATCCGGAAGGAGGCTATCGGGCCGAGTCCCTTTCTTGAGCGCCGTTGCGTCTCGGGGACATTGACATAGAGACCGCCGAATACCGACACGGTATACGGTGCGGCGTCTTCGCCGACGTCATAGGGAACGCCCAGTTTGCGGCAGGCCAGATCCACGCTTCCACCCGGCTGCCACAAGGCTTCCATGAATGACGCGCTCATCGGGGTCGGCCGCGGCAGCAACTCGGACAGCTCGTTCTGGGCCAAAATCGCGCCCTCCTGGTCGCCGCTCGCGGCGATTTCCAGCAGGCGATGACGTTCCGCTTCGAACAGGCTGGTCGGCGTCACATCGGATTGCGTCCGAGCCAGGACCGTGATGTTGCGCGCCTGCAGCAGGAAGAACCGGCCGTCCTTGAACGCCCATTCGATATCCTGCGACTGGCCGAACAATTTCTCCACCTGCAGGCCAAGCTCGATCAGCGGCGTCAGGTCCATCGGCGGAATCGCATCGTCGAGCGGTTTCCGGCTGATTCGGCCGAACGCGAACGAGGTGGGTTCTTCGGTGCCGCTGGCGAGTTTATCGCCAAGGCCGTCGGTCATCTCCACAAGCAGCGTGCCGCTCTGCATGGGATGCTCGGTAAACAGGATGCCTGCGTAGTCCGCATCCACCAATTCCTGGATAATGACGCCGCCGCCGGCCGGCTCATCATTGCCGTACAGCTCGGCATCGTTGGAAATCAGGGATACGCGCACGGATTCAATAGACGAAACCAGCGAGTCCGGGTCCACGTCCAAGATCGAATCGAAGACACCGGCATAGCTGTGGTCCTCGCCGTCCTCGCCGAGGCCGGAACTGCGCACCGCCATGCGGGTCAATCCCTGGCCCTGGCGCAGCTGGGCCAGTCGCCTTGCTTCATCTTCTTTAAGCGTCGAGCCGGATCCATTGGTCGCGAAGGCGGCGTCCGGAACAATCAGCCCGCCGGGAACCGGCAATCCGGCCTCGATCATCAGCGAGAGGCGCTGCGCCTTGGTGCCGACGCCGGCGATACGATGGGCGTTCCGGAGCAACTCTACCCGGGGCTTCATGGGTTTGGCTGTTTTTGCGCCGTTCGGATCCGATTTGCGCAGCGCCAATCGGACGCACAGCGCCTGGATCAGCATCAGCGCGAGGCTAAAGATCAGGTACAGCGTCAGCGCGGCCTTGAGGGTCGCCGTAAGGGCGATGAAGAAGATGCCGACAGCAAGATGAAAGACGAACAGCTTGGTCGTGGACCGCACCACATTGATGCGAAGTTGCAGGTAGACCAAGGATCCCAGCAGAACCGGCAAGGCAAAGGTAGGATCCGGCATCCCGACATCCGCAAGCCACAGGAACGATCCGCTGTTCGGCTGCGCCACCGTGGAGACGGCGGAAAAGAAGGCGACAAGCAGCACCAACTGCAACACCAAGCCTATCACGTTGCGGGTCGGCGTCAGGCCGCTCTCGCGATAGAGCGACTTGATCGCATCCTTCAGGCGTTGGGGATCGCTCTTGAGCTTCTCCTTCAGCTCGGAGATTCGGGCGCTGATGCGGCGCTCGACGATCTGGTCGCGCTCGCTCTTGATGGTGAACGGCAGCAACAGGAACCGGAGGACGGCGAGTACGAGGAAAATCGCCAGCACCATATTTCCGGTACGGTTCAACGCCAGCGACAATCCGGAATCGAACGGCCGGCGAATAAAGCTGAATACATTCCCATCATTCGCATTGAGCCAGCGTTGGACATGCGGCTTGGCGGCCGACGCCTGGTAGTATTCGTTCGGAACGGTGTATCGGCCGCGGAAATCGAATCCCCGCCGGTGCAGGCGCAGTCCGAGAATCTGCGAATAGAAGCAGCTCCGCTTGTCGTAGCAGGGGGCGACAATGGGGCGCTTCGGCAGCTTCTCGAAGGCGGCATCGATTTCCGCCGTCGTCATCTTGCGCAGCGTCATGTTAACCGCCGACGGCAAGTGTCCCGCCTTGAACTCGTCGGGATAGCGAACGTCTACGAAGAGCGCGTTTTCCTCGGCGACGAGCGTCTGGACTTCGGGCGTGTCCAGCAAGACCTCGCTATTCGGAAAAGTCGGCAGCGCGCGTAGCGTTCCTGTCGACTGTGAACTCGCGATCACCGACTTGCGGCCTTCCGCTTTCCATTTTTCGAAACCGCCGACGATGAAGCGGCAGTCGATGCCGGCCTTTTTCAACGCGGCACAAAGCTCCGAACTGCGGTTGCCGGAGTGGCACAAAAGCACGTTTTTCTTGCCGGCGATCTGGGCCTCTTTCGCGCGCGCGATCAGCTCGGGATAGGGAATATGGGCGAACCCGCCGAGTTTACCGCCCTCGAGTTCCTCCGCTTCGCGGACATCGATGAACGAAACGTCGCCGGCGCCTGCGCCGTCGGTCGGTTTGGCGGTGGAGAGCAGGCTATCCAGCTCCGCAGTGGTAATCCCTTGCGGATGGCCGATCTGTTGGCTGAACGAAAGCGTCTTGAGCGAGATATCTCCGACCTTGCTGCCGGCCTCGACCGACGAACGGGTCAAATTGGTGCGCAGGCGCGTTTCGGTCGCGTCGCGCTCATTCGCCCACTGCAGCATATTGATCGCGATGGATGCGACGAGGGCAATGCCGAGGATGCCGAGGACCATGCGGGAGGCGCCGCTGGCGGCTGCCGTCCTGCGGCCGCGACGCTTGCGGCCCTGCTGCGAGAAGAGCGCACCGCCGACGGCAAGCGTCAGCAGCCCGAATATCTGCGCAATGTTCGAGAAAAAGCTCACCATGACGTCCGGCGACGGAATCGCGAGGGCTGGCTGGGCAAGAAGACACAGTGCCAACAGGGCGAGCGGCACGCGCCGGGCATTCTTTCCGCCCGTGCGGAGACAGCGCTTCATAGGAGGTATGCAGCGTAAATCGGTCATTTCTCAAGAAGCCAAATTGCGACGCGTTACTCGCGACCTCTTTATCCTAAATGCTTGATTTCTATGTATTATTTGATGTATATTAAATTACATCATTATTTTTAAGTTATTTTGTTTATGTTTCGTAATAAAAACGACAAATTCATTAACAAAACGTAAATTTAGTTAGTTAATGTCTTAATTAACCAATAAATGTTATTGGAATTCACTGAAAGTTTTCTATGGTCGGGAAGCCCGCGCATTTCGCAAAATCGCGCTAACGGGAATTTTATCAACGCGGGCGGCGCCTATCCGCTACAGTATCGCCCAGACCGGTCGCAGGCGTGCGACCGAAACGAATTCATGCAGGATGACGCAAGGGCGGCGCGGGGAAGCTTCCTGGGTGGCCGCCCGGGGTTGCGGCGTCGCATCGATGAAATGATCTGACCATACCGGAGGAATCGATGGAGGCGATGATGTCGATGTCGGGGCTAAATCTTCTGTCGACGCTGTTTGTCTTCGCGGCAGGGACCGTGGTTCTTGTCCTGGCCGTGCTTTTCGTCATCGACGTAACCCAGACCGCCGACGCGGTACGCCGCAACTACCCGGTGATCGGCCGCTTCCGCTCCTTGTTCACGACGCTCGGAGAGTTCTTTCGCCAGTATTTTTTCGCGATGGACCGCGAGGAAATGCCGTTCAACCGGGCGGAACGGGAGTGGGTCTACAAATCGGCCCGGGGGGTCGACAACACGGTTGCCTTCGGCTCGACACGGAACCTGAGCCCGACCGGCACGGCGATATTCGTCAATTGCCCATTTCCAACATTGTCGGAAGACGCCGCGAATACGCCGAGCCTGACAATCGGACCGTATTGCCGGTCGCCGTACGAGGCGCAGTCGATCGTCAACATTTCCGCGATGAGCTACGGCGCCCTGTCGACGCCCGCGATCCGCGCGCTCTCTAAAGGCGCGAAGCTCGCCAATTGCTGGCTGAACACCGGCGAGGGCGGGCTCGCTCCCTATCATCTCGAAGGGGGGTGCGACATCGTCTATCAAATCGGTACTGCGAAATACGGCGTGCGCGACCTCGAAGGCGACATGTCTGACGCCAAACTTGCCGAGGCAGGCGCCATCGAGCAGGTCCGCATGTTCGAATTGAAGCTCAGTCAGGGCGCCAAGCCGGGCAAGGGAGGGATCCTGCCGGCCGCCAAGGTGAACGAAGAAATTGCCCGAATTCGCGGCATACCGGTCTTTCAGGACTCGATCTCGCCGAACCGGCACCCGGAGATCGACTCGATCGACGATCTACTCGACGTCATCGGCCGCATCCGCGACGCGACCGGAAAACCGACCGGCTTCAAGGCGGTCCTCGGCGCCTATGGATGGATCGAAAATCTGTGTCTGGCGGTGCACGAGCGCGGCCTGGAATCGGCACCCGATTTTATTTCCCTCGATTCGGGCGATGGCGGCACCGGCGCCGCGCCGATGCCGCTGATGGACAATGTTGGTCTGCCCATTCGCGAATCGCTGCCGATGGTCGTCGACATCCTGTCGAAGCACGGTCTGCGCGACCGTATCCGGGTTATCGCGTCGGGTAAGCTCGTGACGCCGGCGGAAGTCGCCTGGGCCTTCTGCGCGGGCGCCGATTTCGTCGCGACGGCGCGCGGGTTCATGTTCGCACTCGGCTGCATTCAGGCGATGAAGTGCAATAAGAATACCTGCCCGACCGGCATCACCACGCATGACCGGCGGCTGCAAAAAGGCCTCGATCCCGAGGACAAGGCGGTCCGGGTCAAGAATTTCGTCGAAAAACTCCGCTACGGGGTCGGGTTGATCGCGCATTCCTGCGGCGTCAGGCATCCGCGCGCGCTCAAGCGCTATCACGTGCGCCTCGTGCAATCCAGCGGCCGGTCGACACCGATGGACGAGTTGTATCCGCCGGTCGAAGCCATCGCCGCGGCGTCGGACGGGGCGGACCGGGCGGCGCAGTAAGCGACGACCGCCTGTCAGCGCGGGATATCCGTCAAATTTGCGAATAGCCGGAGCCGGCGGTCTCGACACCGCGGCCCACCGCCTCCTCGATCCAACCGAACTCCTTCAGGATCAACTGGCTATAGGTAACCCGGCCGTTGACCTTCTCCGGCGCTTCGGACGCCAATAGAAGCGCCGCGCGCGCCATCAGTTCCGGCGGTTCGCCGCGCGGGTCGTCCAATCCGCTGACCAGTTTATGAAACACCGTCCCCGGCGTCGGAACCACGCGGGAGGGCGAGACGGCGGAAACCGAGATCGTGCCGTATTGCGAGACTTCCTGCGCCAGGCCCTGCGTGAACCGTTCGAGCGCGGCCTTGCTGGCGCCGTACATGGTGCCGCCTTGTATTGAATGATCCTCGTACGGGCCGCGGCCCGGCCCGATCGCGGCGCCCGAACTGATGTTGACGATGGCGCCGCCGCCGCTCGCGATCATGTCGGGCAGCACCGATTTCGACAGGATGAACGGCGCGTGGACATTGATCGCGAATGCCCGGATCCATCGGTTCGTCTGATAGTCCTCGATCGGCATGTAGTAGTTGAGGGCCGCGTTGTTGACCAGGATGTCGACCGGGCCATAGGCGGCCCGTGCGCGATCGAGCAGGGCGAGGCAGTCGGCTTCTTCCGAGATGTTCGCGGCAACCGCCGTGGCCTCGCCGCCCTGGGAATGGATGGCGTCCACGGTACGCGTCAACGACCCAGCAAGCGGATGATCGCCGTCCTTCACCGTGCGTGCGGCGCACACGACATTTGCGCCTTCGGCCGCGAAAAGCTCCGCGATCGTCTGACCGATACCGCGGCTCGCCCCGGTCACCACCGCGGTCTTTCCCTCCAGTTTTCCCATTGCGATCGCTCCCCGTGGTGCCGGCGCGCCGGCTTTGCGTGAACTGATGTCAACTATAGCAATATTGGCGGCCGCCCCTGCAAGACACACTCCACATTGGCGAGCGATCCTCCTATGCTTCCGCTCGGTGCGGCCGGTTGGTCCACACCGTCGCAATGAATCGAGGAAGCCAAGCTTATGACCGTTCGAAACGGCCGCGAATTTCTGGGCATCCCGGGACCGACCACGGTGCCCGATGCGGTGCTCAACGCCATGCACCGCCCGGCGATCGAGATCTATTCGGGCGAGCTGGTCGGCATCACCGACAGCTGCCTCACCGATCTCCGCAAGGTCTTCAGGACCGAGGGGAGCGCCTACATCTATGCCGCCAATGGGCACGGCGCCTGGGAAGCGGCGCTGGTCAATGTCTTGTCCCGCGGCGATACGGTGCTGGTCATGGCCAGCGGACGGTTCGCGGTCGGCTGGGGCGAAATGGCGGCGATGCTGGGCGTGGAGGTGGAAACCCTGCCGGGCGACTGGCGCCATGCGGTCGACCCGGCAGCGTTGGAAGCGCGGCTGCGCGACGACCGGGCCGGCACGATCAAGGCGGTCATGGTGGTTCAAGTCGACACCGCATCGGGCGTGGTCAACGACATTCCGGCAATTCGCAAGGCGATGGACGCCGCCGGACATGGCGCGCTGTTGATGGTCGACACCATCGCGTCGCTCGGCACGATGCCGTTCGAAATGGATGGGTGGGGCGTCGATGTCAGCGTGACAGGATCGCAGAAGGGGCTTATGACGCCGCCCGGATTGGGGTTCGTCGCGGCGGGCAAGCGCGCGGCCGAGGCGCACCAGACGGCCGGGCTGCGGACCCGCTACTGGGACTGGACGCAGCGGAATGGCGACCAGCACTACCAGATTTATTGCGGCACGCCGCCGGAACACCTGCTGTTCGCCCTGCGAAAGGCGCTCGACATGCTGCTCGAGGAAGGGCTTGAGAATGTCTTCGAACGGCATCGCCTGCTGGCCGAGGCGGTGCGGCGCGCCGTCGCCGTTTGGGCCGAGGGCGGGGAATTGGAATTCAATATTCTCGAGCCGAAGAACCGCGCCAATTCGGTGACGACCGTCCTGCTGCGCGAGGGCCTGGATCCGCGGCTGATCTCCGATTTCTGCGAGCGCCGGTGCGGCGTCGTACTCGGCGTTGGCATCGGCGGGCTGAGCGGCAAGGCGCTGCGAATCGCCCATATGGGCCACGTCAACGCACCGATGATCCTGGGCACGCTGAGCGTCGTTGAAATTGCCCTGCAGGCGCTCGGCATTCCGCACGGCAAGGGCGGCGTGCAGGCCGCGATCGACTGGCTCGGCGACTCCGTGCCGGCCTAGATCAACCTGCCTTTAATTGGAATCAATTAAAGGCAGGTTGA
>JBFFGE010000143.1:0-12714 GCA_041557595.1 Alphaproteobacteria bacterium
ATAAAGGCGCCGGACGAGGAAAGTAAAACCGATTAACGCTCGGGGGGGATTTCCTTTTACGGCCCGATCGCCGACTGTCCGTTCGGCCTAGTCCCGACTAACTATCCCTGTTGCTGGACGGGCGCGATAGATTCCATCAACGAAAGCTCGCAAATGCATGAATGCTTCGCAACGCCGAGCTCGCTTACGAAAGACTAAGCCCCGTGCCCCCCGCGGGGCTTTTTTTTGCCCTTTTGGCCGTCTCGTCGTCGCTTCTGCTGCAAATTTCCGGCACATAAGAAAGCGATTGATCTGCGGAAATCTCCGCAAAATTGATGGAAATATTGGCACAAGAAAAGAGGCCGCGCTAGGGAGGGGCTGATGGGAGGTGCTTAGTATCAAGTTCTAGAGGCACCATGCTTCCGGAAAGAAGCCCCGCCTGAAAATAATCAATACGAACACGCGCCCTAAAATATAGTCCCAGACTTCATGGCCAGGATCGGTGCGTCTAGCGTCCAAACAGAATGGTGTGAACTTCACAGGAAACAAAGTTGCCGCCCTAGGGAGAGACGGATGGGCACCCGGTCTCTCCAAGCAATTGTAATTTATATATTATTTCAATATTTCTGCCGTGCAGTGATCGACGGCACAGCATTTATCAAAGGTTTGCTTAAAATTTTATTTTTATGCCCGTCAATTAATATATAGGCAATTTGAAATGGTTAGGATTCTTGCTGACATTATCGGCAATAAGAATGGCGGTGCGGTCACCACCTTGGTGCAATATGCCGTCTCCCCGACCACCTTCGTCGGTCCGGCCGCTGATACCACGACAGGTTATCTGCTGAAACGGCGCATCAAGGAAGGTAAGGACGCCATCAACATGGCGTGTTACCGCAACAACAACCCGGTATCGGGATTGTTTAAGTTGTGTCTGGCGTTGTCTGCATCCCTGGTTCTGTTGTCTTGTACTCTTGAAGAATCCACAGTCATATCCGGTCGGGTTACCGAAGTTCTTGCAAGCGACACGATCCGCGTCGGCGATAAGAAACTTCATCTATGTGGCGCAATGCCTATGAGCAAATCCAGTCCCGGTTATTATGCAGCGAAGGCCTACCTGATCGACCAGGTCCGCTATCGGAAAGTCCGCTGCCTCGTCGTAGGCAATGGGACGCCCTGCGATGGTCAGGCCCGGCTTCACGCGGACGGTGCAACGGTCGCCCAGTGCTTCATGTATGGTCGCGATCTCGCCAAAAGGCTTACCGGCTTCACGCATGTACCGGAAACAACACGATCATTGGTGCAAAATTTCAAGACATCATCGCCCAGCAAGGATTACATGCGGACCACTGACAACCCGACCGGCGATCGGTTGGACGCTATCGCAACTCACGCCTGGTAAAAGCAGCCAACACCGCTCTTTGGCGAGGCCGATCCAACGTTCGGGGCAAGCTCACATGAAGTGGATCAATAAAACACCGGCAACACTGATGCGACGCTAAATCGCCATCGATCTGATATGTGACCTGAACTTCCGGAATGGGTCAAAAGGGGAAGTGGCATCCGTGCCACCGGCCGCACCCCAGGTGACGCCATTTTCCTTTCAAGCCGGCCGGTCGCCGTCGATCGTGATCCGGTGCATGCGCCGGCGCTGACCGGCGTAATCGTTGACCGCCTGATGCAGGGTGCAGCGATTGTCCCACACCACGAGCGTGCCCGGCGCCCAGCGGACCCGGCAGGTGAATTCGGGCCGAATCGCGTGGGCGCAGAGGAAGCGCAGCAAGGGCGCGCTTTCTTCCTTGGTCCAGCCGGCAAGGCGGACCGTGTGCGAGCGATTGAGGTAGAGCGACTTGCGGCCGGTCTCCGGATGGGTGCGCACTACCGGATGTTCCGCCTCGAGTTCTTCAGCTTCTTCCCGAAAGCCGTCTTTCATGCCGTTGATGGCGATCATCTTTCGCGCCCGGCCGCCACGGTCATTCTGGGCGGAACTGTTGACCGCGCGCAATGCATTCAGCATGTCCTTCATGCCGTCCGACAGGGAGTCGAAGGCGAGATACAGATTGGCGAATTGGGTGTCGCCGCCGGCCGCCGGCACCTCATGGGCATAGAGCACCGTGCCGAGCGCCGGCTTCTCCATATAGGTCGTGTCCGAATGCCAATAGCCGCCGAAATTGATGGTGTCGGTCTCGGTCTTGAGGATCTCGGTCACCTCGGGCGCGTCGGGCAAGCCGGCGATGAACGGATAGATTCCGGGCGTGCCGAAACGCCGCGCGAAGGCCAGTTGCTGCTGCGGCGTGATGGTCTGGTCGCGAAAGACGATCACCTGATGGTCGAGGAACGCCCGATGAATGTCGGCGAACAGGGCGTCGTCGATATCCTTCGACAGATCGACGCCTGAGAGTTCTGCGCCGAGCGCTCCGGAGAGGGGACGAATGTCGAGGGTCGATGAGGCCATGGCGTCGTGCGGGAACCGATTGATTTTTGTCGCGGAATGATGCGCTAATCGGCTATCCGAAACAATACAGTGTCGGCGCGCCGATCGATAGGCGCCGATTAAATCCATAGGAATACAGAGGCGGGCTGTCATGTCGGTTCAGGTGAATTTCGTCGGTTCCGGCGATGCTTTCGGCAGCGGCGGGCGGTTCAATACCTGCATCCTGATCGACGCGCCGGGGATTCGCTTCACCATCGACTTCGGCGCGTCGTCGCTGATTGCGCTCAACGCGCAGGGCATCCCGCACAATTCCATCGACGCCATTCTGTTGACCCATATTCATGGCGATCATTCGGCGGGCGTTCCGTTCCTGCTGCTGGACGCGATGCTGGGCGCCAAACGCGACCGGCCGCTGACCATCGCGGGACCCCGGAATCTCGAGGCGCGGATCGCGGCGGCGGCCGAAGTCCTGTTTCCCGGCATGGACACGATGGTCCCGAAGTTCCCGGTCGAGTATGTCGAACTCCCGGTCGGGCAAAGCAGCGAAATCCTCGGATTGAAGGCGACGCCTTTCCCCGCCAAGCATACCTGGCAGACCGATCCGACGGCGCTGCGGATCGAGGTCGGCGGCAAGATCGTGACCTATTCCGGCGATGGAGACTGGTCGCCGGCGCTGGCCGAGGCGAGCCGGGGTGCGGATTTGTTCATCGCCGAATGCTATTTCCACGCGAAGCCCGTCAAATGGCATCTGAACTATGAGTCGATCCGGGAGCACATGGCCGACTTCGGCGCGAAACGCATGATCCTGACCCATATGAGCCCGGAAATGCTTGCGGTGGCGGATTCGCTGCCGGAAGAGTGCGCCTATGACGGGCTGGTAGTCGAATTGTAACGAATCGATGGTATATCGGGCGGGTGGCAGCAGGGTGTGGGCCGGATAGGACGGAGGAAGACGCATGACAATTCGGGTCGGCATCAACGGCTTCGGGCGGATGGGCCGATTGGCGCTGCGGGCGGCCTGGGCCTTCGATCCCGCCTGGCGCGAAAGCATGCATCAGCCGAGCGGCGCCTGGGGCGCCGGAAACCTCAAGATCGTCCATATAAACGAGATCAAGGGCGGCGCCGAGACGGCCGCCCATCTGCTTGCCTTCGACAGCGTGCATGGGAGATGGCCCGTGGCGGTCGAGGCGGACGGGGACGCGCTGCGGGTCGGCGGCGAGCGCCTGACCTTTTCGGCGGAAGCCGCGCCCGGCGACGTGCCGTGGCGCGATCTCGGTGTCGATATCGTCCTCGAATGTTCTGGAAAATTTCTGACGCCGGAGGCGCTGCAGCCGTATTTCGACGGTGGTGTCGCCAAGGTGATCGTCGCCGCGCCGGTCAAGGATGACGCGGCGCTGAACATCGTTATGGGGGTGAATGACGATCTTTACGATCCGGAGTCGCATCACCTGCTCACGGCGGCGTCCTGTACCACGAATTGCCTCGCCCCGGTGGTCAAGGTGATGCAGGAGGAGATCGGCATTCGGCACGGCGTGATTACCACGGTGCACGATGTCACCAACACGCAAACCGTGGTCGACGCGCCGCACAAGGATTTACGCCGCGCCCGGTCGTCGCTGATGTCGCTGATCCCGACATCCACGGGATCGGCGACGGCCATCGGCCTGATCTATCCGGAGTTGCGCGGCAAGCTGAGCGGTCTCGCCGTCCGCGTGCCGTTGCTGAACGCGTCGCTTACCGATTGCGTCTTCGAACTGCGGCGCGCGACGACGGTCGAGGAGGTCAACGGCCTGTTTCGCGACGCGGCGGCGGGGAATTTGGCGGGCGTCCTGGGTTTCGAGAACCGGCCGCTCGTGTCGGTCGACTACGTCAACGACACCCGGTCGGCGATCGTCGACGGGCTTTCCACCATGGTCGTCGACGGCACCCAGGTGAAAGTGCTGGCGTGGTATGATAACGAATATGGCTATGTCTGCCGCATGACCGAACTCGCCGACAAGGTGGCGGCAGGGATGGCGCGGGCCGCGGTGGCGGCAGACTAAAGCAGCGTGCGCCCGTTTAGGCGCACATAAGCTGCTCCATCTTTGTAGAGTCGATCAACTTTTCTGCCTTTAATTGATTCCGATTAAAGGCAGGTTGATCTAACTGGTCGGGAAACGGAAAGTCCGATGGTCGATCTTCGCAATTATGCCGTCGTCACGGCCTCCTATTGGGGCTTTACGCTGACCGATGGCGCGTTGCGCATGCTGGTGCTGCTGCATTTCCATACGCTGGGCTACACGCCGCTGGAACTCGCCTTCCTGTTCCTGCTGTACGAGTTCTTCGGTGTCGTCACCAATTTGCTCGGCGGCTGGATCGGATCCCGCATCGGCCTGAAGATCACGCTCTATTCCGGCATCGCGCTGCAAATCGCCGCATTGTGCATGCTCTCGATGCTCGATCCCGCCTGGTCGCGCGGGCTGTCGGTGGCCTTCGTCGTGGCGGCACAGGGCCTGTCGGGGATCGCCAAGGATCTGACCAAGATGAGCTCGAAAAGCGCGATCAAGCTTGTCGTGCCCGGCGATGCCCATTCGGCTCTGTTCAAATGGGTCGCCCTGCTGACCGGGTCCAAGAACGCGCTCAAGGGCGCCGGATTTTTCCTTGGCGGGTTCCTGCTGGCGACGCTCGGTTTCGAGCATTCCTTGTGGGCGATGGCGGGCGGGTTGTCGGTCGTTCTGATCGCCGCGGTCGCCTTCCTGCCAGGCGGTCTCGGTAAGGCCAAGGCCAAGGTGAAGTTCAGCCGTATCTTCTCCAAGAACCGCGCCATCAACCTGCTGTCGGCCGCGCGGTTCTTCCTGTTCGGCGCGCGCGACGTATGGTTCGTCGTCGGCGTGCCGATCTTCCTGTACGAGGTGCTGGGCTGGACCTTTACCCAGGTCGGCGGATTTCTCGCTGCCTGGGTGGTCGGTTACGGCGTGGTGCAGGCGGCGGCGCCGGGTCTCGTCAAACGCTCGGCGGATGGCCGGTCGTCGGAGACGCGGGCCGCGCAGACCTGGGCATTCGTGCTCGCCGCCATTCCTTTGGCTATCGCGTTCGCCCTCGCCGCCGGGCTGGACCCCGTCCTTCCGGTGGTCGGCGGCCTGGCGGTCTTTGGAATCGTCTTCGCGATCAATTCTTCGGTCCACTCCTACCTGATCCTGGCCTTTACCGATGCGGACAAGGTCGCGCTGAACGTCGGCTTCTACTACATGGCGAATGCGGGAGGCCGTCTGGTCGGATGCCTGCTCTCGGGCCTGTCCTATCAGATGTGGGGCATCACCGGCTGTCTGGCGACCGCATCCGTGCTGATCGCCGCCGCCGGCGCGATTACCGTGATCCTCGCCGGCGAGCAACGGCGCGGCGCGGCAGGTCCTTCATCCGGGGTGGAATTGACCTGAGCGTCGAAACCTACCCCGCCTTCGGCTGCATCTCGCGCGCCTTGGCCTCGATCGCCGGAAGCAGGGAGGCCACCAGGTCTTCGTCGAGATTGGTGGCAACGCCGGGATAGCCCGCGGCCTCGATCATTTCGCGCAGTTTTCGCGCCTTCAGCACGTCGAGCGTCCATTCCAGCGGGTCGGAAATCAGAGTCTTGTCCCAATAGATCCGGTGGTTCTTTTCACGCGGGCCGTAGTGGTAGTGCGGCGCCTCGCGGAAACAGTCGAAGGCGAGAATTTCGGTTTCCGAAGTGTAGGGATCGGTGGGCGTCCCGACGAGGTCGGACATCACATGGATCGCCAGCCCGCCATCGCCGTCGCGCAGGGAGCGCATTTCCAGGCCGAAGCGGATGTTGCCGGCCTCGAAGATATCGGTGCCGCGGTTATGCTTGACCGTCCGCCGGCCGCTGATCGCCACCTCGCGCGCCGTTGCCTCGACTTCGTCGAGCTTTTTCCCCACCAGATCCATGTCGACCGCGGCGGCGGTATCCTCATACCCGGCGGCGGTCAGCATTTTCGGCAGGTTTGCGCGCAATTGCCGAATGCTCCAGCCGATCGGATTGCCGTCGACGATCGGGTCCATCCGGCACAGCTTGTTCATGTCTTCCGGGCCATAGATGTAGCTGCGTTCGATATCGAAGCAGTTGAACCGCAGCAGCCGCTTCTCCGCGCCGCCGGTCTCGCCGATCACGACGATGACCACACCCTGGTCCGGATGGCTGTGAATATTGCCGTCCCATTGCTCCTGTTGGACGGTAAAGCTGACGGCTCCGGCGTCGATGGTGGTGCTACCATGTTTCATGATGCAGTCGTTCCTCAACGGTGGCATTGCGGTTGATGATGAATTATCGAAAAGTCTAGCAACCGAAACGCCGGCCGATCAATAGATGACAAGCGCGCGGCTTTAGGGCGGAATGGCGGTAAGGCGCGCCCGGTCTCGGCCGCCCATCAGATTCAAATTCTATCCGAATTGGGGAGGGAACGCACCATGATCTACGAGCTTCGCATCTACCACTGCGTGACCGGCCGGCTGCCGGCCCTGTTGAAGCGGTTTGATACCGTCACGCTGAAACTCTGGGAAAAGCACGGCATTCGCCAGGCCGGTTTCTGGACCGTCGGGATCGGTGAGTCGAATCAGGATCTGTACTACATGCTGGCCTGGGAATCGCTGGCCGAACGGGAGGAAAAATGGGCGGGGTTCGGCAGCGATCCGGAATGGCACGAAAAACGTGCGGAGTCCGAAAAGGACGGTCCGATCGTTGCCACGCTCAGCAACCAGATTTTGCTGCCGACTAGCTTTTCTTCGGTTAAATAGGTCGGACGCGGCCGGGAGGCCGAACCGACGCCTGGAAATTGATTGCAACGGCGCGACAGCCGGGTTTGTGCGGGGGCACGGGCCGATGTCCGCAACAGGGAGAGCCGCCAATGAGCGCCTATGAACACGTTACGACAGAGATCGAAGACAGGGTCGGGATCGTCACCCTGAACCGCCCCGAAGTGCTGAACGCCATGAACAACAAGTTGAGCTCCGAACTGCATGACGCAGTGAAGCAGATGGGCGCGGACGATGCGGTCGGGTGCATCGTCATCACGGGTTCCGGCGACCGGGCGTTCACCGCCGGTGGGGATATCCACGAACAGCGCGAGAACGACAAGAAATACAGCGAGGAAGAGCTCGACAAGAAAAGGGCGGTGTGGAGCCGCGGCAGCTATGAGGTGAGCGCCTGTCCGAAGCCGGTGATCGGCATGATGAACGGGCTCGCCTATGGCGGTGGCGCGGTGCTGGCATCGTCGCTGGACTTTCGTATCGGCTGCGAGAGGACCAAATTCCGCTTCCTGGCGGCGGCCTATGGGCGCATCAACAGCACCTGGACGCTGCCGAATCAGGTCGGCTGGCCGATCGCCAAGGAGTTGCTGTTCACGGCACGGATTGTCGAGGCCGAAGAGGCCTATCGCATCGGCTTGCTGAACCACCTGGTGCCGAGCAGCGAGTTGCGCGCCAAGACCATGGAAATCGCCACGACGATCGCCAACAACGACACGCGGGCGGTGATGGGAATCAAGGAACTGCTGCTGCGCGATATGGGGCAGGACCTGGAAAGTCAGTGGGCCAACGAAAAGGACTACACCACGAACGTGATGCGCGGCGCCAAGGCCGAGGACGCTTTTCCCGACTTCATCGCCCGTAAGGGCCGGTCATAGGAGCGGTTTAACGGCGCAATTCCGGACGGCGCAGCGCGCCGATCCGGAGTGCACTTGCCAAATTTGCGGCTTTAGTCGTCTTCGAAGATTTCCAGCGCGACGCGGCCGGCGTTCACGGCGGTCGGCCAGCCGGCATAGAAGGCGAGGTGCGTAATCATGCCGCGCAGTTCGTCCTGGGTGACGCCGTTGTCGAGCGCGCGCTTCATGTGGCCGCGCAACTCGTCGGTGCGGTAGAGCGCGGTCAGCACCGCGACGGTGATCAGGCTGCGGTCGCGTTTGGTCAGTTCCGGCTGTTCCCAGACATCGCCGAACAGGACTTCGTCGCGCAGTTTGCCGAGTTGCGGAACGAGTTCGTAAGCGGTTTTCTTTGAGGACGCCATGTGTCGGTCTCCTAGGTTGTAATCGCCGCGCTTCCGGCGGCGTGTGGATCGAAGGGGTTCCCGGATAGCTTACGACAAAACTGTGATGCGCATGCAAGAGCGACACTCAAAGCAAACACGATCACCGCCGATGGGCGAGGGCGTCGAGCGCGCCCTGCAGGATATAGGCGGCGGCCATCTGGTCGACCACCTTGCCGCGTTTCCTGCGGCTCATATCGGCCTCGTCGATCAGCACCCGCTCGACCGCGGCGGTCGACAGTCGCTCGTCCCAGAAGGCGATCGGGAGGTCGGTTTTTTCGAGCAGGTTGGCGGCAAATTGCCGGGTCGACTGGCAGCGCGGCCCCTCGCTGCCGTCCATGTTGACGGGCAGGCCGATCACCAGCCCGCCGACTTGGCGTTCCGCGACTATCCGGAGCAGGGTCTCCGCGTCCTTGGTGAATTTGGTGCGGCGGATCGTGTCGATCGGACTCGCCACCATCAACCCGGGATCGGACAACGCGAGTCCGATGGTCTTCGACCCCAGATCGAGCCCGAGCAGCCGCGTGCCGCGCGGCAGCGCCGCCGCCAGTTCATCCAGGGTGCAAAGCGTCATTCGGTTCGCGTCCGATGCTGATTTCGAAGCGTCTTTTTGAGGCATTGTCCCCTCGCAGTCCACGCTTTTCCAGCCGCTTGCGGCGGTTAGACCCCGGTGCTAGCTTCCGCCCAATCATTCGCGCCAAATTGGGATGGGGAAATCGGCACGATGGCAATCGATGAGGCGACGGTCGCCAAAATCGCAACCCTGGCGCGTATCAAGGTGCCGGAGGAAGACCGGGCGGCACTGGCCGCCGAACTTTCGAATATTCTCGGCTGGATCGAGCAACTCGGCGAGGTCGATACGGACGGCGTGCCGCCGATGACGTCGGTGGTCGAGGCGGATCTTCCCAAGCGGCCCGACAAGGTGACCGATGGCGGCTACCCGGACAAGGTGACGGGCAACGCGCCGGCCGCGGAAAAGGGCTATTTCACCGTACCCAAAGTGGTCGAATGATGGCGGGGCTGCTCGATCTCACGCTGGCGCAGGCGCGCGACGCGATCCGCAAGGGCGATACGTCGCCGCGCGACCTGACGGAAGCCTATATCGCGGCGGTGGAAGCGGCGCTTCCGCTCAACGCCTTCATCACCGAGACGCCGGAAAAGGCGCTGGCGATGGCGGATGCCGCGGCGGATCGCCTCGCCATGGGCGACGGCGGCGCGATGGCCGGCATTCCCATCGGGGTGAAGGATCTGTTCTGCACCGAGGGTGTGCTGTCCACCGCCGGCAGTCATATTCTCGACGGATTCGTCCCCGCCTATACGTCGACGGTGGTGGCTCAACTGTTCGATGCGGGCGCGGTGATGCTGGGCAAGCTCAACATGGACGAATTCGCCATGGGGTCCGCCAATATGAACAGCTATTACGGGCCGGTGGAAAATCCCTGGAAAGCGGCGGGCGCGCCGGACAGGAAACTGGTTCCGGGCGGATCCTCGGGCGGGTCGGCCGCCGTGGTGGCTGCCCATGCGGCGTTGGCGGCGACCGGAACGGATACCGGCGGATCGATTCGCCAACCGGCGGCCTTCACCGGGATCGTCGGCATGAAACCGACCTATGGGCGTTGTTCGCGTTGGGGCATCGTCGCCTTTGCGTCGTCGCTCGATCAGGCCGGACCGATGACGCGCACCGTTCGCGATGCGGCGATCATGCTCGGCGCGATGGCCGGATACGACCCCAAGGATTCGACCAGCGTCGATTTGCCGGTGCCGGACTATGAGGCGTCGCTTGGCGGCGGCGTGAAGGGAATGACCATCGGCGTGCCGAAGGAGTACCGTCTGGACGGCATGCCCGATGAGATCGAGACGCTCTGGAAGCAGGGCATCGATTGGCTGAAGGCGGCGGGTGCGGAGATCGTCGATATCAGCCTGCCGCATACCAAATACGCGCTGCCGACCTACTACATCGTTGCGCCGGCGGAGGCGTCGTCCAATCTGGCGCGCTATGACGGGGTGCGCTTCGGGCTGCGGGTCGAGGGCGACAGTATTCAGGAGATGTACGAGAATACGCGGGCCGAAGGTTTCGGCGCCGAGGTCAAGCGGCGGGTGATGATCGGCACCTATGTGCTGTCCGCCGGGTATTACGACGCCTATTATCTCCAGGCGCAGCGGGTCCGGACTCGCATCGCCGAGGATTTTCGAGCGGCGTGGACGTCGGTCGATGCGATCCTGACGCCGACCGCGCCGAGCGCCGCCTTCGCGCAAGGCGAAAAAATGGACGATCCGATCGCGATGTACCTCAACGACGTCTTTACCGTTCCGGCGAGCCTGACGGGACTGCCGGCGATTTCCGTGCCGGCGGGACTATCGGCGGAAGGCCTGCCGCTGGGCTTGCAATTGATCGGCAAACCCTTCGACGAAGCGACCGTGTTTCAGGTTGCCCGGGTATTGGAAGACTCCGCTGGTTTCACGGCGAAACCGGCATTTATTGCGGGATAGGGTGCAATGAGTATCGACAGGGTTGCGACGCTCGTCTTCGATGTGTTCGGCACGGTGGTCGATTGGCGCGGCAGTATCATCGCCGATCTGTCCCGATGGGGCGAGGAGCGGGGCATCGAGGTCGATTGGGTTGCCTTCGTCGACGAATGGAAGACCGCGTACCGTCCCGGCATGGATGCGGTGAATTCCGGCGCCCGCCCCTGGATGACGGTGGGTCAGATCTACCGGGAGAAATTGGACGAGATGTTGCCGCGATACGGCCTCGGCGAGCTTCCGGATTTGGAGCAACGGTTCATCAGGACGACATGGTACCGGTTGCAGCCATGGTCCGATTCCGTTGCCGGTCTCGAGCGGTTGTCCAAGCGTTTTTCCTTATGCACCTTGTCGAATTCGGATTTCTTCGGCATGGCGGTGATGTCCAAGCGCGCGAAACTTCCGTGGGATTGCATTTTGACGGCCGAGAATGCGAAGCGGTTCAAACCCGATCCGGCGATGTACGATATGGCGATCGAATTGCTGTCGCGGGGCGACCCGGGGCGCCTGATGATGGTCGCGGCCCACAATTACGATCTACTGCATGCGAAGTCCCATGGAATGCAGACTGCTTTCGTTCGCAGGCCGACCGAATACGGCCCGCAGCAGAAAACCGATTTGGAGGCGGAAGCGGCGTGGGAATTGACCGCATCCTCGATCGAGGATCTGGCGAAACTATTGGGATGCTGACGAGGGCGCGATGTCCGATCTGATAAAAGGCAAGACCGGCGAATGGGAAGTGGTGATCGGGTTGGAGATTCATGCCCAGGTCATCGCCAAATCGAAACTCTTTTCCGGCGCGTCGACCGAATTCGGCGCCGAGCCGAATGCGCAAGTCAGTCTGGTCGACGCGGGCATGCCGGGGATGCTGCCGGTGGTGAACGAGGAGAGCGTGCGTCAGGCGGTGCGCACCGGGCTGGCGCTCAACGCGCAGATCAACCTGCATTCGGTGTTCGCGCGGAAGAATTATTTCTATGCCGATATGCCGCAGGGATACCAGATCTCGCAATACGAGCTGCCGGTGGTGGGCGAGGGGGCGATCGAAATCGATCTGCCCGACGGCGGAACCAAGAGCATCAGCATCGAACGCCTCCATCTCGAACAGGATGCGGGAAAATCGATCCACGATCAGCATCCGTCGCAATCCTTTATCGACCTGAACCGATCCGGCGTGACGCTGATGGAAATCGTCTCCAAACCGGATATGCGGTCGGCGGACGAGGCCACGGCCTATGTCACGAAAATCCGCTCGATCCTGCGGTATATCGGTGCCTGCGACGGCAACATGCAGGAAGGGTCGATGCGCGCCGACGCCAATGTATCGGTCCGGCGTCCGGGCGATGCGCTGGGCACGCGGTGCGAGATCAAGAACCTGAACTCGATCCGTTTCCTTAAAGCGGCAATCGATTACGAAGCGGCGCGCCAGGTGGAGATCCTCGAGGAGGGCGGCGAAATCGAACAGGAAACGCGCCTATTCGATTCCAATCGGGGCGTTACCCGGTCGATGCGCAGCAAGGAAGACGCGCATGACTACCGCTATTTCCCCGATCCGGATCTGCTGCCGCTCGACCTGCAGCAGGATTTCGTCGAGGCGCTGAAGCAGACTTTGCCGGAACTGCCCGATGAGAAGAAGGCGCGTTTGATTTCGGAATACGGCCTGTCCGCCTATGACGCGACCGTGCTGGTGGCGGAACGGGAGACCGCGGATTTCTTCGAGGCGGCGGCC
>JBFFGE010000144.1:0-12646 GCA_041557595.1 Alphaproteobacteria bacterium
GAATTCCGTTTCACCGATCCACATCATAAGACCCAATAAACGACATATCGCCCGGGGGAGACCGCGTCATGAAAAACGCCACTGAAAAATTATGCGAAAGAATTGTCGGCATCGGCTTCGACGATCTGACCGACGACGCGCTCGCCCGTGCCCGGCAACTGTTTCTCGATGGATTGGCCGTCGCGGTCGCCGGCACGATCAAGGAGGATCCTCCCGCCATCCTGGCGGCGCACGCCAAGGAAATGGGCGGCAATGAAATCGCCACCGTCATCGGCTTCGACTTCAAGACCGGGCCGGTACAGGCCGCTTACGTCAACGGCTCGTCGATGCATGTGCTGGATTTCGAGCCGATGTGGAGCCCGGCAAATCACCAGGTTTCGACCAGCCTGCCCGCCGTTCTGGCGCTCGCCGAACGGAAGGACGGCAACGGCAAGGATATCGCCGCCGCCCTGGTCAAGGGGATCGAAATGATGGGCTGGCTGCGCGAGGCGTCGCAACAGTTCGTCGCCAAGGCCATGCGGTTTCATCCGCCGGGATTGGTCGGGCCGCTGGGCGCTGCCGTGGCGGCCGGCCATATGCTCGGGCTGAAGCCGCAACAACTCCGCCACGCCCTTGGAATCGCGTCGTCGCGTACCGGTAGTCTTCTGGGCAATGCGGGCACCCACACCAAGTCCACGCATTGCGGCCTGGCCTGCGCTCTCGGACTGGATGCCGCGATGCTGGCGGCGCGCGGCTTCGACGCCAACGCCGAGATCCTGGAGCACGATCGCGGTTACGTGGAAATGTACTTCGGGCGCGACGTGTTCCGCTTCGACATGCTGGAAAAATACGGCCCGCCGTTCCGCGTCGTCACGCCCGGCTACGCCATCAAGATGTTCCCCAGCCAGTTCGGCACGCATTTCGGCATCACCGCCGCGCTCGAACTGCACGCCAAGATCGCCGACCCGAGCAAAATAAAGGCCGTCCGCATTACCGGGCCGAGGATGCCCTATATCGATCGGGCCAAGCCCGAGACCGGCCTCGCCGGCAAGTTCAGCTACCAGTACACGGTCTCCTGCGCGCTGCTGGACGGCAAGATCGTCATGGACACGTTCGAGGACGAGTATCGTTTCAGCGCGCCGGTCGAGGCATTGCTCGACAAGGTCACCCTGAACATGCGCGACGACATCCCCGGCCGTTTCGAGGAAATGTATGTCGAACTCGAAGTCGATCTCGAAAACGGCGAGACATTGAAGACGCGGTGCAACGGGCCGAAGGGAAAATGGGGAACGCCGCCGATCAGCGTAGACGAACATCTGGTGAAGGTGCGCGACTGCTTCGATACGCGGCTATCCGAACGCGACCGGGAACGCGTCATCGAGTTGGGCGGCAATCTCGAACAACTCGCCGCCAAGGACATCGCCGAAATCATGAGTATCGTCGCCTGCCCCGGAAAATAGCCCGCGGACCGCGCCGGATGCCGCCGGTCCCGGGGAAAACGACTTGAACGCCCGCTTGGGCGGGGTCTACGACGGCTGGTACATCGTCGGCGGCGCCTTCGTGCTCCAGGCCGCCGGGTTCATGTTGTTTGCCATCCATCCCGCCCCCTGGAGCCTGATCGCCGGGTCCGCGATTTTCGGCTTCACCATGGGCGTCGTCGTAATCCTGCAACCGCTGGTCACGGCGGAATGCTTCGGCCGGCGCACATTCGGCCGGGTCTTCGGCCCGATCTACCTGTCGATCCGCATCGGGTCGGCGCTCGGCCAGGTCGTGATCGGTGTGATCTATGCGTCGGTCGGCGAATACCGGCCGGCATGGATCATCCTGTCGGTAATGCTCGCCCTCGCCGCGATCGGCATCCGGTGGGCGGTGGTCGCCGATGCCGTCCGAACGCCGGTCGCACCGAAATAACCGACGCCGCGCCCGTCAAATCGTCCATACCGACATCTCGACACTTGATAGGCGCGCCCGCCTGCGTTATCCGGAATTCCCTGATCGAACGCTTTATTTTCGCCGGAACTTTCGTCCACCAAGCAAAGAGACCGAAATGAGCGACATTCCGGCGGACGCGCCGCCGCAAATCTTTCGTGAACGCATCCGCTACTGGGTCGAGAGCCCGCGTTTTCGGTACACCATCCTCGGCATCATCGCGATCAACAGCATCACGATCGGTCTGGAAACCTCGCCGACCGTGATGGCGGCGGTCGGCGACGAACTGCTCATGCTCGACAGGGCGATCCTCGGCATATTCGTGATCGAACTCACGATCCGAATGTATGCGCATGGATTGCGGTTCTTTCGCGATCCCTGGGGGGTGTTCGATTTCGTCATCGTCGCGATTTCGCTGGTGCCGGCGAGCGATACTTTTTCGGTTTTCCGCGCCTTGCGGGTCTTGCGCGCGTTGCGGCTGGTCTCCGGCGTGCCCCGGTTGCGCCGCGTGGTCGGCGCACTGCTGGGCGCGGTGCCGGGTATCGGCGCGGTCGCGGCCTTGCTGTCGCTGATCTTCTACGTCTTCGCGGTCATCGGGACCAAACTCTTCGGTGGCGCCTTTCCCGAATGGTTCGGCACGATTGGCGAGTCGATGTATTCGCTGTTCCAGATCATGACCCTCGAGAGCTGGTCAATGGGCATCGTCCGGCCCGTCATGGAAGTCTATCCACTCGCCTGGACTTTCTTTGTCCCGTTCATCGTCGTCTCGAGCTTTACCGTGCTGAACCTGTTCATCGCCATTATCGTCGATTCGATGCAGACAATTCATCAAGCCGAAGCGGACGAAGTCATCGATGAGGTCACCAGGGTCGTTTATAAGGAAGGCGACGCACTCGCCAATGAATTAGCGAGTATGCGGGCTGAAATTCAGGCCCTCAAAAACACAATTGAACGTAACGGCGCTCCATCGACCACCGACTAGCCCGGCATATGGCCGGCCGCCGCGGAAAAACATGTTCATTTCGGAGGTCTATTGTCCGGACAACTTGCCTGATATTGCGCGGCGCGACATAATCCGACGCGGCGGAACCGGGCGCCTTACCTTGGAAAACCGGAACCGCCTTGCGCCGCCCACCGAACCGAAATTCATGAACCAAAACCGGCCATGGCCCGAAATCGGGCCTCGCGATACAGGAAGGACAAGACATAAATGCCCGATTATGACGTGATCGTCGTCGGCGCCGGCAATGCCGCGCTCGCTTCCGCCGTCTCCGCCAAGGAGAATGGCGCCGACAAGGTCCTGGTGCTCGAGGCCGCGGCCCGCACCATGCGCGGCGGCAACACCCATTGGAGCGGCGGCATTCTGCGCTTCGCCTTCGACAAGCCGCGCGACATCGAACCGCTGCTGCCCGACGTCGAAAAGGAATACCTGAACTTCTACGAAGGTGTGACGCCCTATACCGAGGACATCTTCATGGCCGACCTGATGCGGGTTACCGCCGGGCGAACCGACCCGGTGCTGTCGAAGGTCCTGATTTCGAATTCCAAGGACACCGTATTCTGGACGCATGAAAAAGGCGTGCCGATGGAGCCAGCCCGCTCGATCGCCGGTGTGGAAGTCAACGGCGTGGTGATGTGGCCGCCGGGCGCGATCGTTCGCGCCGAGCATGAAGGGGTCGGCCTGTCATCATCCTGGTTCAAGATCGCGGAACGCGACGGCGTGGAAATTCGCTATGAGGCCACGGGCCGGGAATTGCTGCAGGATCAGGCGGGCCGCGTCGCCGGCGTCCTGGTGCAGGAAAAAGGCAAACTGACCGAAATTTCCGCGAAAGCGGTAATCCTGGCCGCCGGCGGCTTCGAGGCGAACGCCCAATGGCGGGCGCAGTATCTCGGTAGGCCCTGGGATCACGCCAAGGTCCGCGGCACCAGCTTCAACCAGGGCGACGGGTTGCGCATGGCGATGGAAATCGGCGCCATGCCCTGCGGTCAATGGAGCGGCCGCCACTCGACGCCGATCGATGCGGACTGGGCCGACTTCGCCGACCGCAAGCTGACCGACAAGAGCAACCGGCTGTCCTATCTCTATGGCGTCATGATCAATCGCAACGGCAAGCGCTTCGTCAACGAAGGCGAGGACACGCAGTTCTACACCTATGCGAAATTCGGTGCGGCGATCCTCGACGAGCCGGGCGGCAAGGCCTACCAGATCTTCGATCAGAAGACCGTCCACCTGCTCGAGCCGCGCTACGAGTATGCAAAGATTCCCCTGGTCGCCGACACGCTGGAAGAACTGGTCGAAAAGATGGATATCGACGACAAGCCGCAAGCGATCAAGACGCTGAAGGAATACAACAAATGCGCGGCGGACGATGACGATTTCGACCCGTCGAAAAAGGACGGCGTCTCGACCAAGGGGCTCGATATCGAAAAGACCAACTGGGGCATCCGCCTCGACAAGCCGCCGTTCCACGCCTATGCGGCGACCGGCGGCATCACCTTCACCTTTGGCGGCTTGCGCATCAACGAAGAAGCCCAGGTGATCGGCACCGACTGGCGGGTCATTCCCGGGCTCTATACCTGCGGCGAAATGGTGGGCAACCTCTTCCATTACAATTATCCGGCGGGCACCGGCCTGGTTTCCGGCCAAGTGTTCGGCCGCATCGCCGGGCGCAACGCGGCGCAGGAAAAAGGCTAGAATCCAAATTCAGGCGGTTGGTACCGCGTGACGCCGCATGCTTCGACAGGCTCAGCATGAGGCGAATGAGACACTGAATGACGTAAGAGTGGCCGCATCCTGAGCCTGTCGAAGGATGCGGCGGACCGCGAGACATAGGAGTCCGCAGATGAAACAACGCAGAATTCCCGCCACTTTCATGCGCGGCGGCACCAGCAACGCCATCGTCTTCAAGGATTCCGATCTGCCGTCGGACCGGGCCCTTTGGGACAAGATATTCCTCGCCGCCATGGGTACACCCGACCCGAACGGAAGGCAGCTCAACGGCATGGGCGGCGGGATCTCCTCGTTGTCAAAGGTCTGCGTCGTCGGTCCGCCAAGCCATCCGGATGCGGATATCGATTACACCTTCGCGCAAATCGGCGTACAGCAAGAATCCGTCGGCTATGCCGCCAACTGCGGCAACATGTCGGCGGCCATGGGCCCCTTCGCGGTCGACGAAGGCATCGTCACGGTCGAGGGAGCCAAGGCGATGGTCCGGATCCACAACACCAACACCAGGAAAATCATCCATGCCCATTTCGACATGGATGAAGGAGCGGCAGCGGTCGACGGCGACTATGAATTGCGCGGCGTCGCCGGAACCGGCTCGCCGGTGAAACTGGAATTCCGCAATCCGGGTGGCGCCGCGACCGGCAAGCTCCTGCCCTCCGGAAACGTAACCGATACATTGGACGTGCCCGGTGTCGGCACGATCGAGGTCTCCCTGGTCGACGCCGGCAATCCGGTAATCTTCGTCGAAGCCAAGACGCTCGGCATGCAGGGCAATGAGTTGCCCGCGGATATCGACGCCAATACCGAACTGATGACCCGACTGGAAGCGATTCGCCGCCACGGCGCCGTTCGCATGGGAATCGTCGAGCGTCCGGAAGACACGATACCGGTCATGCCGTTCGTCGGGTTCGTCTCGCCCGCTTCGAACGCCAGGACCATCGCCGACGAAACGCTGAGCGCCGATCAAGGCGACGTCACGGCGCGCATTCTCTCATCCGGCAACACGCACCGGGCGCTGCCGCTGACGTGCTCGATGTGCACCACCGTGGCATCCCGCATCGAAGGCACGCTGGTACACCGCAACACCAGGCCAACGGACAACCCGCGGGACGACCTGAACATAATGCAGCCTTCCGGGATTCTCACCGTTGCGTCCAATGTCTATCTCAAGGGCAACGACTGGCACGCGGAGTTCGGGGCGACCTATCGCACCCAACGGCGTATGTTCGACGGCTTCGTCTATGTGCCCGCATCGCGTGTGCCGGAACTGACGCCGGACGGTAAGGCCGCCGCCTGACGCAGGATCGCCGCGGGCAAGATCGAGTTCTAAAAGCCGCTGAAAAATAATGGGCCCCGACTTTCGTCGGGGCCATTAGTGATGCGGAAAGGCACCGGGTTTGTCCCGGTCTCTTCTTATCTTTTTTCTGTACCGCGGCGCCGGATCGATCGTCCTTGCCGATAACCGCCGCACCGTCGTCTTCCCTTCGACCGGCAAGTCCGGCCGCAAGAAGCATCCTCGGCAAAGCGCGGTACGTAATTCCTTTTGTTATTTCCTGAAAGAGACGTCGTTGATGGCTCCACCTAGCCCGCCAAGACTACGTCTCCCGTTGCGATTGCGGCCGGTCAATCGCACAGCCCAATGAATATTGCAACATTATGAAAGTTAACGAATTCATCCGAAACGACGACGTCGAATCGCCGTCATTCCGGAGTCCCGGAGTCATTTTTAATTGTCCGGACAACACCTTGCCGGCCCCAATTCGGCATCGTAACGAGACCGTCGCGAACCGGATCCGGAATCCTTGCCTGCGGCGAATTGGCGCGGTTGAACGACCCGGCCAAATCACCGCGGATGCGCGATGCCCTGATAGTGCCACGTCAGGATACGTGGCCCCTTGATCATGTACCCGGTTTCCAATTTTTCGAGGCCGAATCCGGTCCCCCGCAACATGGCTGCAATGTCGCGCCCAAGATGACAACCGCCGGCGCAACGGCGCCAAAACGGCGTCAGTCGATCCTGCCAGCGCGCAACGCCATGCTCCGGTGCGCGCCCATGTTCGATAAACAGCATAGCGCCCTCGGGTTTCAGCACCCGGCGGATTTCCGTCAGCGCCGCCGGCCAATCTTCGATCGAACACAACGTCCAGGTGGAAACGACGGTATCGAACGCATTGGCATCGAACGGAAGAACCTCAACGGATCCCGCGTGCAGCGTCACCGGGAATCGCACGCCCGCTACCGATTTCGCGGCCATCGCCAACAAGGGTGGTGACAGATCAATCCCGTCGACCGACCTCACGGCCGATCCGTAGAAGGGCAGGTTCAACCCCGACCCCATGCCGATTTCCAAAACCCGCCCTGAGGCTGCCGGAACGACCCGGGACCGGAGTGGCGACACGCGACTGTTCTTCATCGACGCGTGCAACAGCCAGGGGAATATACGGTCTTGGTACAGTGTCACGCATCAATCCGTTCGCGGCGGTGTCGAATACGGTAGCGGACGCGCGCTATTCCGGCATCGCGCCTGGCAAGTTCGCATTCGGTGTTTGCCGCCTTACCGGATCGCGCGGTTCCGTCGATATATGGCGCATCCTGCGAACGCATTCATTGCCCGATCTTCCCTGCAGCCGATCGACCAGATCGCCCCAGGCGAGCGGCAAATTGTTGACCGTCCGCGTTTCGGGGTTCGATGCCGGGGTCAAGGCCGGTTGGGACAAATCCCCTTGCACCCTGACCGCCGAGCGAACGGTGAGCCTCTTTCCCTTGGTGTAGGGCGTGAACCGTATGGCGAAATTCTCTTTCGTAAAATCGATTCGGCCGGTCACGGTTACCATTGCCTCGTCGCTCTCGACGATAGTGCCCATACTCCGCGCGATACCATTGTCGAGAACGAGACGATAGGCGGAACACCGAATTTCCACGCTTCGTTGGCCTTCGCTCAGCAACATGCCTGCCAGACTGGCCACGCGCAAATTCGCGGGATCGAACAAATTCTTCTCGCGAGGATCCACCGCGATATGGCCCTGCCCCATCAAGACCAACACCTCTCCATTGGCCGAACCCAGCATCGTGGCAAGGCTATCTCCAGCGCCCTCGATCGAAGCGTCGAACGTGATCTGGCCGTCGAATGCCTTGATGCCGTCCAGCCGCTGCAAATATGGGCCGACGCGGAAGCCCGGCGACTTAAAGCCCAACGAGAAAAGCGGCACCACCGGACGGATGTCCAGCGAGGCGCGCATTTCAAGCGAATTTTCCTGAACCCGTGCCGTCACGGGGGCCAGGTCCAGCATGCCGTCCCGCAACGTCATGTTGATTTGCACCGCCTGCAGGATCACCGTGCCAATGCTTACCGAACTTCCACGAAATTTCAGGTCGGCATTGAACGATCGAAGCGCCGATAAATCGAGTGGCGCGGTGGACAGGAGTCCGGGGCGGGCGGCGTTGCCGCCTGCTGTGCTTTCCACGGGCTCTCCCTTCGGTCGCCCCGTAACTGCCAACAGATCAATACTCGAAGACGTCAGGTCTGCATCCAGTTGCGGCACGGGCGGTGCGAGATCGAGCGATACGGTACCGGCCAGACTGCTATCGCCGATCCCGAATATCAGATCCTCGATCTTCACGATCCTATCGCGAAAATCGAATCTCCCGGACATCGTCACGTGATTTAACCGCGCCGCGGCTTCGCCCAATGCGGGGACGAAACCGGTAAGGCGATCGGCGCGCGCCTTGACTTGAAGGCGAATGCCCTCACCGCGCGTCGGATGGGATACGGTGCCTTTGGCGTCGATCTGCATCCCGGCGAGCTTACCCGACAAATCGATCGGATAAGCGTTGGCGCCCTCCCGCAACAATGCGGACAATGGACCAACCTGGCCTTCGAAGGCCATCGGCAGCCCGTTCCAGGACCCTTCGACACGGACGGCGCCGGCCTGCGCGAAACCGTCGCCGTCCGCCGACGCTTGCGCGACCGCCAGGACCTGAATGTCCCCGCTCCGGCCATCGCGGAAACTGACGCGACCGGCCACCAGGTCCAATGCGGCAACGCCGACCATGCCGAGCAGCTGGGGCTGCGCCGGCGGGATCTCCTCGGTTTTCCTCGCGCGGTTGTTCGCCCGGGTCGGCAAAATCCAGTTCAGCTGCCCGTCCGAATTCGTTTCGAGCCACAAATCGGCCTGGACGAACCGGAGGCGTTCGATTTTTATCCGGCCTGCCAACAGGGGCAAGAGCTGGAATTGGGCTTCCACTTTGCCGACCTTGAGCAGATCCGGCCGGGTGCCCCACGCCGTATTGCCGATTCGCAGGCCGTTGATGACGAAAGCGCTTCTTAGTCCCAAAGAAAGATCGACCGACCCGTCGATTTCAACCGCGCGCCCCGTCAACTCGCGCAATTCCGAGGCCAATTTGGCGCGATGTCGCTCGAAATCGAGCGTCAAGACGTAGATCAGGACCACGGCGACGATAAGCGCCATTGCCGCGACAAAGATAGCGATGGCCCTGCGCAAACTCACGCGATGTTACCTCGCCCGCCAATTCCCTGCGTGTCCTGCGAACCTACGCCCTGTTGCGGTATTGATCGCACATCGTCCTCTTAGTCTTCGGGACCAGCGCGAAAGTGCCGCGGCCGCAATCCGGTGTGGAACCAGGTCAGGAACGAGTAAATATCGTATACCGGTCGATTGTACGCGCTCTGCAATGCCCGGGAATACGGCGCCATATTGGTGCATTCCAGCAATATCGCGGCCACCTCGGGATATTCGCCGAGCAACGCTCCCCCGGCCGCAACGACATCCTGCTCGGCCCGGGTCACATCCAGGGTCGCCTCATCATTGAGGATGGCGCGGGAAAACTCCTCTCCGTTATCGGTGCCGACCACGGGCGTTCCCGGTGGTACGCCCGCGGCGGACAGGTGGGCCGGCGATAGCGTTTCGGCCGATATCGTCAGGATACCAAGCTTGCGGCCCGGCGGCAGAAGCGCCTGTATCAAGGGGGCCTGCATCAGGGACGATGCGGCGACCGGCACCTTGCACGCCGCCGCGAGTTCGTTCTGAAACAACGACAAGAACCCGCATGTCGTGCTGATCCCATCCGCGCCATCGCGGACGAGTTGAATTGCCGCTTCCTTAAAATTCTGCAGCAAACCGGATGCTTGCTCGCGTACGACACGGCGCGGCGAAGCGCCCGCGACCGTGCTGAATCGAACCGGAAATGGCCATGTGTCCGGGTTGCCGATATCGCCCACAATCCTCGGGAACCGAGTTTCCAGCATAAGAATTCCGAGACACGCCTTCGGTACTTCATCTGGACCGACTTGTTCCATTTCGCGCCTGACCATTGCCATTCGTCACTCGTCGTGGCTCGGATTATACCGCGTCTCGCCTGAAATTAACGAAAAACCGGACAATACGGCTACGACCGATCAAATTAACCATAGAGGACCGACACGCCATTTGACGTTGTACGGCCGCTGCCTCCCCTAATAGTTCTACCCCATATTATTGGATATCTAACCCCAATTCTTCATGAATACACCCCATCTGGAAATTACCATTGGGTAGTACCTTTGGGCGATAAGAAGGCCAAAAATTCAGGCAATCCCAACGGTATCGGATATAGCCGGAATCGGCGGATCGATACGGAAACACAAAATGGACCGGATAATGCCGGCCGTGCAATTGGAGTGTATAATCGTGGTATTGCAGATAGTTGAAGAGGTATGGCGAGATCAATCGGGTGCGACTGTCGTCGACTACGGCATCGTCTTTCTGCTGCTGGCAATTACAGCGGCAACCGCCTTCGAAACATTTGGCGACTATTTGGCATCGATGCTTTCGCTTGGCGCGAGCGAATGATCGAAACGTCCCGCGCCAAACATATTGGCAATTAATTCGCCTGAGACGCCCGATTTACGGAAATAATATCAGAGAGTTGAGCCGCGGCAGCCCGCAATTCGGGGGCCCATTCCAGCGCCTGCGCCATCGACATCCGGACGATCGGCGCGTGGATTGCCAAAGTTGCGATCAACTTGCCATTCGGGTCCTGGAGCGGCACCGCGACCGCGACCATGCCTTCGATAAACTCTTCATTGTCCGTACTGATTCCTGCGGCTTCGATCCGCGCCAACTCTTGCTCCAGCCGATCCGCATCGACGATCGTATTGGCCGTCAATTTCTCGAGCTCCAGCGCGTGCAAGACCTTGTGCCGAACCGTCGAATCAAGACTGCTGAGGTACAACTTGCCCGACGCCGTGCAATGCAGCGGCACCTGACTGCCGACCGGCAGCTGCAGACGCAGCGGCCACTGCGTTTCCACCCGGTCCAGATACCGCATCCTGTTATAATCCGGCACCGTGATATTGGCGGTTTCGCCCACAGTTTTGGAAACCTGTTCCAAAATCGCCCGGACCAGAAACAACTGCTCGCTGGAAAGCAGAGCGTTCTGCGCGATGGCGCGCAAGCGCGGCCCCACGGTCAATCCCTTGCCGTCGAGAGATCGCTGCAGGAAACCAAATTCTTCGAGCGTCGCGCATAGCCGATGAATGGTCGGTTTCGGCAGATCGAGCGCTTCATTCAACTGGGTCGGCGTCGCCGGCGCACCGCGCGCGGCAATCGTTTCCAACAGCGTCAACGCGCGCATCATGGAAGACCCCTTGCGACGCCCGGGCCGACCGTCCTCGGTCTCGTCGTCAACGGTCAACTCGCCCGTCATTTCAAACTCCCTATTGCTCATCATCGATTCTCGATGTCCTGGATAGTCTCGGATCATGGCTTTGACGCGCGCCGCTCGGATGACGCGCGATACCGCGGCTATCCGGCGAGCCGCCCCAAACGCGGAAAAACATCTTATTCGGCGCCGGGATCGAATAGATAATCCCACGCATCGCCGCCGATCAGTTTCGATATCCCGGAGTAATCGGTTTGGGCGTCTCCGTTCGAGCAGAACAACGAGAAAATCGCCAACGCATGGGCGCCGAGTGGCGTGCACGCGTCGACGGATTGTGCCGCGTCTTGTGCCAATCGCAGATCTTTTTGCATCATCGCCGCAGTGAAGCCCGGTCTATAGCCGTTGTTCGCCGGTACGCCATCGATCACGTCAGGCAAAGGACAATAATTGCTGGGCGGCCAGCTTTGGCCGGACGATTTGGATATGATTTCATGGGTGCGTTTGACATCCATTCCAAGCCGTTTCGCCATCATCAGCGCTTCCGCGGCCGCAATCATCGCGATACCGAGCGCCATGTTGTTGCAGATCTTGACGCCGATCCCGCTGCCCTGTGCGCCCGCATGCAACAGGTTTTCTCCCATGACGGATAGCACCGGCCGCGCGCGTTCGACGGCGGCATCGGTCCCGCCGATCAGAAAATTCAATTTCCCCGCCCGGGCGCCCATGACGCCGCCGGTGACCGGGGCATCGATCATTTCCAGGCCGGCGGCGGTTGCCGCATCGCCGACCGCCCGCGACGTTTCCACATCGATCGTCGAGGAATCGATCAACAACGTGCCCGGCGCCGCGGCGTCGATCAGCGCCTCCGGCCCGAAATATACCGCCCTGACGTGTTTTCCCGCCGGCAGCATCGTGATGACGATCGATGCGCCGTCGGCGGCATCGGCGACCGACTCTGCAATATCGGCACCCAATTCCCGCGCGCCATCGAGCGACGCCGTCGCAACATCGAAAGCGCGCACCTTGTATCCGGCCTGCAAAAGCTGTTCGGCCATTGGCAGTCCCATATTGCCGAGGCCAATGAAGCCAATCACGTCCGACATACCCATTCTCCTGACAATCTTATACGACGCTCATGATGGAGCCCCGGCCCCATCGATCCGCCACATGGAATAAACGCCTTCCACTGCCCGTGCCCGCTCCGCATGACCGCCTAGATGTGGTCTTTCGATAGGTTGTCCATTCGGCCCTGACCGGGGAGACTGGAGTTACCAAGCTTCAGCACTCTTTGGGAGAGCCGAATGAACATTCACAAGAATGCCCGTTTGACGCCGCTCGGTCGAGAACGAA
>JBFFGE010000145.1:0-12427 GCA_041557595.1 Alphaproteobacteria bacterium
GGAACGGAACCGGCGCCGGTCACCGAACCGGCCGACCGGCGGCGGTCCGCCGGGTCGGTCCGGGCGGCAACGCCGGCGGATGTCGCCGCGGCGGTCGGCATTGCGGCGGCGGCGCAGGGCGACTGGACGCGGGTTCCCGCGGCCGAACGGGCAGCAGCGCTCGACGCCGCGTCGGCGCTCTTCGAAACCCATGCCGCCGAATTGATGGCGCTCTGCATTCGCGAGGCGGGCAAGACGATCGGTGACGCGGTGGCCGAGTTGCGCGAGGCGGTGGATTTCCTGCGCTACTACGCCCAGCGCGCACGGGCCGATTTCGATCGCCCGCGGGTCCTGCCGGGGCCGACCGGCGAAACCAATCACCTGTCGTTGCATGGCCGCGGCGCGATCGTGTGCATCTCGCCCTGGAACTTTCCCCTGGCGATTTTCACCGGGCAGGTTGCCGCCGCGCTCGCAGCCGGCAATGCCGTGCTCGCCAAGCCGGCGGAGCAGACGCCGCTGATCGCGCATCGCGCCGTCCAGTTGATGCATCGGGCGGGAATTCCGGCCGATGTCTTGCACCTGCTGCCCGGCGACGGGCCCGGTGTCGGGGCGCCGCTGGTTACCGATCCCCGCATCGCGGGGGTCGCCTTCACCGGATCGCTGGAAACCGCGCAGGCGATCAATCGAAATCTCGCCGCGCGCGACGGTGCGATCGTTCCCTTGATCGCGGAGACCGGCGGCCAGAACGCAATGATCGTCGACTCCTCCGCCCTGCCGGAACAGGTGGTGCGGGATGTCCTGACCTCGGCCTTTCGCAGCGCCGGGCAGCGCTGTTCGGCGCTGCGCGTGTTGTTCCTGCAGGACGACGTCGCGGACCGCATGATCGCTATGCTGGCGGGCGCGATGGACATGCTGCGTATCGGCGATCCTGCGGATCTGGAGACCGATATCGGTCCGGTGATCGACGCCGACGCCCGCGCTTTGCTGGAGGCGCATTCGCAGCGGATGGTTGCCGAGGCGACACTCCTTCGATCGCTGACGCTGCCCGGGAGCGCCGCGCATGGCACGTTCTTCCCGCCATCCGCCTATGAGATCGATGGTTTGGAGAGGCTGGAAGGAGAGGTCTTCGGGCCGATCCTGCATGTCATCCGGTATGCCTCCCACCGGCTGGATGCCGTCCTCGATGCGGTTCGGAAGACCGGTTATGGCCTGACCTTGAGCGTACACAGCCGCGTCGATGCGACGGTGCGCCAGATCCACGAACGCCTGCCCGTCGGCAACACCTATGTAAACCGGGATCAGATCGGCGCGGTCGTCGGCGTTCAGCCCTTCGGCGGCGAGGGGCTTTCCGGCACCGGGCCTAAGGCGGGCGGGCCGCATTATTTATCCCGGCTTGCCACGGAGCGGACACTGACGGTCGACGTCACCGCGTCGGGCGGCAATACGGAATTGCTCAATCTCGAGGATCTTCCGGATTAGTCGCGGAAACCGCCCGTTCGTGATTAAATCGTCGGGATCGCCGCCCTGCGACAAAATTGACCATGCATGGGGCTTGTGGACCGGGGACTTGCACGATAAAATCTCTAAATGAGAATGGTTCGCAATTGCAATTAGGCAAATACAATCCAATCCAGATGGATCGAAAAACGATGAAGAAACACCTTGGCACTGTTGTTGTGGCGTTGGTTGCCGCATTGGGATCACCGGCGGCGGCCGCGGACGCCGCGGAAGTAAACGTCTACTCCTATCGGCAGCCTTTCCTGATCAAACCCTTTCTGGACGAATTCACCAAGCAATCCGGCATCACGGTGAACGTCGTTTTCGCCAAGAAGGGCATGCTGAAACGCATCCAGAGCGAGGGCCGCAACACCCGGGCCGACGGTATCCTGACGGCGGATATTTCCCGGCTCAAGGCGCATGCGGATGCGGGCTTGCTGCTGCCCGTGAAATCCGATGTCTTGGCGAAGAATATCCCGGCGCATTTACGCGATCCCGACGGCCGCTGGTTCGGGCTGACGAAGCGTATCCGGTTGATCGCCGTCGCCAAGGACCGGGTGAAACCGGGGACGGTCAAATCCTATGAGGATCTCGCGGACCCCAAGTTGAAGGGCCGAATTTGCATCCGGAAGGGCAGCCACGTTTATAACCGGGCGCTGGTCGCCTCCATGATCGCGGCGCATGGCGAAGCCAAGGCGCAGGCTTGGGCCGAGGGGTTGGTCGCCAATCTGGCGCGCAAGCCGCAAGGCAACGATCGTGGGCAGATCCAGGCGGTTTCCCAGGGCGTTTGCGACGTCGCGGTGATCAACAATTACTATTTCGGCAAGATGAAATTCAACACGAAGAAGCCGGAACAGCAGGCCTGGGCCAAGATGATCGATCTGGTCTTCCCGAACCAGGAGGATCGCGGCGCACACGTCAATATTTCCGGCGCGGCGGTAACGCGCCACGCCAAGAACAGCGCGAATATGATCAAGCTGCTCGAGTTCCTGAGCGACCGGTTCGCGCAGAACATGTATGCAGCGCAAAATTACGAATATCCGGTCAACCCCACCGTCGCGACGGACAAGGAGGTCGCCTCCTGGGGGAGTTTCCGGGAGGATACGGTTAGCCTCGGAAAAATTTCCGATTTGAGCCCGCTGGCCCAAAAAATCGTCGACCGCGTAGGCTGGTAACCGGGTGTCCGGGGCGGCGCGCCGCTCGATGGGGCCTCCATTTACGAAGTGGGGGCCCTTTCTGTTATGCTCCCCCGGGGTGGGCATTCGTCCGCCGCATTCGCTGCCTCCGGCCGGCGTTGCCGGCGAACGGCTTTGGTGGATTTCGGAACGATGAGTGCAGATGCGACCAAGGGCGCGCGGCGGTCGTCCTCAGCGTCGGCATGGCCGGAATGGGCGAACGGCTGGACTTTGGGGCTGTTCGCGGTGGCCATTGTCGTCTCCCTGCCGCTGATCAGCATCATCGGCATCGCGCTGACGCCCGCGCCCGACGTGTGGCGCCATCTGAGCGAAACGGTTCTCTGGTCCTATCTCGGCAATACCCTGGTGCTGGCGGTCGGCGTCGGGGTGGGGACATTCCTGATCGGCACGTCCACCGCGTGGCTGGTCACGATTTACGATTTCCCCGGGCGCAAGATTTTTGAATGGGCGCTGCTGGTGCCGCTCGCCGTGCCGGCCTATGTGATCGCCTATACCTACACCGATCTGCTGGATTACACCGGCGCCGTTCAGGGTGGCCTTCGGTCGGTGTTCGGCTGGTCCTCCGCGCGCGACTATTGGTTCCCGGAAATCCGCAGTCTCGGCGGCGCGATCTGCATGTTTACCCTGGTCCTGTATCCCTATGTCTATCTGCTCGCGCGGTCGGCATTCCTGAGCCAGTCCGTCGGCGTGATGGAGGTCAGCCGTACGCTCGGCAGGCGCCGCTGGCAGGCGTTTTTCGCGGTGGCCTTGCCGATGGCGCGTCCCGGGATCGTGGTCGGTGTCGCCCTGGCCCTGATGGAAACACTGAACGACTTCGGCACGGTGGATTTCTTCGCCGTGCCGACACTCACGCTGGGCATCTTCAATGCCTGGTTCGGCATGGCGAGTATCGAGGCGGCGGCGCAGCTCGCCGTCGCCCTGCTGATTTTTGCCGGCATCGTGATCGGCGTGGAACGCGGGGCGCGGCGCGGACGGCGGTTTCAGGAAAGCCGGGGCTCCTTCAAGCCGTTGCCGGGATACCCGTTGCGTGGCGCCCGGGCGGCGATTGCGGTCGTGTTGTGCGCGGTCCCCGTGGCGTTCGGTTTTGGCGTGCCGGCGGTGGTGCTGCTGAAATACGCCGTCCTGCATTACAGCGACAGCTTGAGCGCCGCGTTCTTCACCGCGGCGTGGCACAGCATTTCCCTTTCGGGCATCGCAGCCGTGGTGGCGGTGGCGGTCGGCGTCTTCATGGCCTACGCGCTTCGCCTGCAACATGGCCGGCTGTTGCGCGGCTTCGCGTGGATTGCGAGCCTGGGATACGCGGTGCCCGGCGCAATCCTGGCGGTCGGTGCGATCGTTCCCGTGGCATGGCTGGACAATGCGGTGGACAGCTATATGCGCGAGACATTCGGCATTTCCACCGGTCTGGTGCTCAGCGGCACGATCTTCGCGGTTATCCTCGGCTATGTGGTGCGGTTCTTGGTGCTGTCCCTGGGCGCGGTCGAATCCGGCCTTTCGAAGGTGACGCGCAACATGGACGACGCCGCCCGCTCGCTGGGCCAGGGCCCGTGGATGATGCTGCGGCGGATCCATATCCCGATGCTGCGCGGCAGTATCCTGACCGCCGGGTTGCTGGTGTTTGTCGATTGCATGAAGGAACTGCCAATGACCCTGCTGCTGCGGCCGTTCAATTACGAGACGCTTGCCACCTTCGTCTATCAATTCGCCAGCGACGAATTGCTCGAGGAATGCGCCGTCGGGGCGTTGACGATCGTTCTGGTCGGCATAGGGCCTGTGGTCTTGCTGACCCGCGCGATCCGCCGGGCGCGGCCGGGCGTCACGTTGCGGTAACCGGATGCCGCGGCGCCAAGGGGGGCGCCGCCGCCGTTATTTTCGGCTATAGTGATCGGGACGGCGCCGGACGATGATCGGCGCAACGCGGCTTTGCACGGGAGGACGGATCATGGACGCATCGGGACCAGTTGACGCGGAACACGCGCGGCAAGAAGCGAAGCGGTTGCGGGCGGAAATCCGCGCCGGCCGTTGGCAGACCACGACCGATGGACAGGCCCGCGGCATGGTGCAGGGAAACCTCGCCATCCTGCCGATGGACTGGAGCGACGATTTCGAAGAATTTTGCCGCTTGAATTCGAAGCCCTGTCCGCTGATCGCCAAGACGAAACCGGGCGACCCGACGGTGCCGGCGCTGGGGGACGATATCGATCTGAGGACCGATTTCGCGCAATACCGGGTCTTTCGCGACGGCAAATGCGTCGATGAAGTGATCGATATCCGGGATCTTTGGCAGGATGATTTGGTCGGGTTCGTGCTGGGGTGTTCCTATTCCTTCGAGCAGGCCCTGATGGATGAAGGCCTGCCGATGCGGCACATCGAGAACGGCACCAAGGTGCCGATCTACCGGACGACTATCGCGACCGTCCCGGCCGGTCCGTTTCACGGTCCAATGATCGTGTCGATGTGGCCGTTCAGCCCGGAAGATGCGGTCCGGGCGAGCGAGATTACCGGACGTTTCCCCGACGTACATGGCGCGCCGCTCCATATCGGCGATCCGTCGGAAATTGGCATCGACGACATCATGACGCCGTATTCCGGCAGCGAGCCCGATATTCGCGATGGCGAGGTTCCGGTTTTTTGGGCCTGTGGGGTAACGCCGCAATCCGTCGTCGAACAGGCGCGGCCGCCGCTCTGCATTACCCATAAGGCGGGGCACATGCTCATTACCGACCGGCTGAACGCGGAATTTCAAACCGGGGCAGGGGACTGAACGCGAAGACGCGGAATATCGACCAATGCGATATTCCGCGCTCCGAAGTTCGAATTAGGCGTTTCTCGACGCCATGCGGCGCGATTTACGGGACGCCGTTATTGCGCGAGGGCGGTCGTCTGCTGCGCGGGCGCGGCCCGGCGGCGCGAACGATTCTGAAACCACCCGATGATCAGGAAAATCATGTAACAGATCACCGCGGAGCTCCCCATGTAGAATCCCGCACGATAGACTTTGGTGCGCTTTTCCGCATTCCGGTGATCGATCTGATAGACGTGGAACAGCGAGTCCGCGACCGAGGCGCTTTCCGCCGATGTAATCTGCCGCAACAACCCGTCGATTTCCCGCTTGTGCCACAGGACGACGGTGGCGTGCTTCATCATCTCAAGCAAACGCGGACGTAGTACTTCGGGTGCGGCCGCCATGAGATTTGTCACGTTTTGCATGTCGTTCCGGACGTTATCGTAAACCGCCTTGTTGCTGTTGATGTAATAGGACATCAAACTCTTCAGCAACTGCTCGATCGACACGATCAGTTCCTTGGATGCGCCAGCTTCGGGCCCACGCCGGACGATTTCGGTCGCAATCAGCGGAAAGTAATATACGCCGTTCCTGAGTGTGGAATTCCTGGTCTTGAAGCGATCGATCAGGACGTTGCGCTTTACGTGCAGGCCTTCGTATTGCTTCACCAGTTGATTGATGTCCGAATTGCCGTAGCCGACGATCCGCGATTTACCTTCCCGCAGGTCGGCGATAATCGCTTCGGTTTCCGAGTTGGTCTTGACCAGATCGTCGTAATGCTTCGTCAGGCCCGAACGGATGCTGAAGACGTTGGTGTTCAGCGTGGCGTCCTTGCGCTTCAGGTCCTGAAGCTCATTGACCACCTGGATGTGGTGATTCTGTGCAACGACCTCGACGTTCACGTAGAGGGCGGCTAGGCCGGCCGATGCAACGGTGATTGCGAGAGCGTGATAAATCCAACGCTTGTTCATCGTCTGGTACTCCTAACTTCGCCCGTAAGCGTCTTGAGAAATGCGACAAGGCCCTTGACCTCGAAGTCCTTGAGGGGCCGGCCGAGCTGATATTTGCCCATCACAGCGACGGCGTCCTGCAACGTCTTGGCGGAACCGTCGTGAAAGTACGGTGCGGTCAATTCAACGTTGCGGAGCGACGGTACCTTGAACACATGCTTGTCCGCTTCGTCGCCGGTAACGTTGTAGCGGCCGTAGTCCGCCTGCGTGATATTGCCGCGGTCCTTGAAGTAATCGCCGATCACACCGAATTTTTGGAACATATTTCCGCCGACCGCCTGACCCTGATGACAGGAAATGCAGCCGAGATCGGAGAACAGTTGATAGCCGCGTTGCTCGCTCTTGGTGAGGGCATTGCGTTCGCCGCGGAGGTATCGGTCGAAGCGGGAATTGACCGTGATCAGCGAGCGTTCGAAGATCGCGATTGCATCCTTGATATTGGCGACGGTAATGCCGTCGCTATACAAATTCTTGAAATTCTGGGTAATTGCGGCGTCCGCCCGTAACTTGGGGAGAATTTGGCGCCAGTTGGAGCCCATTTCACCTGGGTGATGCACCGGACCGTCGACCTGTTGCTCGAGCGTATCGGCGCGGCCGTCCCAGAATTGCATGAAGTTCAAACCGCTATTGAACACGGTCGGCGAATTTACCGCGGTCTGGCCGCCATTGATGCCCGTGGAGACCGCCTTGTTATCCGCCCCGTTCGTATTGATGTCGTGACAACTTGCGCACGAAATCTTGTCGTTGCTGGAAAGCCGGGGATCGTGAAACAGCTTGTTGCCAAGGGCGACCTTTGCCGGATCGAGTTGGATTGTCAGCGGCAAAGGCAATATCGGCGAATTGACCACGGCGGCAGGCGATTCGGTCGGTGAATCAACCAGCTTCGCCATTTGCGGCGCCTGCTGGGATACGGCATCCGAAGATGGCGCGATTCAGAGAACACCGCCCAATGCAAGGCCGAGGATGGCCGGTAATAGCGTATGTTGGGCCATTTTCATGCGCGCGGCTCCAAAGAAAATGCGAAATTCACAAAGCGACGCCCCCGAAGTTTGGCTCGTCGGGAGCGCCTGCGTGCCTTGTTTTCGCACTGAATTGCTAACAATTAGTTAAATTGCGTCCTATCTTTGGCGCCGGGAGGAAAATATTTAATATTAATAGATAGATGGATGGAGATACGTCGGCCGCGGCGCCGGATTAGACGCCTGCCTTGCGCAACGCGGGCAGGACTTTGTCGCCGAGCAGTTCGATCGTCCTCAGCACGATTTTTTGATCCATGCCGAGCCATTGAATACGGCTTATGATCCGCGTACAGCCGGTTTCCCGCGCCAGCGCGAGCAGTTCTTCCGCGCATTGCTCGGGCGAGCCGAGAATGACCCGGCCGGCGATGAGGTCTTCGAAATCGGGGTGCTGTTTGTCGGAGCCGACCACATCGGTAAAAAGGCCCCACTGCCCGAAAACCCGATAGCTCGCCTCGATAAAGGGGCCGGCTTCGCGAATGGCGGTTTCCTTGTCGGGTGCGACGACGATATTGCGCAGCAATGGGAATTCCGTCGGCATCGCCTTGCCGAGCGACGCCAGCGTCTCGCGGAAAACGGCCGCTTGCTCGGTAATGACGCCGGTGACCAGATGGGCCGAGGCGACCCAGCTATCGCCCAGGGCGGTATCCGCCAATCGTGCCGCGCGCGCGACCGCTTTCGTCACGCTGCCGCCATACCACATCGGCGGCCGGGGTTTCCGGGTCGATTTCAGCGCCAGGGTCAGTCCCTTGGCGTCGAAATGTTTGCCCGCAAGCTCGACCCGTTCTTCCGTGAAGAGACGTTGTATCAGGTCGACCGATTCCAGGTACCGGCCGATCCGCTTGCCGTGGTCGAGCCCGAGGATCTTGAATTCGTCTTCCTGCCAACCCGGCGCCACGCCCAGGATAAAGCGGCCGCCGGTGGCCGCATCGAGCAGCGCCGCCTGTTGGGCGACATGGAGCGGATGGAACAGCGGAAGGATGAGCATACAGCTTGCGAGCGTCATGCCGTCGGCCTCCGGCGCCAGCCGCATGAGCGTCTCCAGCGGCGGGAACCAGGCCGTCGATCCGTAAGATAAATGATTGCCGATCGCAACGCCGTCGAACCCCACCTGGCGCGCGAGCCGCACCTGCTCGACGTGTTCCGCGAGCCGGCGCTGCATGGATTCGTCGGGTCTGTGCTCCGAGCTGATAAATAAACTCAACTGCATGGCGTTCGCTTCCCCTGAAACCGGTGACCCCTGGGCAAAGACTAACAAGTCTCGGCCGTCGCGTCACAGCGGCCGCTGTCTCGCAAGGCGTAAATTCGGGGCCGTTGTCCGCCTACCAGAGTTTAATATTTTTGTAGATCCGGATGTTGATGTCCGCGCGCATGCCGGGCGTCAGGTTGGGGGGTGGATTTTCGAGCGAAATCCGAACGGGGACACGTTCGGCGGCGCTGCCCAGCTTGCTGGCGCGGCCGTTATTTCCGTCCGACCCGTTGGTCGTCACGCTGCCGATGTGATGCACCTTGCCGAAGAAATCCTCGAAAGGATACGCATCGAGATTAATGAGAACCTCTTGCCCGATCCGCACATGACGAATTTGGCTTTCATTGACATAAGCCTCGACCCAATAAAGCATTGGGTCGTATAGCATCAGTATATTGACACCATCTTCAATGTATTCGCCTTTGTATCGATGGATTTTTCCTATAACGCCATCGATGGGGCTGCTGATTTTTCTGTATTCGACGAATAGTTCTTCTTTTTTTATGGAGTCTAATATCCTGTTTTCTTTTATTTTCGATATTGATATTTGGTTATCTATAATTTCAAGCCGTTTTTCCGTCGACTTTATCTGGCCCAATTCCCTTTTGGCGATCGCGATTTTGCCTTTCAGGGTTGCGGTCCGGCCCTCCAGGATCAGCGTCTTGTCTTGCTCGATGGCGAGCTTGGTTTCGGGGGATATCCTTTTTCGGACCAGCCCCCGCATTCGGGCGAGGTCTTTCCGCGCGAGGCTGAGGCGTTGCTCTTCGGACTGATATTCCACCTCGAGCGCCGCAATTTTTTCACGCTGGGTCTCCAGCTTCGAATGGAATTCGTCCTCGAACGCCACTCTTTCCGACATCAGGCGGGTTCGGTTCGCCCGTTCCAGCGCAAGGTCGGTCTGCAGCGAACGGATATTCAGGCGAATATCCTCATGCTCGAGGGTCACGATCAGTTGACCTTTCCGTACCGGGCTACCTTCGGCGACGTGAACGGTCTCGATCTTGCCGTCGACCTGCGCCGATATATTCGTGAAATCGGTTTGGACGCGCGCATCGCTTTCATAGACATGCGTGGCCCAATAGAACACTTCATAGGCGAGGAGAAGCATTGCGCCGCACAGGGCCACGGCTATGAGGATCTTAACTTTCGCCTTAATATTCAATATCGACTTCTTTCCGGGCTGATCGGAACCGGACAGTTTCTACGTTATGTGGTTTTACGGCCGGGAGGCGCAAAACGCAGTGCGGAAGTTTGAGCGCGGGCACCGAGCTTGTCCATGGCTTAAGGGTGGACCGAAAAATTGACGACAGACAGTGCAGATCGTCCGGACGATACCGGAATCCGGTTGCTGCTGCACGATCCGAACTATTTGTATATCTGGATTCTGGGGGGGCTGACCGGGTTCATCCGCTGGTTTCAGCTTCTCGCCCTGGGCGTCTACACATTTGAAATCACCGAATCTCCGATCCTGGTGGCGCTCGTGCCGATCCTCTGGGGTTTGCCGCTGACATTTTTCGGGCCGGTCATCGGGGCATTTGCGGATCGATTCAATCGCAAGTTTCTCCTCGGCGGAACGATCGCGATGATTTTGGTCGCGGCTGCCGCAATGACGGCCTTTGCCTATGTGGGCGCCTTGACCTTTACCCACATCGCCATTGCGTCTGTGATCAGCGGATTGTTCTGGGCGACCGATATGCCGGTGCGTCGCCGCCTGGTCGGCGATGTCGCGGGCGCGAACCTGTCCGCCGCCATGAGCCTCGATGCGGCGACCAACAGCGCGACCCGGATGGCGGGCCCGTTCATGGGCGGGATCATGCTGCAACTGGTCGGTATCACCGGCGTGTACGCGATGAGCACGGCGGTCTATGCGATCGGGCTCATGCTGATCATTGCCATTCGCTTGCCGGAACACGTGAAGCGGGTCGGCTCCCCGACTATTCTGCTCGATATTATCGCCGGCGTGCGGTTCATTCTCGGCAATTGGGAACTGCGGCGCGTCTTCGCCGTGACGATCGTCTTCAACGTCTGGGGCTTTCCTTTCACCGCGATGATCCCGATCCTGGGCAAGGAGCGTCTTCATCTCGATCCCTTTTTCGTGGGCCTGCTGTCCAGTCTCGAAGGATTTGGCGCGTTCGTCGGGGCCATGGTTATCGCGGTCGTGGCCAAGCCGGCCTATTTCGGGCGGATCTATCTCGGCGGCATGATGCTCTACCTCGCCATGATCCTGTATCTCAGCGTCCTGTCCTACGTTTCCGGCGGTCCTCACCATTCCTTCGTGGCCGCGTCGATGACGCTGACGGTAATCGGCATCGCCGGCGCGGGTTTCGCCGTCATGCAGAGCACGCTGACCTATTTGAGCGCGCCGCCGGAATACCGCAGCCGCGTATTAGGCGTTCTCGCGCTGTGTATCGGCACGGGGCCGATCGGTTTTCTCAATGTCGGCTGGATGGCCGAGTCCTATGGGCTGCCTTGGGCCCTGTTCATCATGTCGGTCGAAGGTTTGTTCGCGACGCTGCTGCTCTGGGTTTACGGGGTGCTAACCCGGGAGGACGGCTCTGTATAGAGTTTTGCGTTGCGATGCGGCGCTTGCCGTTGCGCCGCGGAGGCGGCTAAATCCTCCGCCATGAGCCCGCGCCCTATCATCATCGATTGCGACCCCGGCCAGGACGATGCGGTCGCGCTGCTCCTGGCGTTGGCGTCGCCGGAAGACCTCGACGTGCTCGGGGTAACCTGTGTCGCCGGCAACGTGCCGCTTGACCTGACGCAGCGGAACGCGCGCATCATCGTCGCCTTGTCGGGCCGCCCCGAAGTGCCGGTCTATGCCGGCTGCCCGCGGCCGATCCTCCGCCCGCTGGTCACGGCGGAACGGGTGCACGGCAAGTCCGGTCTGGACGGCTACGCATGGGACGCGCCGACAACGCCGCTGGCGGAAGGCCACGCGGTCGATTTCATCGTTGCGACGTGCCTTGCCGCCGCGGATCGTTCGATCACGTTGTGTCCGCTCGGCCCCATGACCAACATCGCGCAGGCCATCGTGCAGGCGCCGGCGATACTGCCGAAGCTGCACGAGATTGCCTTCATGGGCGGCGCGGCGCTCGGGCCCGGCAATGTCACCGCCAGCGCGGAATTCAATATCTATACCGATCCGCATGCGGCGCAGGTCGTGCTGAGCAGCGGCGTCCCGCTGACCATGTTCGGCCTCGATGTGACGCATCAGGCGATCAGCACGCCGGCGCGCCGCGACGCCATCCGCGCCATCGGCTCGCCGGTTTCGGACGCGGTGAGTGCGATGCTGACCTTCTACGACCGGCACGATATCGACCGGTACGGCGTGCCGGGCGGGCCGCTGCACGACCCCTGCGTCATTGCCTATCTGCTGCGCCCCAAATTGTTCGGGGGCAAGGAGTGCCATGTCGCGGTCGAGACAGAGTCGGCGCTGACCATGGGCCGCACGGTCGCCGATTGGTGGGGCGTGGGCGGCGAAGCGCCGAACTGCCGGGTGATCAACCGGATCGACGCGGACGGGTTCTACGCGCTGATCGTCGAACGGCTGGCGCGCTAGCTGTGGTCTTTCGATAGGTTGTCCATTCGGCCCTGACCGGGGAGACTGGAGTTACCAAGCTTCAGCACTCTTTGGGAGAGCCGAATGAACATTCACAAGAATGCCCGTTTGACGCCGCTCGGTCGAGAACGAA
>JBFFGE010000146.1:0-12426 GCA_041557595.1 Alphaproteobacteria bacterium
ACTCCCGATCATCTCGATGAGGTCCCGGCTGTTTTTTTCGCCGGTAATCGGGGCGATCAAATCGTACGCCTTGGCCTCCACTTCCGCGGTCGTCATCGGATTGTCGGGCGTGCCGCGCACCGCGCTCTGGGATTCGCTCAGGCGGGTGCCATCCCGAAGCGCAACCTCGACGGCCGCCGTGCGGCGTTCCCGGTCCGGCGCCCCGACCAAATCGATACGCTGACGCAATGCGGCTACGGCGGGATCGGTCATCCGCGCCTCGTCATGTGACGAGGCGAATGTCACGGTGCCATCGAGCAGCATGATCGCGACCATATGCTGGATGCAGATATCCGGCATATGCCGGTCGTCGACCACGTGATGTTCCTGATCCGACAGGTGCAGGGTTACGCTTTCGACCTCGTCCGCGTCGATCTTCCGCTTCGCCAACATCGCCTCGAGACAGTCGAGCGGCGCCTGGATCGGCGAGCCGACGGACCATTTCTTGATGTTGGTCAGCGTGATTTCGAAACGTGCGCCAAGACCGTCGGTCAGCGCCTCCGGCTTTGCCTTGTCCGCATAGGTAAAGAAGAAATTACGGGGTCCGATGAAGACATCGTCGACGCCGGTGAATCCGGCCTGCACCATGGTCGCGGCCGTCACGCCATTGCGGCCCGCCATGCCTCCAAAATCGAAGGCTTTTTCGATATGGTCCAGATCGCGCTGCCAGCAATTAACCCCCGACGCCTGCTGCGCCGTATAGGAAATAAGCCAGCGGACCTGAGCGGCGTTCAGGCCGGCCAAAGCGCCCGCCGCGGCGGCGGCGCCAAAGGTCGGCGCGAAGGTATGGGTGCTGTGTCCCGCGGCATAGAACGGGTGGACGTCGAGGGCAAAATTGATCCGCGCGCCGATGTCATATCCAAGCACGACCGCGCGTAACAGCGCCGCGCCGGAGGACGCCTCGCGCTCGGCCATCGCCAGCGCGGCCGGCACGACGCCACAGCCGAGGTGGCTGCGCGATTCCTTGTGCGAATCGTCCGTTTCATCCGCGTGGGCAAGCATGCCGTTCGCCAGCGCGGCGTTGATCGCCGAGGTCACGATGCCGCTGCCCGCGACCACGGCTTCCTCGACGCCCCCCTGCAAGCTGATATAACGCAGCGTCATTTCGCCCGGACGCAGCCGGGATCCCGAAATCATCGCCGCGATGGTATCGAGCAAATGATGCTTGCCCTTCGCGGCGACCGCATCGGGTAGAGGCTGCCCCGCCGCGCCCGCGATATAGGCGCTCAGGTCGCGCATTACTGGGCTGATCTCCGTTTCCACTGTGCTCATCCGCTTTTCCTCCGATCGACCCTGTAGGATCATCGATTCATAAGGTTTTTCCATGGGCAGGTGGAGCCATCGCCAGAGATGCGGTTATTATGGGATAGGAACGCCTGCTTTCGGCGATATGATGGCATGGGGCCATTCCGGCCCGCAATCCTGCGCCGCGTCGCTCCACGGCTCGACCCGTCCGACCAGAATGGGCGGCCGACGATGGTGCGGATATGCGCGGATTTACCGTAACGAGCGATGCGTCGATGGAGAATGGTGATGCAGCACAAAATGATACTGACCGGGGATATCAACCTGATGGGTGTCGCCGATCCGACGATCCCCTTCGCACAAATCGGCGACGTGATCCGTGCCGCCGATGTGGTATTCGCCAATCTCGAGTGCTGCTTCTATGAACCGGCAACGGATCGGTCGATCGAAGAGGAAGGTTTCTACGCGTCGCTCAAATCCGCCGAAGCCCTGACCCTCGCCGGCGTGCACGCGGTGGGCAACGCGAACAACGTCAACATCGGCGGCCCGGCAATCCGGTCTTCGGTCGGCCGTCTGGACGAATTGGGCGTCGCGCATACCGGTGCGGGGATCAACCGGGAAGACGCCCTGCGACCGGTCATCCTGGAGCGCAACGGCATCCGCTACGGTTTCATGCAGCGCTCGTCGGTCTATTGGACCCATGGTCACGAAGCGACAGACGATTTTCCGGGTATCGCGACGGTCCGGGCTCACACGGCATACCGGCCGCAAATCGATCAGCTCAAAACCTTGACCCGCCCCGGCATGCCGCCGGAGATCCTGACCTGGGCCGATACGGAGTCGTTAGCCGCGTTCCGGGACGACGTCGCGTCCCTGCGTCAGCGGGCCGACATCGTGATTGCAAGCAACCATTGGGGTCTCGACGAAGAGGTCCTCGATTATCAGCGGGAGATCGCGCGCGCCGCAATCGACGCCGGCGCCGATTTGGTTCTGGGCCACGGACCGCACTTCCCGCTCGGCATCGAAATCTACAAGGACAAGCCGGTATTCTACGGTGTCGGCAGTTTCTCCTTCGAAACCGGCCACCGGGCCCGCAAACACCCCGATTGGCTCGGCCTGATGCTGCATGTTTCCGTCGATGACGGTGCGATACGAGAAGTCGCTTTCTCCCTGGTGCGCCACAATGCCAAGAACGAAACCATCCCGCGCGCCCTCGCGGACGAGAAAGCCGATCTGAAGGACATTCTCGACAAATCCGCGCGCTTTGGCACCGAAATTGCCATCGAAGGTGACCGTGCCGTCGTTTGGCGAAACGCGTAGCGCCGGAGACAGTTTCCTGCCCCGGCGCTTCGGGAGTCGTCGAAAAATTAAATTTTGGAATTAATAATGCAGGGTATGCTCGGCAGCGTTGCTGATGCGCGACATCTTGGATTTGCAGGATGAGCAAATCCGGTTGGCCTTTCGGTCCGCAGTCTCGAACGGCTGCGTGCAGGTCATGCAGGGAATGGTCTCGCCGCGCGATTGCCGCGCCGAGGTCGACTGGCAATGCGCGTGATCGTGATCCGCCGCGTCATCGGTGTGCCGCTTCGAAGGCTCGAAGGTTGTCGGCATGACCTTTTCGCCGATCATCACCAGTTCGAGACAATGCAGCAGCGCCTTGAAGGAGACCTGTTTGCGCAGCAGCGCGCCAGCGTCGTAATCTTCGCAAATCATGACCCAGTCTTCGTCGCGCTGATCGCTGAAGGCGACGATGGTCACGCCCGGCAAGTTATCGCGCAGGAAATGAAGCTGATCCGCCGCCGCGTCGACATTGCTGACCAAATCGACCAGTACCATGACCGGCGTATCGGCCATCGAAACGCTGCTATCGAATTCACGATGATCCGACACGCCGCCGACGACCTGATAGCCGTTTTCCGACAGAAGCGTCTTCAATCCCTCGCGAAAGAACTGATCTTGGCTGATAATACCTACCGAAACACCATTCATCACGACACACCCCTAACTCGTTGGTTCTTTAGAACAACTGACGTTGATTAATTATTTTGTTCAGTTGCCTAACCTGTAATCGACAAATGCTACTTTAGCGCAGCACCCATCAGACTAGGATTCGAATTTAGGGGTAATTAGAGCAAATTTTCGTCTAATTCTTTTGAGCGAGCGAAATAGCCCCGCAATACTCCAAAAGAACTAGATAAAACTGATTAAAATCATAGTTAATACTTCAAACTTACTGAAATATATCAATAAAATTTAAAATAATCATTGGTCGAGTCTCTAATAATTGAGACTCTATGTGTCGATTATCAGGTTCATAAAGAACCACCGGCGCATCCGACCCGGCACTGCGAAACAGTATCGAGGCATCGGCGCATTTCGGACACTACGCTGGCACATCCCCGAAAGATATAACGCCCGTCACACCGGACGGATGTAGTCGCCATGCACCCAGCCTGTCAATTTCGGCAGCCCGGCATCATCCAGCACATCCACATAGCGCCACCTGCCGTCTTCCGAAACGATATATAGCAGGCTTCCTCGTTCGAGCGGCGACGCCGGTAGTTTCGCGCATTGGAGCCCCGGCCCTTCCCTGATGTTAAGCGCCGCGATCGTCTCGGATCGGCCCAGCGTCTCATCGCGGCGGCCCATCACCCTTGCGCGGAATTGGTCCATGGGAAATGCCGGCCCGGGATCCAATTTTCGGCTGGGCGCTATGTCGTCATGGCCGATGACATCGAGAAGGCCGTATTGATCGACCAAGAGTCGCGACACATCGATTGCCGCCTGGATTTGCGGCTGGGTGTACCGGTGCCATCCGCGCTCCCGGCCTTCGTTCTTGTGCGCGGCGACGAGAACGTCGTTCGGTCCGTATCGGCGCCCGAACCAGGCCACCCATGATTCGCCCATTCGATCCAACGCACCGGCGTTGTCGAGCTCGATCCCGATCGAATAGGCGTTCATCCCCTCCAACCCATTCCACCGGCTGCGCCCGGCATGCCAGGCAACATCGTCAAACGCCACAAGTTGCGTTACCGCGCCGTCACGGGCGATTACGAGATGCGCCGACGCTTTGGCCTTTGGATCGACCAGGCTGTCGATTGCGCCTTGTGCGCTCGAGCCGGCCGTATAGTGGACGACGAGATATCGGGCTTCGACTTTGCCCCCGATGTTGGGACTTCGCATGAAGCGAATGGCCGTGCCGTCGTCTTGATGCAGCCGATGCCGAAGAATTTTCATCGCAACCCATCCTCCCGATAGTCCGAAACTTCCGAGGAATACGCCACCTGCCTAACCAAGCCCGCCGTCCCTAACACGGCGATCGGTCAAACGATAGGACGATCGGCGCGAAATCGCTCGCGTGCGAAAGCGACCCGCGCTGCATCGCCATCATGGGTCCCGGCATGGGCTTCGATAATGTCGTAGCGGGGTTTGAGGCCGGCCTGGTTGGCGATCTGAATGGCCAAACCGGGCCGCGCGTTGAGTTCCAGGATCAACGGGCCTTTCTCCCGGTCGAGGACGATGTCGATACCCTGATAGCAAAGATTGGTGAGCTGTTGCGACCGGGCAGCCAGCATCAGCATTTCCTCCCAATAGGGGATTTGTAGTCCGGAGACCGGATTCCCGGTATCCGGATGTTCCGTTACCACCCGGTCGTTGCAAACGGCCGAAAGGGTCACGCCGGTCGCGATATCGATGCCCGCCCCTACCGCCCCCTGGTGCAAATTGGCGCGGCCGCCAGACTGGCGGGTGGGAAGCCGTACCATCGCCATCGCGGGTACGCCGAAATAGACGATGATCCGCACGTCCGGCACGCCTTGATACGCGATCTTCTCGAACAACGGATCGAATTGGACGCGGTATTCGATAAGTGTCTTGTCCGGCTGGCCGCCAAGACTGTAGATGCCGGCAAGGATCATGTGGACGTGATAGCCGATTTCGTCGAGCGTCATGAGTTCGCCCGATACCAGCCGGAATCGATCGCCGGAATGGCTTGCAACGACCAGAATACCGTCGCCGCCGCTGCCCTGCGCCGGCTTGATGACAAAATCGTCCAGCCCTTCCAAAATTTGCGGCAACCGCTTGATCTCATGGTTGCTGCGGATCACGCCGTATAGCTCGGGCACGGCCAGCCCTGCCTCCGCGGCGATCTGCTTGGTCAGGAGCTTGTCGTCGACCGCCGGATAGTCCTTCCGGGCGTTGTTCGGCAGAATGTATCGGGCGTTGCGCGCATTGATACCCAGAATGCCTTTCCGCCGGAGTTCTCGCAGCGTTTTCAGCATCAGCCTGCCGTTTTCGCCAAATCGCGGAAGCGCCAAATTTCGCTCAAGCGGTACCCCGAATAGCGTCCCAGCAACACGATGAGAGCCAGCAACACCAAGAGAATTTCGGGATAGAAGAAAAACAGATGCTCCAGGTATTCCACCGACATGGCAAAATAGCAGACCGTGGCGACGGCCAGGCTCCCCAAGCCTTGCTTGAAGGCCGCGGCCGGACCGTTCTCATCCCAAATGATCGACATGCGTTCAATCGTCATTGCGATGATGACCAATGGAAAGAGTGCCACGGATAGACCGCGGTCGATGCCGAGCTTGTTGGTCAGGAGGCTGAGCAACGCCATCAGCAAAATGACCGAAATCAGCACACAGGCCAGCCGGGGCACGATCAGGAGTTTCAGGTATTCGAGGTAGACCCGCACGAGCAAACCGGCGCCGACGATGATGACGAACAGCACGATGCCCCAAATCAAGGTCGTTTCGCGAAATGCCAACGCGATCAGCACCGGCATGAACGTGCCGAATGTGATGATCCCGATCACGTTGCGCAGCACCACAAGAACCAGGACGCCGAGCGGGACCATCAAGATCAGCCGATAGACTTGCTGGGTATCGAGCGGCAATGTCAGCAATGAAAAATCAAGGACCCTGCGCTCCGCGAAATTCGCGGGAACCAACGCGGACCATTCGGTCGTTTCGGCTGCACGCGCGACCGTTGTCGCCACCGAGACATCGCCGGACATGCTGGATTGGGCGAAAGCCGCGCCGCCGCGCCACCAGGGAAAATAGTTTTCGGGAATGCCGGGAGCATCCGAATTGAGCGAAAACGGCTGCCACGCGCCCTCGATATTGACCTCGATCCAATGGACGAAATTGACGTTCCGCCCCTGCGGTACGAGACGGACGCCACTGACAACGCGCGCCGGATGGCCGGCAAGGTGCATGACCTCGACCGCTGCCCGTGCGATCTCCAATGGATCGCTGAGCTTCGCCAGGAGCGTGTCGACGCTGTCGTCGTTGCCGGCATGACGAAACCGTTCGAGGATGGCAAGCGTCAGGGTCGTCACATCCGCGGATTTCGCCTTTGCGGTCTCGACGAGCGCCTGCGCCGCCAGACGCCGCGCACCCGCCAAGGATGTTTCCGGCTTTTCCACCGTCTCTTGATTTGGGCTAAAATCGCGGCCGCGCGGTACTTTGTGCACGGTGAAACGCGCGTACAAGGTTTGATCGCCATGGGCGTCGCGTGTCGCAAAGACCGTGCGGCGATTGACCCCGTCGAGCTGCGTCGACAGGCCATAATCGCGGGCAACGAAGACCTGGTCGATCACGGCATATTGACCGGAGTCGACAGGGATCGGCAAGGTTACCTTGATCGGACCCATCTGGCCGCGGAACGAAATCCGGCTCTCGATCTGCCAAGTCTGCGTCGATTCGTTCGGCGTGAGCGGCAGGCCCAGTCCCGCCCATTTGTACATGAATACGGCAATGCCAATTGTCGCCAGCACTGCCGCCAGGATGTATGCGTGGGTATTTTTCATGCCGTTAGTTTACAGATTGCTCGGCGCAACGCGGTTGGGACGTCAATTTCCGTGCAGGATCCACCACGATATTCGCTTTCAAGAACCGCCGTCCAATCAACATCGGGTAACTGAGATGTGCCCGATCGGCAAGATTCACCTGCGTATTCCGGTAGATTCCCCCGAGGCAAATGCCGAGTTCGACGACCGGCCGCACGACGGTCGGCGCATCGCTTCGCCGGATCCGCGATACCCGAATGACGGGACGCTCGAACTGAAACGACGCTCCCTTCCTGTCCAAAACTTCGAAGCGGACCCAGGCCTTGCCGGCGCGTCTGAATTCCTGATACCGCGCCACATCGATCGAACTCGTCGACGCGCCGGTATCGAGCTTCGCCGTAATTTTCAATCCACCCGGCAGAATTTCGACAGGTTCGATCCAGCCCATCACTTTCGCCGACCCCGCATCGGTCGACGGCGCAACAAACGTCAATAGTATCAACAAAGTGCCAAGGAAACGCATCGGTCGCCAATCAAGTGGTGAATATATCCGCAGCGCAGTCCTGAAAACCATCGCCACCGATCTTGTGGCTCCCATTCTAGGTGCATTTCTCAAATTAGTATGCCCAAGATATAGGGCAAGTTTGGCGATTCAATGGCTTCCAATGATCTCTACAATACGTCGGCGGAAATAGGCTTCGGCTGCCGCTATCCGGATCCCCAGCAGACGCCCTATCTCGGTATGCCACCCTTGATAGCCAAATCATTCTCGCCAAAGATCGGTTGATTGGCCTGTCCCGCGACCATACCTTAGGGATCCGCATGGCATCGCGTCGTGGACGCAAGATCCGCAACGTATCGACCAAAATGCCGATTTGAAATCGGGATTGTCGGCTTAGGCAAAGAACGCATGTTGCGCAAATGCGCCGAGTCGCCGCTTCCTTTACCGAAAGGACGCCTAGATATGTTTCGCTCGTTTTGCGGCTATCGCTTTGCCGCCGTCACTCTATCGTTGCTCTTTGCCGTTTTCGGCCCCGTCGCCACGGCAACGGCGGCCCCGCCCAAACCCTTGGTTACAGCCCAAGCACCGGCTGCCGCCTTGTCCGAAAAGCTAATACTGTCATTTGCATCCGCAGCCGCCAAAATCTTGGACGTGCGCGAAAAGTATCTTCCCAAAATCAAGTCGGCGCCAAACGAGGCCGAGGCATCGAAGATTTTCACGAGGGCGCAGACCGAGATGCGCGCCATCTTATAAAGGTGGAGAATTTGACCGAAGCTCAGTACAACGAGGTTGTCGACGCCGCCCGTGCGGATCAAGCCCTCGCGGCGCGCATTCAAAATATAATCGACAAGAACAAGGATACGCCGAAGAAAAATTAACCGAGCGCCTGTGGCGTCAACGCGTCCGTCGGATGTGCACCCAAAAAAACGATAAAAAGGACTGCAAATGGCACGAAAGAGAACCAATTACCGCGTCGAGCGGATGCAACGCGATCAGGCGAAAGCCGCCAAGAAGCGCGAAAAAGAAGAGCGAAAGCGCGCCAGCAAAGAGGAGCCGGCGCCCGTCGAACTCGCCGACGCGAACGAGGCCGAATAAGACCGAGGCGGAATGCGATCACGGCGAACGGATGGATCCAGGGAGGTCTGATGACGATTTCGCGAACCGGCGGATGCCAATGCGGTGAAATCCGGTACGAAATTTCGGCCGAGCCGCACACCGTCTATGTCTGCCATTGCACGGATTGCCAACGTCAATCTTCGAGCGCGTTCGGCATGTCCATGTCGGTGGCGCGCGAGGCTTTCAAGATTACGAAGGGCACGCCCAAGACCTGGCGCACGGTCACGGATAGCGGCCGCGAGAAAATCTGCAAATTTTGCGGCACCTGCGGCACCCGGCTTTATCACGAGCCGGCGCGCAATAAGGCGATCTACAACCTAAAACCGGGGACGCTCGACGATACCAGTTGGTTCGTGCCGGCGGGCCATCTTTGGACCAAAAGCGCACAAGCCTGGGTGCCGCTCCCGGACGATGCCGCGACGCTGACCTATGAAACCCAACCCCCGGATTTTCAACCGTTATTCGACCGATTCCAAACACGCGGTCGATAATTCGGCGGCGGGATTAGTCCGCAGAGCATATGGCCCCGGCCAGCCACTTCGCCTAAAGTGATGCGACGACCCGGCCGAATTGCCGATAGGGGCCGAAAGGGAAGGAACGCACATGACAGGATTGCCACGAATGCTCGAACGCCGCATCGACGACCCGATCGCCTGGACTGCGGAAACCCTCTTGCCCAATGACGGGCTGGTGGACCTCGACGCGGCTTGTCTCGCGGAAATCCGGGCCGTAGCCGCCTTGCTGCGCGATAATCCACTGCCGATCGAAGCCCTCGAAGCCGACGATTTCGAAATGCCCGCGTGCCGCGCCCTGATGGGCGACGTCAGGAAAACGCTCGACGAGGGCGTGGGCTTTGCGATCCTGAGTTCCTTGCCGGTCGACGAGCTCGAGGAATCGGTGGCCAAAGGCATCTATTGGCTGCTGATGTCCATGCTCGGCACCACCGTGGCGCAGAAATGGAACGGCCTGATGCTGTACGACGTGACCGACACCGGCAAGACCTCCGGTCCGGGGAAAGGCGTACGCGGATCCTTGACCAATGGCGGCCAGACCTATCATACCGACAACAGCTACAATCTGCCGCCCAACTACGTGTCCCTGATGTGCCTGCAAACGGCCAAGGAAGGCGGTATCAGCGGCCTCGTCAGCTTCTATGCGGCGCACAATTTGCTGCTGGAGGAACACAAGGACCTGCTCCCCCGCCTCTATCGGCCGTTCTATTTCGAACGCCACCGTGAACATGCGCCGGATGATTGTCTGTATTCGCAAAAGCCGATTTTCGAGTACACCGACGACGGGCTCGGCGTATCGCTGTCCACCGGCCGGGTTCGGGACGGCTATGTCGTCGCGGGCGAACAAATGGACAATGAGACAGCCGCCGCAATCGACACGCTCGATACCGTGCTCGAGGATCCGCGCCTGGGTAAGTCTTTTGTCTTCGAACGCGGACAGATACAGATCGCCAACAATCGCAGGCTTGGCCATCGGCGCACCGGATTCACGGATTGGCCGGAGCCCGAACGCAAGCGCCACCTCGTCCGCATTTGGGTCCGCCATCACGGCCGTCGATTCTACGGCGGTTGATCCCACCGAAACGCCGACATAACCACGCGCTCACTGTCGTACCGTCTCGGAAAATCCTCAGGCGTGCCAACCCCTGCATCCGGAAATTTTCGTTTCTCCTTATAAGAAGCCCGTTCGGCTGAGAAACCGAGAATGAGGAGACGGCACCATGGCTAGAGTAATCGTTTTGGCACTCGCCGGCATCGCATTGGCATCGCTATCCGTGTCGGCGGCTGGAAAGCCCGCTTGTGGCGAGCGCGCGGCCATCGTCAAGAAGCTCGACACCCGATTCAAGGAAGCCGGCCAGGCGCGCGGCCTCGTATCCGCAACGCAAATTCTCGAAGTCTTCGTATCGCCGACCAAAACCTGGACGATACTGGTCTCCTATCCGGACGGCACAAGTTGCATCATGGCAACCGGTCAGGAATGGCAAGAGGCGCCGGTCGCCCTTGCGGGAAATGGCGTGTAGGAAAACGGCTTACGCTACCGGGACGTCCTCTGCGAGCGTCCGTGCCGTGACTTCGTCGATATAGGGCGACGTCCGCAGGAAGTCCGCGATCGCCCGGGCCTCGCGTCCCGGCCCGAAATCCTGCGAGCATGCCGCCTCCAGGCGATTCAATTCGCGGGCGATACCGGATCGCTCTTCCAGAAGATGGTTAAAGCGGGCGTCGCAGCAGGGAATCGGCGGCGGCGTGTCGCGGATCGCCCGGTTGATCGGCGCTTTTACGCCTTCCAAATGGTCCCGGATGGCCGCCCAAATCGGCGCGGCCCAATCCGCATCGTCCGATTCCCTCGACGCCGGCATGGATTCATCCAGGTGCATTTCCGATCTCCGCATTGTTCGCCGATTTTATACAATAATCGGCCAAAAAACGCCAGAAAACAGGACGCCTCAATCGAGGAGCCACGCCTTATTCCAGCGGCTTCAAATCGCCGAGCAAGGTCGGAATCAACTCCGCGACAGTAGGATGAATATGGACCGCGCGCTGGATCACCGTGTAGGGCGCGTCCGCATACATGATGTCGAGCAGCGATTGCACGATTTCGTCGCCGCCAATGCCGAGGATCGCCGCGCCGAGGATATGCTTGCTCTCCGCATCCACGAGGACTTTCATGAAGCCCTGCGTTTCGCTGCGTTCCCGCGCCCGGCCGACCCGCGCCATCATCATTTTGCCGACCAGCGCCTTACGGCCGGAGTCCCGAACCTCGCGTTCGGTCAGACCGACGCGGCCGAGCGGCGGATCGATGAACAATCCATAGGCGGTGATGCGGTCGGATACCCGGCGCGGATCGTTGTCGAACATATTGGCGGCAAGAATTTCGTAATCGTTGTAGGCGGTATGGGTGAACGCGCCCTTCCCGTTCACGTCGCCGATCGCAAAGATGCCATCCACATTGGTGCGAAGCTGATCGTCGACCGGTATGAAACCGCGCTCATCGGTTTCGATGCCGGCCTTGTCGAGCCCCAGATCGTCGGTGTTCGGTTTTCGGCCGACGGCCATCAGGACATGACTTCCGATAATATCATCGACCCCGGATGCGCAGTCCGCCGAGACGGCAACGCCGTCCTTGTGTTTCTTGAACCCGATACAGTCGGCGTTCAGGCGAATGTCGATGCCCTCCGCCTCCATGATCTCCCGCACGGTATCGGAAACGTCGTCATCGTCGCGCGCGATCAGCCGGTCGCCCCGTTCCACCACCGTCACACGGCTGCCGAAGCGGCGGTACATTTGCGCAAATTCCAGACCTATATAACTGCCGCCGACGACCACCAGATGCTCGGGCAGGAAATCCACATCCATGACGGACGAGTTCGTCATGTAGTCCACATCGTCCAGCCCGGGCATCTCCGGCACGAAAGCGCGGCCGCCGACATTGAGAACGATCGTGTCGGCTTCCAACAGCGCATCGCCGACCCGCACGGTGCGCGGGCTTTCGAACCGGCCATGTCCTTCGTAAACGGTCAGATTATCGGTCCCGCGAAGCCAGTTGGTCACACCCTGATTCGATTGCAGGACCACGCCGTCCTTTCGCTCCTTGACGCGCTTCATATCGACGCGGACCGCGCCGCCGACGGACACGCCGAATTCTTCGCCCCGCCGGGCCATGTGCGCGGCCCGCGCGCTCGCAACCAGCGTCTTGGTCGGGATACAACCGACATTGACGCAGG
>JBFFGE010000147.1:0-12365 GCA_041557595.1 Alphaproteobacteria bacterium
GATTTCGTCGAGGATCTGATCGGTGCGTCCTTTCAGGTCAACAATCCGAACGCGACCTCGTCCTGCGGCTGCGGCGCGTCCTTTTCGGTCTAGCCCGGCCCGAAACCCTCCTTACACGGTCCAAATTCGAGACCTCGGCGATCGGCCGCCCTTGCCAAGCAGGGATGTTTGGGACGATGCTTAGGCCCGGTTGCCCGCGCCGGTATTCCAGCCAATGCGCCGCGGCGCCGCCTATCGGATGAACACGACGCCATCCCCGATCCAGGAGGACACCCGACATATGACTGACACGGCCACGCTCGTCATTCGCGGCGGAACCATTATCGATGGTTCCGGCGGCGACCCTTTCGAAGCCGACCTCGCCGTCGCCGGCGACCGCATTGCCGCGATCGGCAAGAACCTGCCGACGGGCGCGGAGGAGATCGATGCGCGCGGCAAGATCGTCACCCCCGGGTTCGTCGACCTGCATACCCATTACGACGCGCAAGTGACCTGGAGCAACACGATCACGCCGTCCTCCTGGAACGGCGTCACCACCGTGATGATGGGCAATTGCGGCGTCGGGTTCGCGCCCTGCCTGCCCCATCAGCGGGACAAACTGGTGAAACTGATGGAAGGCGTCGAGGACATCCCCGAAGTCGTGTTGACCGAAGGGTTGCCCTGGAACTGGGAAACCTTCGAAGACTATCTCGATACGCTGGCGGTCCGGCACTACGATCTGGATGTCGCCGCGCAGGTGCCGCATGCGGCGCTTCGGGTTTATGTCATGGGCCAACGCGGCGTTGACCGCGAGCCCGCAACGCCGGAAGACAGCGTGAAAATGGCGCAACTTGCCGCGGCCGGTATCAAGGCGGGCGCGCTCGGCTTTTCGACCTCGCGCACGCTCAACCACCAGACACTGGCCGGCGAGCCCATTCCGACCTTGCAGGCCGAGGAAGACGAACTCGCGGCCATCGCCGATGCGATTCGCGAGACCGGCGCCGGCTGGATGCAGGTCATTTCCGACTTCGACGATTCGGACGCGGAATTCGCCATGCTGCGCCGCCTTGCCGAACGCTCGGGCCGGCCGCTGTCAATCACCATCCTGCAGCGCGACGCCAATCCGGAATGGTGGCGCGGCATCATGGCCGATATCTCGAAAGCCAATGACGAAGGCGCGAGGATGCTGGGCCAGGTGCTGACCCGGCCGACCGGAATATTGCTGGGTTTCGAGATTTCACAGAATCCGTTCATCAACCGGCCGAGCTGGACGAAGATCGCCGGTCTTCCCCTCGAAGAAAAAATGAAAATACTGCGCCAACCCGATTTCCGCGCGCAGCTGCTGTCGGAAACCAATCCGAACGAGAAACTGGCCTATCGGGTGAGCCGCTGGGATCGCATCTTCCCGCTCGGCGATCCGCCCAATTACGAACCCGCGCCCGAGCAAAGCGTCGCCGCGATGGCCGAGCGCGCCGGGCGCGATCCGGCGGAATTCACGTATGACCTGCTGCTGGAACACGACGGCAAGACCATCCTCTATCGACCGCTCAGCAACTACACCTACTGCAATCTGGATACGGTGCACGACATGATGTGCCATCCCAATACGCTGGTCGGCCTCGGCGATGGCGGCGCGCATGTGGGCGTGCTCAGCGACGCCAGCGCGATCAGCTACATGCTGACCCACTGGACGCGCGACCGCACGCGCGGCGACAAGGTGCCGCTGCCCTGGGCGATCAAGCGGTTGACCCGCGACAACGCGGAAAGCATCGGACTGATGGATCGCGGCCTGCTCAAACCCGGTCTCAAGGCGGACGTCAACGTGTTGGACTACGATCGGCTCCGCATCTCCAGCCCCGAAGTCGCCTACGACCTGCCGAGCGGCGGCCGGCGGCTGATCCAGAAAACCGATGGGTTCGAGGCGACGGTCGTCGCCGGCGTACCGGTTCAGCGGCACGGCGAAGCCACCGGCGCGCTGCCGGGGCGCCTGGTGCGGGGCGCGCAATCGGCGGGATAGGCCGATATCTAGTCCAGGATTGCGCGAGGACAGCAGGCGATGAACGACCCCATTCGGCACATCACCATCGTCGGCGGCGGCACGGCGGGATGGATGTCCGCCGTCTACCTGGCGGTTCATCTGAACCGCCGATCCCAGAAACCGCCGATCAAGATCACGCTCATCGAATCGCCCAATGTCAAAACGGTCGGCGTCGGCGAAGCCACCGTGCCGTCGATGATGCAATGGCTGAAATATCTCGGCATCGACGAAGCGGAATTCATCACCCGCTGCAACGCCTCGTTCAAGCTCGCCGTGCGTTTCCGGCATTGGGACAACGACCCGAAGACCGGCAAGCCGCTCAGCTATCTCAACCCGTTCGACGGCATCGGCGACGATATCTGGGGCTTCAACCCCGCCTACCATTTTCACCGCTTCGCGCCCAAGCGCGACCGGACGCAATACTACGACTACCAATCGCCAATGCGCGCCTTGATCGATAACTATCGCGGTCCCCGATTGCTCGACAAAGGCAGCTATGAGAGCACCGTCAACTATGCCTATCACCTGGACGCCGGCCTGTTCGCCCAGTTCCTGATGCAAATCGGAACCTCCTGCGGCGTCGAGCATGTCCGCGACGACGTGGTTGAGGTTCAGCTCGACGAACGAGGCTACGTGGATTCATTACAACTCAAGGAGAACGGCCGTTTCCCCGTGGAGCTGGTGATCGATTGCACCGGCTTCCGGGGCCTCATCATTCAACAGACGCTCGGCGTCGAGTTCGAATCTTACGACAAATACCTGCTTAACGACCGGGCGCTCGCGGTCCAGTTGCCGCACGACGACCCCACCAAGCTGGAGCCGGTCACGACCAGCACCGCGCTCGGCGCCGGCTGGTCGTGGCGGGTGCCGCTCTATTCGCGCATCGGCACCGGCTACGTATTTTCCAGCAAATTCCGCAGCGACGACCAGGCGACCGAGGAATTCATGAAGTACCTCGGACCGGAGGCAAAAGACGCCGAGCCGCGCGCCATCGGTATGCGAATAGGCCGTTCCAAGAAGGTCTGGGAGAAAAATTGCATCGCCATCGGCCTGTCCAGCGGCTTCATCGAGCCGCTGGAATCGACCGCCATTTTCATGATCGACATGGCGCTGCAATGGCTGACCGATTATTTCCCCGACAAGAGCTATAGCCCCGCCCTGCAAAACCGCTTCAACAAGCGCATGGAGGAGCTGAATTATGAAATTCGCGACTTCATCGTGCTGCACTACTGCACGTCGAACCGGGACGACACCGACTATTGGCGGGCGGCGAGCAACGACCTGCAAATCCCGGACGGGCTGCAGGAGGATCTGGACGTCTTCCGCCACGCCCTGCCCGGCGGCGAGGAGATGGAGCGGGGTCACCTGTTCGGCTATCTGACCTATCTCATCGTGCTGTTCGGCAAGGGGTATCTGGCCGACGCACGCTACGGCGCGACGCATCTGGTATCCCGCGAAGACTGGGACGGCTATCAGAAATGGCTGAACGGTTTGAAAGGCATGCTGGTCAAGAAGCTGCCCGACCACTACACATTGCTGAACAGCATTCGCGCGCGCGCCGGCGCGGCGCAACGCGACATGGGCAACTCCAGCGACAATATCCTTTAGGGACGGGTTTATGAAAATCGCCACCTTCAACGTGAATTCCGTCAAGGCGCGGCTGCCGCGCGTGCTCGAATGGCTGGAAGACGCGCAGCCGGACGTAGCGCTGCTGCAGGAGATCAAGACCGAAAGTGAGAGCTTTCCGGCGCTGGAAATCCAGGCGCTCGGCTACGACATCGCAGTGCACGGGCAGAAGAGCTACAACGGCGTCGCGATCCTCTCGAAGCACCCGATGGAAGACATCACCACCGGGCTGCCCGGCGATGACGACGACGACCAGGCGCGTTATATCGAGGCGACGGTCAGGGGCGTGCGCGTCTGCGGGATCTACCTGCCGAACGGCAACCCGGTGGACAGCGACAAATACCCCTACAAGCTCGCCTGGATGGACCGGCTGATCGCGCATATCCGCGACACGCTGCTGCCGACCGAGATGCCGGTCGCGCTCGGCGGCGATTACAATTGCTGTCCGGGCGACGAAGACACCTACGATCCGGAAGGCTTCGCCAACGACGCGCTCTGCCTGCCGGAAACACGCAGCCGCTTCCGCACCATGATCAATCTCGGCCTGACCGAGGCGTGGCGCGCGCTGCACAACGAGATCGGCTATTCCTATTGGGATTACCAGCGTGGCCGCTGGAACCGCGACGAGGGCCTGCGCATCGACCATTTCCTGCTGTCGCCGCAGGCCGCCGACCGGCTGGTCGCCTGCGAAATCGACAAGACCCCGCGCGGCAAGGAAAAAGCCTCCGACCACACGCCGGTCTGGGTGGAGTTGGAAGAGATCGCATAAGCCCTACGCCGGGTTCCAGGCCTGGCACATGCGCCAGGCGCCTCCGCTGCGCTGCCAATAGCTGCCGCAGGTGTAGTCGCACTTGCTGGCGCGCGACGGATCCTTGCAACAATAGTCCAACGACAAAACATCCGGCCGGCCGTCGCCATCGGTATCGATCGCGGATTCAATCGCGCCGGGGAAGATGCCGTAAGGCGCGGCGTCGTCGTTGGGTATGAGCCAGGCGGACGTGCCGGTTGCGGGACGGCGATAGAGGCCGTAGCCGTTGACGCGCGCGCCATCGGGCGACCGCCAGACGATACCGTTACCGACCACCATCGGACACGCCTTCGGCGTCGGTTTCATTCGCGACCAGTGGCGGCGCAGCAATGCCTGACGCTGTTCGGCGGTCGTGGCATTCCCGAAAGCGGTTGCGCCTTGCTTGTTTTTCACCGTCGTGTCGGCGCCGGCCGACTGCAACACGTCGACGATCTTCTCGTGACCCTGCCATGCCGCCCATAAGAGGGCCGTGCGCCCGTCCCGGTCTCGCGCATCGATGGCCGCGCCGAGCTGCAAGAGCCTTTCCACCGTCTTCGGCTGCCCCCATTTTGCCGCCAGATGCAGTGGCGTCAGGCCGTCCCCGTCGGTGCCATCCAACCGCCCGCCCGACTTTACCAAGACCGTGCTCGTCGCGGGCCGACCGTTGCGGGCGGCGGCAAACAGAGCCAACTGGATATGTCTCACCTTCGGGGCCGGTTTGACCGTGAGTAGCCGCTTTACCGCGTCGGTCTTGCCGTTCTGCGCCGCAAAAGCCAGCGCGGTCCAGCCATTCCACATCTCGATTGCCGGATCGGCGCCCGCCGCGATCAGGATATCGATCGCCTCCCAATAGCCCTGGTTCGCCGCGGTCATCAAGGCGGTCACGCCGGTTCCATTGGGCCGCCAATTGACGTCGATGTCCTTGGATCTCACCAGCTCGCGGAGACGGTCGAGCTTGTTGTCGCGTGCCGCCGCGCTAAGACCGGCATAACGACGTCGCTCCCGCATTTGCTGCTCGAGGGATTCGGCGCGCGCCTTCGTATCGTTCGCGGTCGGTTCCGCCGCCGATGCGACCGGCGTACCGTACACGAGACCGATGATTGCCAGTACCGGAACTCTCAGAGCAAACTTCATCGTGCCAATCCCGCCGCATTTCTCCGGCTGCATCCTGCGGGAATTGCCTTAAGCCATCGTAAAAATTGGATTTATTAGGGTAACCGCATACCGCGAATCCCAGAAATTGTAGCACCGCCGCAGTAGAAAATGCGCTATTTCTTCTGGGTATCCAGGAACCGTTTCGCGCCCCGTTCGAACCAACCGGATGCCGTCAGGTACTGGTTCAGGTGTTTGCCCATGTCGAGCGCATTGTCGAGCGGCATGGTCTCCGCCGCGCGGAAGGTCTCCCGGGTCAGCGCCACCGCCTTCGGATCGAGCGACAGGATGCCGCCGATGAAGTCGTCCGCCACCCGCGTCAGATCCGCATCGTCCGCCGCAAGCCGGTTGATCAGCCCCATCTCGTAGAGCCGCTCCGCGCCGACCAGTTCGCCGAACATCGCCAATTCCAGACCGAGCCGCGGCCCGACCAGCCGCGCCAGGATCGGCGTGCAGACCGACGCCGGAAATCCGTTCTTCATCTCAAGCGCGCCGAATTTCGCGCTCCGTTCCGCCAGCACGAAATCGCACCCCATGGCGAGCGTGAAGCCGCCGGCGACCGCATAGCCCCGTACGACCGCCACCGACGGCACGTCGAGCCGGTGCAGCGTGTGAAAGGCGCGGACCCAAGCCTGATCCTTGCGCCAGCCGTCTTCCGCGCCCGCCGTGCCGCCGGCCTCCGCTTTGAGGTCGCGGCCGGCGCTGAACACGGGACCGGCGCCGGTGATGACCAGGACCCGGCAGTCACGGTCCGCCGCCACCCGATCCAGCGCATCGGACAGCGCCAGGGTGGTCGGGATATCGAAGGCGTTGCGCCGGTCCGGCCGGTCGATGACCAGCCGGGTCAGCCCATCGGCGCGTTCCTCGCGGATCATCGGAGCCCCCTAAAGCAAATCCTGAGCGAACCGAAACGGTTCGCGATGACGTATTTGCGTAAAAACCAGGAGATAGACCATTTCATATGCGTCAATTCATACAAGAAATGGTCTAGATATCGGCGTAGACGTGCTTCTCGGCCTTGGCGCCGGGATGGGTCACCGCGCCGCCGCGCGCATCGCCCACGGTCTGCGCATAACGCCACAGCGCGCCCGACTGGTAGTCGTGTTCCCGGGATTTCCAGGCCTTGCGGCGGGTCTCCAGCTGCTTATCGCTGAGTTCGACATTCAGCACGCCTTCGACGGCGTCGATGGTGATGATATCGCCGTCCTTGAGCAGGCCGATCGGACCGCCGACCGCCGCCTCCGGCCCCACATGGCCGATGCAGAAGCCTCGGGTCGCGCCCGAGAACCGGCCATCGGTGATCAGCGCAACCTTGTCGCCCATCCCCTGGCCATAGAGCAGCGCCGTGGTCGCCAGCATCTCCCGCATGCCCGGCCCGCCCTTCGGACCCTCGTAGCGAATGACGAAGACGTCGCCGACCTCGTAGCCTTTATGCTCGACACATTGGAAGGCGTCTTCCTCGCAGTCGAAGACGCGCGCCGGACCGCTGAAGGTCTGCTTTTCCATTCCGGCGACCTTCACGATCGCTCCATCGGGCGCCAGATTGCCCTTGAGCCCGACGACGCCGCCGGTCTTGGTGATCGGCTTGGCGCAGGAATAGATGATATCCTGATCGCCCGGCACCTTGATCCCGTCCAGGTTCTCGCCGATCGTCTTACCGGTTACCGACAGGCAGTCGCCATCGAGATAGCCGCCGTCGAGCAACGCCCGCATCAGCACCGGCACGCCGCCGACTTCATAGAGATCCTTGGCGACATATTTTCCGCCCGGCTTGAGATCGGCGATATAAGGCGTGTCCTTGAAGATATCGGCAACGTCGAACAGGTCGAAGTCGATCCCGGCCTCGCTGGCGATTGCCGGCAAGTGCAATGCGGCGTTGGTCGAGCCGCCGGAACACGCGACGATCCGCGCCGCGTTGATCAGCGATCTTTTGGTGACGATATCCCGCGGCCGCAGGTTCGATTCCAGGATTCGCATCACCGCCTCGCCGGAGGCTTCGGCATAGGCGTCGCGCGAATCATAGGGCGCCGGCGCGCCGGCCGATGCGGGCAGCGCCAGGCCGATCGCCTCGGAAACGCAGGCCATCGTGTTCGCGGTGAACTGACCGCCGCATGCGCCCGCAGACGGACAGGCGACGCATTCCATCAGGTGCAAATCCTCATCCGACATCGTGCCGGCGCTGTGCGCGCCGACCGCCTCATAGACATCCTGCACCGTGACGTCGCGGCCCTTGAAATTGCCCGGCAGGATCGAGCCGCCATACATGAAGACGGAGGGTACGTTCAACCGCACCATCGCCATCATCATGCCCGGCAGCGACTTGTCGCAGCCGGCCAATCCCACAAGCGCGTCGTAGCAATGTCCGCGCATGGTCAATTCCACGGAATCGGCGATCAGGTCGCGGCTGGCCAGCGAGGCCTTCATCCCGGCATGCCCCATCGCGATACCGTCGGTCACGGTGATGGTGGTGAATTCCCGAGGTGTGCCGTGCGCCGCCTTGACGCCGAGCTTAACCGCCTGCGCCTGACGGCTAAGGGCGATGTTACAGGGCGCCGCCTCGTTCCAGCAGGTCGCGACGCCGACGAAGGGCTGTGCGATCTCCTCCTCGGTCATCCCCATGGCGTAATAGAACGCGCGATGCGGCGCGCTTTCAGGCCCGACCGAGACATAGCGACTGGGCAATTTCGACTTGTCGAAGGGCATGACGGCTTCTCCTGTGACTTCTGCGGATTGTTCTGTTTTGCCGCAGACTACTGGGCTGCTGCTGATCTGCCTAGCCCGGAAATCGACCATCTGCGCGGGTATCGCGGCGGCGACGCTCTGCACCCGCCGCCTCGGAAAACACCGCGACGATCAACTGGCGCAGCGCCACCGGACGGTCGGTTGCCGCGATCCTTCGCCCGCAGAGCGGCCATTGCGTCGGAGCGCCCGCCACGGCGGCGACATCGAGGACAAGAAATGCGGCGACGGTCTCGCCTCGGTCCGACACAGGGTAGGCGCGCGCGCCGCAGGGCAGTCCGGTGACGAGGAACACGCCGATCAGGCGCCGCTGGAGACGCCGTGCCGGCTCGGCCTTATAGCCCATCATCGCGCGGCGAATTTCCGCTGCGAGGACTTCGTATCCAGTCGCGGAACGGATCCCGGCATTGCCGCGCCCCAGAAACCGGACGACAGGCGGGATTGCCGGTTGCACCCGATTATGGACGCCCTTGAGCTGCCAACCCAGCCCCCAGGCGGCAACGTCCGAGATGTCGCGGTCCCGCTCCGCGGCACAGCCGGACAGGCCGGCACACAGGACGAAACCGAAGAGAAGGCGGCGGATAAATCGCATGGAGCGACTGTAGCGTGGCGCGATCGGCCGGGCCAAGCGCCGGCGGACGGACGGTCAGGGCCGCTTCGCGATCCCCGGCCCGCTGCGGCGATTGAACATCGTGTCGAAAAACGCCGTTTTCTGAGGACAACGGCCGTCCAGATGGCAGGATATCATCTCGTCGGTTTTCTTGCCGTCGACATACAGGCTGAGCCGCCAGGGTCGGCCCATAATGATGGTATGGACGTAGGTCGCGAAGCTTTCCGCGAAATCCTCCCCGGGACCGCTGGTGCTGTAGAGGGATTCGAAGTTCGACTGCTTGATCGTGTTCATGAGGTCGGGCGCCGCTTCCAGCATTTTCCGGAACTCTCCGTTGCGCAGCGCCAGCACCACGTCGGAAATTCGCCCATCGCCCCGCGGCGTGGTCTGCGTTTTCCAGGAGTAGCAGGCGAAACCGCAGGCTTCCGAGTCGTCGATTGGAAGGACGTCGGCATCCGACACGTAGGATTGGGAATTGTCGACCACATGGCCGAATTCATGCAGCAGCAGATACTGGAGCATCACGAAACGCTCTTTTTCGCCCTTCTTGGCAATCTTCGGAATGACGACATACCGCTGGCTGGCGGATTTCAGCCGCAGCCCCATCGTGATCCCACGTTCGAGCATGCCGGTGTCGCTATAGAGACGATCGACGAGCACGCTCGTTGTTCCGTCATTGCCGCGAAACGTGCCGGATTGGGGAATTGCGAGTCCGGAAATGTAGGGCATTCCGGGCATCGACAGATTGCCGACAACATGCACACCGACGAGGTGTTCGCGCAGGATTTCCTTTACCTCTTGCGGAAGGCCATCGATCGCGAGCTTGAGCTCATGCTGGAAGGATTGCGTGCTGCGCGGCACTTCCAGCTTGTGAATACGGCCATACCGGCTCTGCGGATCGAGATCGCCGATGGCGTCGTTGAGCTCGTCCAGCTTGTCCTCGGGAATATTCCAGACCCGTCGCGCCGGCGGATAAATATCCCAATTTTCCTGCCAGCTATCGGCCCAGCGGAATTTCGGTTCGCCCAAAATCGTGAATTGCAGTCCGATATACACCAGCCCCATGAACGCAAAGACGCCAACGATGGATTTTTCGGACATTGGGGCCTGCGGGTTGATGAAACCGGACGGCGGATTCGGCGAAACGCCGCGCGGCATCCCGTCGGGAAAATTTCTGGATTTAAAGATTAGGTCGGAAGTGTAAACAGGGCTTTAACCAGCCAAGGCGATTTCCCAAAATCGCTGGAATCCGCCCTCAATTCAGCCGATCGAGGCCAGCCGCGCCAAGGCTTCTTCAAGCTTGACCACGGCGCGTTCTTCCTCGGCCATCCGTTCACGCTGCGTTTCCACCACTGCCGCCGGCGCCTTTGCCAAAAACCCTTGATTCGACAATTTTTTCTTCGATTTGTCGATTTCGGCGACCCTCTTGGCCTTCTCCTTGTTCAGGCGCTGCATTTCCTGATCGATGTCGATCACGTCGGCAATCGGCAACGCCACCGTGGCTTCGTCATGCACCATCTGGACCGACCCGGGCGGCACCGCCTCGCCGACACTGGCATCGCCCAACCGAGCCAGCCACATGATGAGGGAGCGCTGACGCTCGAACCAGGCCGCCGCCTCATCGCCCAAGCCGATCAGCACCACCGGCACACGGGCAGCGTGCGGAATATTCATCTCGGCCTGGACCGACCGGATGCCGCTGACCAGCCGCACGACCCAGCTCATTTCCCGTTCCGCCTCTTCGTCGAGCAGTCCGTCGGGATGGACCGGCCACGCGGCCCGCACAAGGTCGGACGCCCGATCCGCCGCCAGGGATTGCCACAACTCTTCGGTCACGAAGGGCATGAAGGGATGCAGCATCAGGAGCACCTGATCGAGCGCCCAGCCGGCGGTCGCCCGGGTCTCGGCGCCGATTGCAGGATCGTTGCCATCCAGCAAGGGCTTGGCCGATTCCAGGTACCAGCCGCAGAAGGTTCCATAGATGAACTGATAGAGCAGTTGGGAGGCCTCGTTAAAGCGCAACCCTTCGATCTTTTGCGTTACCTCGCGGCCGCACCGCGCGGTCTCGCTGACCACCCAGCGATTGACCGTCGCCTGTACCGCCGCCGGATCGAAGTCGGCGTCCGGCACGCAGCCGTTCAGCTGACAGAACCGCGCGGCATTCCAAAGCTTGGTCGCGAAATTGCGCGAACTCTCTACCCGGCTTTCCGCCAGCCGAACGTCCCGGCCGGGCGCCGCCAGAGACGACAGCGTAAAGCGCAGCGCGTCGGCCCCGTAAGCGTCGATCAGCTCGAGCGGGTCGATGACGTTGCCCTTCGACTTGGACATCTTCTGGCCCTGCTCGTCGCGAACCAGGGCATGCACATAGACCGTGTGAAACGGCACCTCGTCCATGAAGTGCAGCCCCATCATCATCATCCGGGCGACCCAGAAGAAGATGATGTCGAAGCCGGTGACCAACACATCGGTCGGGTAGTAGCGCGCAAGCTCCGGCGTCTCCTCCGGCCAGCCCAGTGTCGAAAACGGCCACAGGCCGGACGAAAACCATGTGTCGAGCACGTCCTCGTCCCGCGTCAGCGCGGTCTTCTTGCCGTAATGCGCTGCAGCCGCCGCAACCGCGTCTTCTTCCGACAGCTCGACAAAGACCTCGCCGTCCGGTCCATACCATGCCGGGATCTGATGGCCCCACCAGAGCTGGCGCGAAATACACCAGGGCTGGATATTGCGCATCCATTCGAAATAGGTCTTGGTCCAGTTCTCGGGGAAAAACCGCGTCCGACCGTCTTCCACCGCCTTGATGGCCGGCGCGGCCAGCGTCTTCGCGTCGGCAAACCATTGATCGGTCAGATACGGCTCGACCGGCACGCCGCCGCGGTCGCCATAGGGCACCGTATGGTCATGCTCCTCGACCCGCTCCAGCAGGCCCAGGGCCTGCATCTCCGCGACCACCCGGTCGCGTGCCTCGAAACGGTCCAGGCCCCGGTAGGCCTCCGGCGCCGCGTCGTTGATGCAGGCGCGGGTGTCGAAGATGTTGATCATCTCCAGACCGTGCCGCCGGCCCACCTCGAAATCGTTGAAGTCGTGCGCCGGGGTGATCTTCACCGCGCCCGATCCCTGTTCAGGGTCCGCATATTCGTCGGCGACAATGACGATGCGCCGGCCGACCAGCGGCAGGATGCAGTGTTTACCGATCAGGTCGGCGTAGCGATCGTCTTCGGGATGCACGGCGACGGCGGTATCGCCCAGCATCGTTTCCGGCCGGGTGGTCGCGACCGTCAGGGTGCGCCCCTCCTCGCCCTCCACCGGGTATTTGAAGTACCATAAGGATCCGGCCGTCTCGCGCTGCTCCACCTCGAGATCGGAAATCGCGGTCTCCAGCTGCGGGTCCCAATTGACCAGGCGTTTATCCTTATAAATCAATCCTTCCCGGTAGA
>JBFFGE010000148.1:0-12321 GCA_041557595.1 Alphaproteobacteria bacterium
CCGGTCGGCGTGACCGATTTGAAGAACTTCGATGCCTTGGCCGACGCCTTCGTGGATGGCTGTCACGAGGCCGGATATGAACGCAACGCCGATTACAATGGCGGCAGCTATGGCGGGGCCTCCTATCTGCAATACTCGACCCGCCGGGGATTCCGAAGCAGCACGGCCGTCGCCTACCTGAAACCGGCGCGCAACCGCTGGAACCTGCGCGTGCTCACCGATGCGGAAGTCACGCGGGTGGTGTTCGACGGAACGCGCGCCGTCGGCGTGGAGTACCGGCGCGGCGGCAAGACGGAGCAGGTGCGCGCGCGCCGCGAGATCGTGCTGTCCGCCGGGCCGATCCAATCGCCGAAGCTGCTGGAGCTGTCGGGCGTCGGCCAGCCCGAATTGCTGTCGAAATTCGGCATTCCCGTCGTGCATTCGCTGCCCGGTGTCGGGGAAAACCTGCACGACCATCCCAATACCCGCGTCACCTACGAATGTACGCAGCCGATAACGATCAACGACGTGCTGCAACGTCCGCTGGTCAAATTGCGCGAAGGGTTGAAGTTCCTGCTGTTCGGCAAGGGGCTCCTCTCGATCTGCTCGGCCACCGCGCATACGGTTATGCAGAGCCATCCCGGCGTGAACCAACTCGACTTGAAAATTCAGATGCAGCCGTTCTCCGGCCGCGACCGCTACGCGCGCACGCCGGAAGACGGCCTGGATCCGTTTTCGGGATTCACCATCGGCGTTATGGCGCTGCAACCGAAATCGCGCGGCACGCTGCACATCGCATCGCCCGATCCGCTGCAGCATCCGCGCATCGATCCCAACTACCTCGCCGATCCGGCGGACGCGCAAGTCCTGCTGGCCGGCGTCAAGGCCATCCGGACGGTCACCAAATCGCCGGCGATGCAAAAACTGATCGTGCGCGAGACCCGGCCCGGCCCGGAAGTGACCGGCGATGACGCGTTGATGCACTACATCCGCGAGACCACCCAGACCACATGGCACGTCGTCGGCACGTGCAAGATGGGCCGCGACGACATGGCGGTCGTCGATCCGCAATTGCGGGTGCGCGGCGTGGACGGGTTGCGGGTCATCGATTCATCGATCTTCCCGACGATCCCCTCGTCGAACACCAACGCGCCAACCATCGCCGCCGCCGAAAAAGGCACCGACATGATCCTCAAGGGCGCGGCAGCGGCGGCGGATTAGAGCAACTCCCGAGCGAACCAAAACGGTTCGCTCGGGATTTGCTCTAGCTTTCCGGGAAAGGATCTTCCATGCCGGGCGCGAGCGGCACCTCGAATGCGTTCAGGGTGATGCACACGGTGGTGTAATAGGCGACCGTGGCGACCAGCTCCACCAAATGCGTCTCGCCAAGTGCGTCGCGCGCGCGGGCATAGACCGCATCGTCGACCCGCCGGGACTGCACCAACTGCCGGCAAAATTCGTACACGGCGTCCGCGTCGGGATCGTCGAACGCCGGCTTCTCGCCCTTGCGCAGCGCATCGATCACCGCCTCCGACAGTCCCGCCTTGCGCGCGTAGGGCGTTTGCGCCGCGAACTCGAACTTCGCCTGATAGTACTGACCGACGATGCAGCTGGCGATCTTTTGGAATTTTTCGGGACAGCCGACGTTGAAACGCACCGCGGCGCCCAGCGCCTGCGTCGGCCCGCCGATGTGCGGCGCCTTGATATAGGCGGCGTAGGGTCCGTTGAAACCCAATTTCCCGCGCGGCGGTCGATTGATCGCGTCATAAACGGCACGTTGTTCCGCAGACAACGTCTCGACAGTCATTGGCGTGAGTCTCGATGGGGATGTTGTCACATGACGTCCTATCTTGCATTTTTTCGGCAACGATCAGCGGAGGCCCGGCCCCGATCGCCCTCACGCGATCGAACCGTCGACCTCGACAAGCAGACAACCGAATACCGCGCCGGATTCGACCGATTGATGGGCCTCGCGCATGTCGCTGAAGGGCATCGGACCAACAATCCGGTGCGCGAGCACGTTATCCGCGAGACAGGTCGTGATGTCCCGGAACGTGTGGTCGCGGCGCGGCTGGGGCAGCGAGTAGATGCCATACGGCCGCAGCGTGATGCATTTCTGCATGATGTCGCGAAAGTTCGAAATGACCGGTTCCGCCACGCCGCCATCATTGGCGTAGTCCGTGATGACGCCGTTGACCGCCACGATTTTTGCCGCAATCCGGATCGTGCGCCCGAAGGCTACGTCGAGAACGTGATCGACGCCGCGGCCATCGGTGATTTCAAGCACCCGATCCGCCAGGGTCTCGCTGTCGTAACGGAGCGCGTGATCGGCGCCGAGCGATTTGACATAGGCAATTTTCTCGTCGCTGCCCGCCGTGCCGATGACGGTCGCGGCGCCGGCCCATTTGGCGAGCTGGACGCCGTACGCGCCGACCCGGCCGGACGCGCCGGAGACCATCACGGCCTTGCCGGTCAGCGGCCCGTCGCTGAACAAACCGCAATGCGCGGTAACGGCCGGCACGCCGAGACAGGCGCCATCCATCATCCCGGCATTGTCAGGCAGCCGGATCGCCTGATGGGAGGGCAGCATCGTGAATGTCGCGGCGGTGCCCGTGGCGCGCCGCGATTGTGCCCCGAAACACCAGACCCGTTCGCCGATGCGGGCCGTTTCGACGCCCTCGCCCACCTTGTCGATCACTCCGCTGCCATCGTTGTTGGGGGTGATGCGGTCGAACAGTTTCAACTCGCGGCCGGTCTCGCGCCGCTTCACATCGGTCGGATTGATCATCGAATAGGCAACCCGGATACGCACCTCTCCTCTTCCGGGCTCCGGATCGGGCACGGACCCGAATTGCAAAACATCGACTGGCCCTGATTTTTCGTACCACCATGCGTCCATCGGACACTCCTGTTTTTCCGGAAACAGTCTATGCGCCTTTCGACGGCCGTGTCTTCTATTGGTCGGGATCGCGATGTCGCGGAACGACGGTAAAGCGCGTTTGTCGTCGAGAAGGATGCCGGCGTAGAATTCCGGAACGGTCGCCCATGATTAGTCATTCGGAAAACCTACGCCGTGTCCTAAGATCGACCGAACGTCTTGAAATTAACGAGGAGCCGATCCGTGCGAACACTCTATTTCGGTTACATCTCGCCGTATTCCCGGAAAATTCGGGTCGCGCTTGCGGAAATGAATTTGGATTACCAGGAACAAGAGATCCGGGGCGCGACGGCGCCGGCGAGTTTCAATGAAATCAACCCCTGCCGCCGCGTTCCCGCGCTCGCGGATGGCGAACAAGTCCTTTTCGAGTCCAATGACATCCTCGAATACTTGCTGGACACCTATCCTGCCGCCGCGCAAATCCCGGATGGCATTCCATTCGCCACCGAATTGGCACGGCCGGATCGCTACTGGTACGATCGGCAGACGCTTAGCGGTATCGAAACGATGCTCGATTGCGGACTCACCTTGCTGCAACTTAGAAATGACGACATCACCGCGGAACAGTCCAAGTTTCTCAGCCGGGAGCGGTCGCGGATCGATGTGATTCTGGATTGGCTTGAATCGCGCGCGACACCAGAAGGGTTTATTCCCGGCATCTTTTCGATTCAGGACATGAACTTCGTCATTTCCGTCCAGTGGTCCGACTATCGCTCCATGTTCGACTGGCGCGGGCGCCCGAAGCTCGACGCACTCGTCGAGCGGTACCGAGAGCGCGCTTCAATCGCAGCGACGATGCCCGAATTGGCCCCGACATGATTTGACCGCCTTTACCCCCATGCCATGCATATCCGCATGGACTATCCGATGGACGGAGACACTTTCCGTAATCCCTGTTTCAGAAAATACCCAGTGCAGCGGGAGCAATGCCAACATGGAACCGAATTCCTATGATTACATCGTCGTTGGCGCCGGGTCGGCCGGCGCGGTTCTGGCGAATCGTTTGAGCGCGAGCGGCGAACACCGCGTCCTGTGTTTGGAAGCGGGCATCAAGGGCTCGGACTATATTTGGTCCCGAATCCCGATCGGCGTCGCGAAACTCATCGACAATCCGCTGGTCAATTGGTGTTACAGCTGTGAGCCGGACGAAGGCAGCGGACAGCGGCGGATCGAGGTTCCGCGCGGCAAAATGTTGGGTGGGTCGAGTTCGATCAACGGCATGGTCTTCGTGCGGGGACAGCGGCAGGACTATGACCATTGGGCGCAACTCGGCAATCGCGGCTGGAGCTATCAGGACGTCCTGCCATTGTTCAAACAAATGGAATCCTATGACGGGGGATCGGACGAATACCGGGGCCGCGACGGGCTTTTGAAAGTAACCGATTCCCAAAAACTCACCCCGTTTTTCGAGAAGTTGATCCAGTCTGCGGAGAAGATCGGGATCAAGCACAATCCGGACTACAACGGCGCGGACCAGGAAGGCATCGCCATGACGCAGGCGACGATCAACAAGGGCCGCCGCCAAAGCACCGCCTATTGCTATCTCGACCCGGCGCGCGATCGCCCCAATCTGACGATACAGACCGGCGCCATGGCCGCGTCCCTTATCATGCAGGGCAAACGTTGCGTCGGTGTCCGCTACGCGGTACGCGGTGAGGCGCGGGAGGCAAGGGCCGAGCGCGAAGTCGTCGTCAGCTCCGGATCGATCAACTCGCCGAAGCTGCTGGAGCTGTCGGGCATCGGCCAACCCGCCCTCCTGAAGAGCTTCGGCATCGACCCTATTCATGAACTGCCCGGCGTCGGCGAGAATTTGCGCGATCATTATTCGCCGCGCGTGAAATTCGCGATCACCGAAAAAAACATCACTTTCAACGACAGCGGCCGTGGCTTGCAGCTGGTCCGGGAGGCGGCGAAATACGCCCTCATGCGCAAAGGATTCCTCGCCATGTCGTCGGTGCCGATTCGCATGTATTTCCGCACACGCGAGGGGCTGGATTCGCCGGACGCAACAATCTCCGTGATGCCCTTCCTAACCGAACGCATCAAGCGGGAACGCCGTATCGCGCGCGACTGCGGGATAACCATGAACATCAACGTATTGCGCTCCGAGAGCCGGGGCAGCATTCATATCAAATCGGCAGACCCGGCGGAGCCGCCAGCGATTACGTTTAACTTCCTGTCGTCGGAGCCTGACCGGACCGGTTTGCTCGTTGCGATGCGAAAAGCGCGCGAACTGATGTCTACGCCGCCGATTGCCGACATTACGGGCGAGGAAATCGCCCCCGGGATCGCCTATCAGACCGACGAAGAACTCCTCGAATGGGTGCGGAATAACGCGGAGACGACCTATCATCCGGTCGGCACGTGCAAGATGGGCAACGATCCGATGGCCGTGGTTGACGATCAACTGCGTGTCCGTGGACTCACGGGCCTGCGCGTCGCCGATGCGTCGATCATGCCGACACTGACGTCGGGAAATACGAACGCCCCATCGATCATGATCGGCGAGAAATGCTCGGCGATGATTTTGGCGTCCGGGACCGCGTCCAGGGTTGCAGCGTAACGCAGGATTTATCCAGCGGGCGGGTCGGCCGAACGGCAGCCCGTCAACTTGACGCTGTGCCGCGCCCGGGACTAGCGTTTTCCCTGCGTCAACACGGAGGATAGCGCATGTCAATTTTCGTTATCGGCGGCACCGGCTTCATCGGCCATCGCCTGGTCCGCCTGCTCGCCGCGCAGGGCCAGGCCGTCACCTGCATGGATATCAACCCGGGCGCCCACTCCTTCGCCGATCTTGGGGCGCAGGTCACCTCCGTTCGCGGCGACGTGACGCAGTTCGACGACGTCATGGCGGCCATGACCGCGGCGCAGCCGGAACGCGTGATCAATCTCTCCTACCTGCTCGGCTCCGATCATCCGCCGCATGTGGCGATGAAGCTCAATATCGTCGGCATGGACAACTGTTTTGAAGCGGCGCGGCTGCTCGGCGCAAAACACACGGTGTATGCGAGCTCGCTGGCGGTGAACGGCAAGCAGACGCATTACGGCGACCGGCCGGTAACCGAGGCGGACGAGAGGCACGGTGAATACCAATACGCCAAGCACAAGATCGTCAACGAATGGCAGGCGCAGGACTACACGGAAAAATTCGGCATGCTCATCACCGGCGTCCGCCCCGCCAATGTCACCGGCCCGGATAAGGTGCGCGGCTCGGTCGATCATGTGAACATCATCACCGAATCGGCGCGCGGGAATGCAATCAAATTTCCGTTCAAGGATGCGATGCGCTGCCCGATTCATGTGGACGATATCGCGGAAGTCTTCGCCCGCGTGCTTATGGCCGAGAAGCCGCAACACCCGATCTATAATTCCGGCGGGGAAACCATCAGCCTGGCGGATATCGCCGAAATCGTGCGGGGCTACCTGCCCGACGCCCGAATTTCCTTCGACAAGGAGACCGGCGGCAAGGACATCTCCGGCAATTACCGGATCGACAATGCGCGACTGGTGCAGGAATTCGGCGTCCAATACCGGCCGTACCACGAACGCGTGCTGCAGATCATCAACGACGTCCGGCGCGACAACGGCCAGCCGTCGCTCGGCTGAGGTCAGCAGCCTTAACGCTCTTGAGCGCGGGTCCGGCCCAATGCATCGACCAGCGGCGTCAGCGACGGCGCGTCGCCGAGCCCCTGGGCAAGTTCGAAGATCTCCTCCGCGAGCGGCCGCTCGATGGTCAGATCGCAACAATCCATGAATTTGGCGGCGAGGCGTTCCTTGGAGAACCAGCGTTCCGGTTTACCCATCGCGAGCGGCACCAGTTCTTCCAGTTTCTGTCCGTCCGCGGTCTCGATGGTAACGACAGCGCCGAATTCGGTGTTCCCCGCGACGCGGTCGTCACGTTCCATCGAGACCTTCTCGACCAGGCCGGACGCGTTGATGCGCGCGAGCGCCGCATCGGTGAATGTGCCCAGGGTAACGTCGCCATCGAGCAGCGCCGCCGCGATGCAGTAGCCCATGCAGAACTTGCCCTCCAGCGGGGTCGTCGCCCGCTCGCACACCATGGGCTCGAAATGCATGTCGGTGACGCCGACCCGGACATGCCGGACTGCCTCGAGGCCGCCGGCGATCCTGTCGCGCAGCCGTACCGCCGCTTCGATGGGCGGATGCGCGGCGCCGCAGGCCGGGTATGGTTTCAGCCCGAGGCCGAATTCGGTGAGGATTTCCAGCGGATTGCCCCAGGCGTCAAAATGTTCCGGCGCGATGCTTTGGTGATGGTTGAACACTTCCGCGAAGCCGAACCGATTCTCCAACACGTCGACGCTGGCGGTGATGCCCTCGGCCGCCATCAGCGCGGCAAGCACGCCGTTCCGCGCGGCATAGCCCGCGTGCAGCGGCTTGGTCATTGTACCGAAATTGGCCCGCAATCCGCTGGCGCCCGACGCCGCCATGCCCAGCGCCATCGCGAACGGCTCCGCCTCGAGCGACAGCAGCGACGATGCCGTCGCCGCCGCGCCGAGGCTGCCGAATGTCGCGGTCGCGTGCCAGCCGTTGCGGTAATGCGCGGTGTTCAGGGCGCGGCCCATCTTGCTGATGATCTCGATGCCGAGGATATAGGCGGTGATGGCGGCGGCGCCGGAAACCTCGGCCCGCCCGGTCATCGCCAGGATCGCCGGCACCAGCGAGGCACCGGGATGGGCGTAGGCCGGATGCGTGACGTCGTCGTAATCGATCGCATGGGCAAGCGTACCGTTATACAGCGCCGAGTCATGGGGCGTGGCGAATCCGCCGGTTCCGATCAATGGAATGGCGGTCCGGTCGCCGCGATCCGGCATGTGCCCGACGACCCGGCCGAGCTTCTGAGATACAGGCTCGTACGCGCCCGCGATCATGCAGCCGAGGCAATCGGTGATCGCATCGACCACCATGGCCCGGGCGCGCGGCGGAAAGGCGTCGTCGCCGCATTGCCGGGCAAAGGCGACGAAATTACCCGTGGCGTCCGTCACAGCCGGAATACCTGTATCGCGCGTCCACCTGTCATCGCGCGCACCGACGCCGGCGTCCGCATGCCCTTCCTGCGAATTCGGCAGCCGGTTTTCCAATCGTCCTGAAATATCATGCGTCGCCACGATTACATCGATCCGGAAATACCATTTTGGCGTCCCTGCTCCGCACGGGCAAATCCGCGATTGGCAGGGGATTGCCGGAAGGCGGGTTTGCACTAAACTGGCCGCACAGACAAATTCCGTTCGGTCATGCGATTGAGTCCGATCCGGGCCCGCATGATCTCGCCAATACTCAGATCACCTTGCGAATGCGACCGGAAAACGGGTCCCATCGCTCGATCCCTGAAATGGACACTTCCCGATGACCCATGCGACCGCCCTCATCGAATATTTGCAGGATTTGACCGGCAAACCCCTGAACGACGACTTGTCCAATCGCACACGCAGGGTCTTGCTCGATACGCTGGGGTGCGGTCTCTACGGCGCGGACATGCGCTGGACCCGAATACTCGTCGATGCCACGCCGCACGCCGCCGGAGACGCGACGGTTCTCGGCTACGCCAGAAAATTGCCGCCGGCTTCCGCCGCGCTCATCAATGGAACGTCGGCGCACGGTTTTGAACTCGACGACTTTATTGTCGGATCGTTCACCCATGCCGGCGCGCCGGTAATCTCGGCCGCACTCGCCGTGGCGGAAACAGCAGACGCAAGCGGCGAAAGGCTGCTCGGCGCGATCCTCGCCGGCTACGAGATCTTGGGGCGGCTCGGCCTGGCAATGGGTCATCAAAGCGCCGAAAAGGGCCTTCACTATACCGGCCTGCTCGGCGCCGTCGGCGCTGCGGTGGCCGCTGGTGTGGTGCGCGGCTTCGATACGAACCAGCTCCGCAACACGATCGGCGTCGCCGCCTCCATGGGCGGCGGGATCAAGGCATTCGCCCAAGGCACCGGCGGCATGGTGAAGCGTCTTCATGCGGGACGCGCCGCGGAGGCGGGCGTCCTTGCGGCGGATCTTTCCGACCGGGGTTTTTCCGGACCGAAGGACGGCCTCGACGGCGATTTCGGCCTGATCTTTGCCGCCGGCGGCGACGATGCGGAGCCCGCCAAACTGTCCGACGGACTCGGCCATGACTTCATGATTTACCGCAACTGGACCAAGCTCTACCCGTGTTGCGCCGCGTTGCATGCCGCCTGCCAGGGCATCGAGGAATTGCGTGCCGAACACAATCTTGCGCTGGACGGAATCGCGCGCGTCCAACTCGGCGGCAATCAGCGGACGGCAATCCAGAACGGAAGCCGCACGATCGACGACACCATGGCCGCGCAGTACAGCGGCCCCTTCGCCGGCGCATTGGCGCTCGTCGGCAATGCGATGGAGCCGGCCGGATATACCCCGGACGCCGTCGCGAACGAGGAATTTCGCTCCGCGATGGATCGCATTGAAATTGTCACCGATCCCGAGGTCGACGCGGCCTATCCGGCGACGCTTGGCGCCCGCATTACGATCGAGCTCGTCGACGGCAAGCAGTATGATCGCCTGATCCTGCATCCCAAGGGAACGGCGAAAGCCGGCGTCTCGACGGACGATGTCGAAAACAAGTTCCGGATACTCGCAGGCACCCGAATGAACGCTGAAGCCGTCGAGGATACAATCGAAGCGGTCCAGAATATCGAACGTCCGGACGGCCTGAACCGGTTGAGCAGCGCCATCCGGAATGTAACGAATGCCGCCTGACCCGGTGCGGTACTTTTCTTTCAGCCGTTCTGCAACTTGAACCGAGGACAGAGGTTTGTGCGCCCAAAAAATTGAGCCGGACAAAGTTTTGGCCGACATCGCCGACTACGTACTGCAGGACGATGCGATCGGCGACGCGACCCTTCGCATCGCCCATCTCGCCTTCATGGATTTCCTCGGATGCGCCTTCGCCGCGCTCGACGAGCAGGATTGCCAACGCCTGATCCGGCCGCTCGTGCCGGACTTGACGGTTCCCGGCGGCGCACGCATCCCCGGCACCCGGTATGAACTCGATCCGGCCACCGCCGCGTTCGGGTTCAGCGCGCTCGGCCGCTGGCTCGATTACAACGACAGTTGGTTCGGAAAAGGCGGCGGCGGCCATCCCTCCGACATGTTCGGCGCGCTCTTGACGATGGGCGATTACTTGTCGCGACAACCCGTAGCCGCGCATCGGCTGACGATGAATGACGTGCTGGTCGCGGGCGTCAAGGCATACGAGATCATGGGACGGCACCTGCAGATGAACCAGTTCGGCGGGTTCGATTTTACCGGTCCGCTAAAAGCCGCATGTGCCGCGGTGCTGACCCGCATGCTCGGCGGCGGAGTCGATGATATCGTCGCCGCCGTCTCGCAGGGCTGGGTCGACGGACAACCGCTCCGCATTGTCCGCGCCCCCCGGACCGGGCCGCGCAAGAACTGGGCGTCGGCGGACGCCGGCTCCCGCGCGGTCTGGCTGGCGATCAAAACGATGGAGGGCGAAAGCGGCTATCCGGACGTACTGACCACGCCGGCCACCGGCCTCTACGACGCTGAACGCAATGGCGAACCCTTTGCGTTCAGCGAACCCTTCGGCAGCTTCGTGATGGATACGATTCAGTTCAAGGTCTACCCGGCGCAATTCCGGACGCAAACCGCGCTCGAGGCGGCAATCGCGCTCCATCCCGTTATCGCCGCCCGGCTGGGGGAGATCGAGCGTATCGAGATCGAAACCCATGAACGCACGATCCACACAGTGGACAAGACCGGCGAATTGGCCGGTCCGGCGGACCGGGACCATTGCCTGCAATACATCGTCGCGATCGGCCTGATCTTCGGCGAATTGCGCTACGGCCATTATGGCGATGCGATCGCGGCCGACCCGCGCGTCGACACTTTGCGCGATCGCATGCGGGTCCGCGAGAACCCGGACTATACTGAAGGATATCGGGACAAATCGATCGGGACCGACGCAAACGCCGTAACGGTATTCTTCGCCGACGGCACGGCCACGGAACGCATCGAAGTGCTCTATCCGATGGGCGACCCGGTTCGCCGGGAAGAAGTCCTGCCGGTGCTGGCGCGAAAGTTTGCGGAGAATCTCGCCGGACGCCTCCCGGACGCCAGGACCGAAACGCTTGTGAGCCTGTATGAAGACTACGATATATTCTCGAAAATGCCGGTGGACCGGTTCGTCGACCTGACCGTTCCGGAGGCAACTCCATGACGCGCCGCCCGCGCACGGCGCTTTCCCCCCCGGCCTAATTTTCGCTATCGTTGCAAACCGGGAAGACACCGGCGTCCGCCAACCGAACCCTGCATCATTCGCGTCATCAGGAGAGGCTTAATGTCCGATTTACCCAAGCGGATAGACATCGTGGAAGAAGGACCGCGCGAAGGGTTCCAGATCGAGCGAAACCCCATTCCAACCGCACGGAAAATCGCCCTGATCGATGCGTTGTCGCAGACCGGCGTGAAGCACATCCAGACCGTGTCCTTCGTAAACCCGAAACGCGTTCCCGGCATGGCCGATGCCGAAGCGGTGGTTGCCGGCATCAAACGGGCGCCCGGCGTCGACTACAGCGCGCTCTGGTTCAACGAGCGGGGATTGCGGCAGGCATTGGCCGCCGGTTTCCTGCAGGTCGAAAGCAAGATCACCCTGCAACCTTCCGACGCCTTCCTGCAAAGCAACCTCAACCGCACGCCGGAGCAGCATCTCGCGACGATCCATGCGCTGATCGAAACCTGCAAGAAACTCGGCGTGCCCGTGTGCCGCGCCAGCGTCGGCACCGCCTTCGGCTGCAATTTTCAGGGCGATATCCCGACGGAAACGATTGTGCGCCTGGTGGGTGAAATCCTCGACATCGCCGCCGAGCACAACCTGACGCTGGAGAGCGTATCGCTTGCCGACACCATGGCCTGGGGAACCCCGGAAAGCGTCAAGCGCACGATCGGCGCGATCCACAACGAATACCCGGACCTGAAGCTTGCGCTCCATCTTCACGATACGCGCGGGCTCGGGATCGCCAATGCCTATGCCGGGCTCGAGATGGGAATAGACCGGTTCGATTCATCGGTTGCCGGGCTCGGCGGCTGTCCCTTCGCGAAACATGCGGGCGCGGCCGGCAATGTCGCCACCGAAGATCTCGTCTTCCTGTGCGAGGAAATGGGCATCGCGACCGGAATCGATCTGGAGGCGATGATCGAGGCGGCCAGGATCGCCGAAGATGTCGTCGGCCACCCTGTACCGGGGTGCGTCGGCAAGGGCGGCAGCCTTTCCGGCATCCGCAAGCGCCTGTCGGCGGCCGCATGAACCCGGCCCCGCCAGCAAAATATAAGCCGGAGTTTCGCTGATGCCGCTACCCTTGCATGGAACCCGTGTCCTGGATCTGTCGAATATCGTCGCAGGACCG
>JBFFGE010000149.1:0-12171 GCA_041557595.1 Alphaproteobacteria bacterium
CAGGGAATCACAAATCAGCCGGAAAATGAATCCCAAATCGCAAGAAAACCCAGCCGAAACGCCAGTTTCTTGCAAATCCCATTACTGCGAACCAGGAAAATGAACGCCATATCAAAGGCGTCTGAGTTCTTCACAGGGAACCAAGTATTCATGGAGACGCTGAAGATCGAGAAGGGCATCGGGCAGCCAGAGAATTCGTTTCAATTTTTCGGATGCGGCGGCTGCTCGCCGATGGTTAATTTTTCGATCCAATCAGAGACGCGCGCGTGATCGATCGCTTCGCCAGTAAGTTCGTATTTTTGCCAGCGCTCAAGGGTGATGCGCCGTTCCCGCTCGATGAGTTCTTCGCGTTCAAGGTACTGAGCGATGGCTTCCCGCATGAGATAATGGGGCGACCGGTCCTTGAGCGCGCCGAGTGATTTCAGCCGTTTCTTTGTTTTGGCGTCCAATTTGACGCCCATCGTGACAGTATCGGCCATTCTAATCTCATGTAACGGGTTGCACTAAGTATCACTATATCATTACAGCGCGAAAGATGCATTAAGATCTTCGAATATTACGCCGCGATCGGCGCAACCTCCGGGCATGCCGCGGTTATGGATTTGCGCCGGATTTATCTTTCAATTCAGTATTGTATTCCCCCGCGACCGGCACGCTCGTGCCGGGCTCCAGCGGCTTGCCGTCAAACCGGAACGGGGCGGCCAGCACCGGGGCGGGGACGCCGCCATCGGTTGTGGCTTCGCGGAACAGGTTCCGCTTACGGCTTGCAGTATGGGTCAGGATGTCGTCGAGTTCCAGCACCTTGGCCGCGGTGATGCCGGCGGATTTCAGCGCTTCGGCGGTGGCGGCGCAGGAGCGGTCGGATGGACTGCCGCCAAGCACGTCAAAGGCGGCGTCGGCCGGGCATTCCGCGACCACCCAGCCATCCGCACAATCCAATCTGCACACACCGGTCAGCGCGCTGCCCCCGCCGGGCCAGGAGAGCTGCGTCGTCCAGGCCAGCGCGTCGCGCATCGATATGTCGATATGCTGGCCCCGGCCGGTGGCGTCGCGATGGCGCAGCGCCGCCATGATGGCCGGTGGCGAGATATGCGCGGCCAACACGTCTGCGACCGAGAGCCCGGCCTTGACCGGCTCGTCCTGCGTCTGGATCAGCGACATCAGCCCGCTTTCGCCCTGCACCACCGTGTCGAGCGCAGGCACCTTGGAGCCGGTCGCGCCGTAGCCCGAGATCGAGCAATAGATCAACCGCGGATGGCGCTGCAGCATCGCCGTCGGGCCGAAACCCATGCGGTCCATCGCGCCGGCCTTAAGGTTTTGCAGCAGGACGTCCGCCGAGGCGATCAGAGTCGCCAATGTCGCCTTGTCCCCGTCCGACTGAAGATCGAGCGTGACCGAACGTTTACCCACATTGTAGGTCGCGAAATAGGCGCTGACGCCGCCGAAATTCGGCTCCCAGGCGCGGCCGTTTTCGCCGCCCATCTGTTCGATCTTGATGACCTCGGCGCCGAGGTCGGCGAGATACCGGCCGCCGAGCGGCCCGGCGGTGAACACGCCCACTTCGATCACGCGGGCGCCGTCGAGTGGCAGCCGGGCGGTTTTGTCGCCGATTGGAAGGCCGCGTGTGAGCGGCGCGGCGGAGATGGATTCCGGAGCTTCCGTGTCGCCGCGAATGTCGGTCGCCATGGCGCCGGGCGTTTCGCTCATGGTGAACAGCCCGGCCGGGCAGGTTAGCGCGCCGTCATCGGTGTGCACCTGACGGGTCGGCGGGCCGTTCGCGGCCCGCATCAGTTCCGGCACGGTAAACACCTGGCCGGCGGGCAGCGATACCGCTTGAAACTGTTCGACCGTTTCGCTTGTGGTGCGGAGCCGTGTCCACCCGGCGATCAACGCGTCCACCGCATCCCGATGCTGCATGCGCGTGGCCATATTTTCAAAACGCGGGTCGTCGCGCAGCGCGCTTTGGCCGATCAATTCGAGGATGCGCTTCCAGTGGGGTTCGGTGCTGGAACACATCAGGACCCAGCCGTCGCGGGTCGGATAGGCATTCCAGGGACAGCACAGCGGATGGCGCGACCCGCCGCGCATGCCGTGGCCCTTGCCGATTACCGCATGGCCGACGAAGGCGCCGATCAGCGAAACGCTGGAATCGAACAGCGAGATATCGCTGTGAACCGCCGGCGCGCCGGTTTCGCGCAGCCGCAGCGCCGCGAGCACCGACGTCACCACGTTGAGTGCTGCATAGAGCTCGATCAGCGGCGCGCCAATGAATTCAGGCGGGCCGCCGATGCTGCCCGTGGTCGACATCATGCCGCCGACCGCCTGCAGGATGGCCTCGCCCGCATCGTCCGGCAATTCGTCGCCGTCCGAGCCGAAGGCGGAGAGGTCGCAGCGGATCGGCCCATTGGGCGCGGTATCGATTGCCGGCAAGGGCGGCGAGAAGATCACGACATCCGCTTGATCTTCGAGGCGCCGCCATTGGGCGGCGGCGTCCGATGGCGTGTCGGACAGGCGAACCCGCCGCTTGCCGGCGAGCGCCAGCGGGTGCGTGCGCCACGCCGCGGGCTCGCGGGGCGGCGGCACGGATGGGTCCTCGACCCGAATGACCGTGGCGCCGAGTTCGGCCAGCAGGCCCGCGCCCGCGGCGCCGGCCAGCCGTCCGGCGCGCTCGAGAACGATCAGGCCGTCGAGGATGGGATTGGTCATTGGGTCAGGGGCTCAACGGAACGCTGCGATGCCGGTGATTTCCCGTCCCTGGATCAGGGTCAGGATTTCGTTGGTGGCGTCGGGCACCGGCAGCATGCGGCAGTCGCGCAGCAGCCTTTCGAGACCGGACTCCACCGCGATGCCCATGCCGCCATGCACATGCATGGCCAGGTTGATTGCATTCTCGCAGGCGGTCGTCGCGTAGCGCTTGGCCATCGCCGAGACGCCGTTCGAGCGTTCGCCCCGGTCGAGCGTTTCCAGCGCGTGATAGCACAGCAGCCGGCTGGTCACGATCGCCGTCTCGATGTCTGCGAGGTTCTTCTGGATTAGCTGATGCCCCGCGATGGGCTTGCCGAACTGCTCGCGCACGCCGGCGTATTCGCGCGCCAGATCGAAGGCCTTCTGCGCCCGGTTGCAGGCGGCGAGACCGATCAGCGGCCGGTTGCCGTTCCAGGTCACGGTCAGCATCTTGGCCGCGTCGCCGCCGGATTCCAGCAGGTTCCCGCGCGGCACCCGGTAGTCCTCGAACACCGCTTCCGAGAGATGGCCCTGACGCAGGCCGAAGGTATCGATCTCGCGAATTTCGAAGGGGTGTTCTTCCGGTTCGACGAGCACGCGCTTGAGTGTGGTGCGGCCCTTGTCATCGACCGCGTCGAGGCAGGTCACCGCGATGACATCGGCGACCGAGCCGTTGGATATCCACATCTTGCGGCCGTTCAGGATGATGTCGTCGCCGTCGAAGGTCATGCGGGTGGTGACGCCGCGCGGGTCCGACCCGGCGCCGGGTTCCGATGTCGCGGTGCCGCAAATTTTCTTGCCCGCGAACAGGTCGGGCAGCCAGCGCGCGCGCTGTTCCGGGGTCGCCTCCGCATGGATGCGCGATACGGTGCATTCCTGCCCCATGATCGAGATCGCAAGCCACGGGTCGAGCTGTTCGTACATCAGCCCGTAATTCACCATCGACAGCCCGCCGCCGCCTTCCTCGGCCGGCACGCGCGGCGCGGTCAGGCCTTGCGCGGCGAGGAATTCGTAGATCTTGAGCAGGTCCTTCTTGGGCAGCGAGGTGTCCGGGTCGTTGGCGTCGAGGATCGGCTGGATGTCGCGCTCGACCATGCGCCGGGCGCTGTCCTGCACCATCACCTGTTCCTCGGTCAGCCGAAATTCCATGCCGGGTCGCTCCCTGGTATTTGTTTGTCGACAACTTTGTGTTTTCTTTGAGCTGCCGGCGGCGGCCCCGCCGGATCGAGGATCGCGCGGCCGCGCGGAAAATCTAACGCGTCAATGCGCCCCTGTCAGGGGGGAGGAGCGGAAACGTCAATGATGGGTGACGGAAGCGTCGGCGATGCGCCGGCAATGAACGTGCATGTGGAGGGCAGCGGACCGCCCCTGATCCTGCTCCATGGCGGGTACGGCTGCTGGCGCCACTGGGCGCGCAACGTGGGACCGCTGGGCGAGCATTTCACCGTGTATGCCTTCGACCTGCCGTGTTACGGCGCATCGCCTGCGGTGCCGAAGGAGACCCCGGCGGTGGATTTTCTGCAGATCGTGTACGACGAGTTGATGCGTTTGTTTCCGAACGACGAACCGTTGCGTTTCTGCGGCTTCTCCTTCGGCGGCGCGATCAGCGCGCATCTGTCCGGACGACTCAAGGACCGGGTCAAGGGGCTGGCGCTGATCTCGCCCGGCGGCTTTCCGCCCAACGAGTTCGGCGGCATCCGCAACATGATGAGCTACAAACAGGCGCGGGGCGACGAGGCGCGGATGCGCCGGGCGATCCGTCACAACCTGCTGCAGCATATGCTGTTCTATTACGACTCGGTCGATGAGGAAGCGATGGAAATCCAGCGCTACTGCGTCGACCACACCCGCTATGACAGCCGCAAGGTCAGCCGGGGCGGCGGGCTGTTCGACAGCCTGCGGCAGATCACCTGTCCCCTGATGGTGCTGTGGGGTGAAAAGGACGAATTCGACTTCCGCCCGGCCGCCACCATGATCGGGCAAATTCAGGACGTCGTACCAGACCTGGAATTGCACCGCATTCCGAAGGCCGGGCACTGGTCCGCCTTCGAGAACGCGCCCGAGGTCAATCGGCGTTTGATCGACTTCATGCGCCGGGTCGGCTGAAACGACAGCAACGCACCGTATCACCAGGGAGAACCATGATGGCGTATGAAACGATCACCACCGTCAAGGACGGCGCGGCCTTCATCATTACCTTCAACCGCCCGAAGCGGCGCAACGCGATCAGCACCGTGGTGATGGACGAAATGATGGCCGCGGCCGCCGTGGCCGAGGCGGATCCGGAGGTGCGCGGCATCATCATTACCGGCGGCACGGAATACTTTTCCGCCGGTGCTGATCTGAACGACGCCCAGGCGTTGAGTTCGCCGGCCGAGACGCTGGCCTATCTGAACCGCTGGCACCGGTTGTGCCGCACCTTCGAGGAGCATCCGCTGGCGGTGATCGCAGCCATCGAGGGGTTCTGCATGACCGGCGGCTGCGAATTCGCGCTCGCCTGCGACATGCGGGTGGGGGCGAAGGGATCGAGCTACGCCGTCACCAGCGCGCGGATCGGCACGGTCGCGGGCGCCGGCGGCACGCAGCGGCTGCCGCGCATCGTCGGCCCGTCCAAGGCGCTTGAGATCATGCTGGCCGCCGAGCCGATCGAGGCGGAGGAAGCGCACCGCATCGGCCTGATCAATACGCTGGTCGAGAAGGGCGGCGCGCTGGATGCGGCCAAGGCGATGGTCAAGCTCTACGAATCCCGGGCGCCGCTCAGCCATGCCTTTATAAAGCATACGGTTTACAAGGGTATGCAGATGGATCTTACCTCGGCGCTTGATTACGAATCCTTCATCGTATCGACGATTTACGAAACCGCCGACCGGCGCGAAGGCATCGGCGCGTTCCTTGAAAAACGCACCGCGAAGTTTCAGGGCAAGTAGCGCTGACAATCGTTCATTCAGGAGACTCCATGACCGACCCATCCAAGGACGCGCCGCCCATTCTCGACGGCGTCACCGTGGCCGATTTCAGCCGGCTGCTGCCTGGGCCGTGGTGTGCCCAGATGCTGGGCGACTTCGGCGCCGACGTGATCAAGGTGGAGCAGCCGGGCGTCGGCGACCACAGCCGACACAACCCGCCGAACCACGAGAAAAGCAGCGTCTATTACAACAGCGTCAACGGCAACAAGCGCGGCATCGCGCTGGACCTTGCGACGCCGGCGGGGCGCGAGGTCGCGCACCGGCTGTTCGAAAAAGCAGATGTGGTGATCGAATCCTTTCGCCCCGGCGTATCGGAGAAACTCGGCATCGACTACGAAGCGGCGCGCAAGACCAACCCGCGGCTGATCTATTGTTCGATCAGCGGGTACGGACAGACCGGACCGCTCGCCCGGGTGCCGGGGCACGATCTGGTGATCCAGTCGATGACCGGCGTGATGGGCATGACCCTGGATCAGCATCCGGTGCCGCAGGTGCCGGCCTTTCAGGCGGCGGATTACGCGGCGGCGGCAATGGCGCCGACCGCGATCCTGGCCGCGCTGATGCGCCGCCAGCAGACCGGCGAGGGCTGCCATATCGACCTGTCGATGTTCGATTGCCTATTCTACATGTGCAACATCGTGTTGACCGGCGGCATGGCGCGGCTGGCCGGGCACCCGGGCGAGCCGATGCTGCAGGCCTTCGGCGGTAACCCGCGCTACAACACCTATCTGGCCAAGGACGGCAAGCCGGTGGCGGTGTCGCTGCTGGAAGCCAAGGTCTGGGCCGAATTCTGCCGGGTGATCGGCCGCGAGGATCTGATCTTCGCGGACGAGGGGCCGGAAGACCGCCACACCACCCATGGCGACCGGGCGGAATTGTTCCGGAGCTGCATTGCCGATTATTGCGGCTCGCTGGACCGGGACGATCTGCTGGCGGTGATGGAGGAGCATCAGGTGCCGGTCTGCGCGGTCTACACGCCGGACGAGGCGCTGGCGTCGGGCACGGTCGCGGCGCGCGGCATGATCGAGTATATTGATCATCCGGTCGAGGGACGGATCCCGCATCTGGCCAGCCCGTTCGCCCCGTCGGGGCTGACGACAGGGAACCGGACCGGCGCGCCGGGCCTGGGCGCGGACAATGACGGTATCCTGGCCGATCTCGGTTATTCCGAGGAGCAACGCAGTGAATTGCGCGATACGGGAGTGATAGAGCCATGAGCACACAGACGCAGACCAATCCGAACGCCGCCGCGGCGGGCCGCTTCATCGCCGCCGCCAAGGGTCACAACTATCCGGCCAGCGTGCTGGACGCCGCCCGGATGACGCTGGTCGACACGATCGGCGTCGGTATCGGCGCGCATGCGGAGGAAGCCGGCCAGTCGGTGCGCCAGGTCGCGGCCAAATGGGGCACCAGCGGCGATGCGCAGGTCCTGCTCGGCGGCAAGGCGGCGCCGGCGGCGGCCGCCCAGGTCAACGCGACCATGGCGCACTGCCTCGACTACGACGACACCCATGTGGGCGCGGTCGCCCATCTCAGCAGCCCCGCCTGGAACGCCGCATTGGCGGTCGGCATGCATGTGGGGGCGAGCGAGCGGGAAATCCTGTCCGCCTATATCGCCGGCTTCGAGACCGGCGCGCGGCTCGGCGGCGCCTTCTTCGGCCAGACGGCGAACGAGCGCGGCTTCCATTCGACCGGCGTGTTCGGCTGTTTCGCGGCGGCGGCGGCGTCGGCGGTGCTGCTCGGGCTCGACGAGCAGGGCGTGCGCAACGCGCTCGGCGCGGCGGCGACGCAGGTCGGCGGGCTGGTCGGCTCCTTCGGCACCATGTCCAAGCCGTTCCATTCGGGCAAGGCGGCGATGAACGGCATTCTCGCGGCCGAACTGGCGGCCGAAGGCTTCGTCGCGGCGGAGGACCTGATCGAAACCGACGGCGCGCTCGCCAACGCGATCATCCAGGACGGCGCGGTCAAGATCCCCGCCCTCGATTACGGCGAGGACTGGGAAGTGCTGCAGAACACCTTCAAGCCCTATTCCTCGTGCCTGCTGACCCATCCGGTGATCGACGCGGCGCGCAGCATTTCCGACCGGGTGAAGGGCAAGGAGATCGATTCGATCGAGGTCGACGTCAGCTATCTCTGCACCATGCTGGCCGGCAAGCCGAACCCGCAGACCGGGCTCGAGGGCAAGTTCAGCGCCGCGTATTGCGTGGCGCTCGGCCTCAACGGCTATCCGGTCACCGCGCTCGACTTCTCGGAGGAGCGGGTGCGGGAGCCGGTGCTGCGTGACACATTGAGCCGGGTGACGTTGCTGTCGTCGCAAGATCGCGATTCGCGGAGCGCGGCGCTGCGGGTCAAGCTCGCCGACGGGTCGGTGGTCGACGCGGAGTGCCCCATGGCGCTCGGCAACCCGACCAACCCGATGAGCTGGGACGACATGCGGACCAAGTTCGACGGCCTGGTCGAGCCCGTGCTCGGCATGGAGAAAGCCGCCGAGCTGTTCGACGTGCTGCGCAATTTCGACGACGGGTCGCTCGACGACTACGTCCGGTTGGTGTCCGCTTAGGACGCGAGCCACACGAGAATCGTCATCCCGGAAGGCGCGATGCGCCTATCCGGGATCCATGCCGCAGATTTCTGGATTCCGGATCAAGGCGATGCCTTGTCCGGAATGACATGAATATCTGTCGAGCGACAAAACAAGGACGCTATCGATGCCTCAAAATGCCCCCTCTACCGGTGAACCCGAATCCACCTACCGGGTCGACCCGTCGATCGAGTTGCGGGTCGAGGCCGGCTACGTCTTTCCGACCGAGCTCCGGACGATTACCGCGGCGGAGCAGCGCCGGCTGCACGGCCATTGCGGTATCCCGCCGGAGCGCTACGGCGACTGGGTCGATCCGGCGCTGCTGGCGCGGCGGCCGATCACGTTCAATACCGCCTCGATGCAGCGCTGCCGGCCCGAAGTCGGCAAGGTGCACACCGTCCATCATATCCAGCTGCACGCGCCGCTGCGGCTCGATGCGCCCTATACCCTGGCCGGCCTCTTTACCGAGATCGCCGATCATCCGCGCGGCTGGGTCGCGCACAGCGAATGGGACTACGCGGATACCGAGGGGCGATCGGTGATGACCGTGCGGCCCCATGTGATGATGGTCGACCCGACGCGGGTGGAACCGGACGGCGCGAAGCGTGCGCAGCGCCCACCGCCGCCGGCGCCGTCGAAGGAGGGCTTCGAGCGGCTGACCGAGAAGCAATGCACGCCGGAGGACACGCTCGGCTACTGTCAGGGCAGCGACAATCTGATCCATCTCGATATGGAATATGCGAACAATTTCGGTTTTCGCGCGCCGATCATCGCCGGCAACCAGACGGTGAATTTCCTGATGGAGGCGCTGGCGCTCGGCGGTGCCATCGACGCGCTCGACGTGACGGTCCGCTTCAAGCGCCCGGTGTTCTGGGATGACGCCATCGCGGTCTGGGGCAAGCGCGGCGGTGACGGCAAGCTCGCGGCGGTCCTGGCGGTCAACGGCGAGGGCAAGCGCGTCGCGGAATGCGCGGTGGCGGCGGTTACGTATCGGGGGTGAGGGGCCGACGCGCTATCCCGTGCCCGCCTGCGCCAGAAACCGGGGACAGTATATAATTAATTGCCCTCCTGCCGCCCTCGCGCTGCCCTTGGATTGTGGCGCGCCGGACGAGACGCATCGGCGGTTCCACGCGGCGGATTAATGCGCGCACGGGTGGGTGCGGTGGTCGACGCAAGCGGTGACAAGACCCGGAAATTACGGGTGAGCCGAGGGATTGCCCATTGCCGCCGAATTCGACCGGTTGCTAACATCCTCAAATGGAAGTTGCACTTGCCGCCGTTGACGCCGCGATTCCGTCCCGCCCAGCCCCGGCGACGCCCCGCTCGGCATTCCTCGGCCCGACGTCAAGGCGCCGCCGGAGAGCGCGACGCCGCTGGCGACGGTCGCCGCCGTGCTCGGCGAGATCGTCTGGCTGATGTCGCAATCGCCGGGCCACCGCAAAATGTTCATCTCGGACCTCGAATGGTTCGTGATGGCGCCGGTGCTGCTGTCGCAATTTCGAATCTTCCACGCCGAGGGCAAACCGGTCGGCGCCGCCCTCTGGGGCTACCTCGGCGAGGAGGCGGAGGCGCGCCTGCAGTCGGGCACCGGACGGCTCGCGCCGGCGGACTGGAAGAGCGGCGACCGCTGCTGGCTGGTCGAAGTGATCGCGCCCTTCGGCAAGTCCGAGGTGTTCCTCGCCGACCTCTGCAAGACCGCGCTCGCGAAGCAAACGTTCAAGTTCCACCACACCGCGCCGGACGGCAAGCGCACCGTGCAGACGCTGAAGGGGGCGGGGGTGTGATGGCGGATAGTAACGGGCGACGTTCGTCACGCAATTTTGGTATCTCGAATAGCGAGAACCCTCGCAATTCGGATTGGCGGAAAGGATTAAGGAAATCAACAATCGGAGCAATTATTGGCAAATTGATCGGCGACGGTGGAAATTTGTTCGGGATGTTAATAGTCGGTTTTGTCGATTTCTTCTGGCATAACAAAAGAGATTTTCAAATACGTGGTAATAATAAAATTAATAAATACTCGGACGACCAATTCGTCAAATTAACTTATAAAACGTATTATAAAAAACCAGAAAAGATTGCAAACAAATTCAAAAATATTTCGATAATTCATGTAATTTCGGGAATAGTAATTTCAGTATTGACCTCTCTCCTGATTAATATCGCGCCCCTTGCCAGTGGTGCGTTTTCGAATTTTGTGGAAGTCGGGAATTTTATTGGTCACAGATTTTTCAATATAAATGATTGTGGTCAACCTCTTTCGCAAACTGGAAAACAGTATTTTTCATTTGTGCATATTGGCTTGATATTAAGCTTTTCTGTTGGCCTATCATCAATTGTCATATTTTATAAATATCGAGATATATTGTTAAGATATTACTTTGCTCGATCTGTCCAAAGCGATATTTTTAAAAGTAAGAACTTTTCAGTCACAAGATTTTTTATTACGTATTTTTCGATTTCTTTGTTCTGCATCGGGTTATTTATTTTCTTCAATAGCGAGCAATTTGCCGAAAAAATGTGTGTGGATCATGGGTTGGGCAAGATGAATTTCAGGGGATCATTTTTTGTCATCACTCTTGCCTATATATCGGGATTTTTATTCAGCGCTTCGGTTTATTCAATTTCTGTTCCGTTCCTATTTTTTCGAAGATTTACAAAAGGTGGTGAATTGTTACGGCCAATCTCATGACCGATCGTCTGTTGTGCAGAATTTTTCAATGAAGCTTGGCAGTTGGTTGATAAGCGATTTGTGTGGCTAATAGGGGAGTGTGATCCATGACTGTCTTCGCTACAGATGCTAACGGACTGAAATCAAATGTCTACATTGGTCCGCTGGTATTTGGTGAAGCCGGGGAAAACTCGGGACAGTATATAGTTTCACCCGCTCTCCGCGACTGATTTCGGCCGTCCGGGGCGGGGCGGCGTGACGCTGCGGCCGAGCGTGCGTTCCAGACCGTGCGACCGCATCAACCGCGCTTCACCGTGGGCGCGGTGGTCAGGTCGGATTCCGGGGCGAGGTATTTGTCGGTCGCCATGGTGCGGTGGTCGCGCGGCTTCCAGCGGCCGAGCTCCACCGCGGTGAAGAAATCGTACAGCATCGCGTTGAACAATCCCGGTTCTTCCAGATTGATCGTGTGGCCGATGCGCGGCAGCACGCAGAGCCCGGCGCTGGGGATGGTGTTCTTCATGAACACGCCCGGTAGCAGGGTTTGCTCGTCCTCGTCGCCGGTCAGGATCAGCACCGGGATCGTCATCTTTTTCATCTCCGCCTCGAAGCTGTAGACCGACGGCCGCGCCGCCACCACATGGCGGAGCGTCATGGCGCGGCCTTTCTTCGAGAGCGCTTCGAATTGGTCGGCGAACTCCCGCCAGCCGCGCGGGTCCTTGAGCGCGAACTGCACCCGGGTCGAACCGATGGCGTATTGCTTCGACGCTTGGCCGGCCTCGCCCTCGACTTCGAGCGCGTCGGCGAATTGATTGAAATTGTCCTTGTGGATGTCCTCCCAGCCTTCCTGCGCGCCGTAGCCGCAGCAGACCGGCGTGACCGATTTCGCGCGGTCCGGATGGCGCAGGCCGAAGAACAGCACCGCGAAGGAGCCCATGGAGAAGCCGACCAGATGGGCCTTTTCGATCTTCAGGTGGTCGAGCAACGCCAGAATGTCCGAGACGGCGATGTCCTGGCTGTAGGCGTCCGGTTCCTCGGGCACGTCGGAGGGCGGGTAGCCGCGCGCGTTGAAGGTGATGACGCGGAAGCGGTGCGAGAAATACCGCACCTGCGGCTCCCAGCTGCGGTAGTCGCCGGCGAATTCATGCACGAAGACGATCGGCGCGCCGCTGCCCGTGTCCTCATAGTACAGATTGACGCCGCCGGCGGCGGGGAAGAAACCCGTTCGAACC
>JBFFGE010000150.1:0-12140 GCA_041557595.1 Alphaproteobacteria bacterium
ACCATCGAGGCGCTGATCGCATGCATCAAGGCCAAGACCGACGGTTGCGGCGTCGGCGACCGGAGCCGGGTCGAAGCCGCAGTCTCCGCCGCCAAGGAGAAGTGGATGGCGGAGTGGACGGGAGCGCTGACCGCGGATGAGGTGCCGATCAGCTACTATCGGGTCATCCAGGCGTTGAACGACACCCTCGATCCCGACAACAGCATCGTCACCCATGACGCCGGCGCGCCGCGCGACACGATTGTGCCGTTCTATAGGGCGACCGTGCCCCACAGCTATATTGGCTGGGGCAAGACCACCCATCTTGGTTTCGGCATTCCGTTGATGATCGGCGCCAAGATGGCGGCGCCGCAGAAGTTCTGCCTGAACCTGATGGGGGACGGCGCCTTCGGCATGTCCGGGACCGATATTGAAACCTCCGTCCGGTCCGGCGCCGCCATCACCACGGTGCTGCTGAACAACAGCGCGATGGCCACATACTCCGGCCCGACCCAGGGCACGATCGGCGTTGAGGCGCGGGAGCAGTATGGCGTTTCCACCATGCAGGGCGACTACGCCAAGGTCGCGGAGGGAATGGGCGCAGTCGGCATTACGGTCAAGAAAGCGGCGGAACTGGCGCCGGCGCTGAAGGAAGCCCAGCGCCTGAACGCCAATGGTAAGACGGTGCTGATCGATGTGCATGCCAATGTCGAGGATCGGCGTTCGAGATTCTAGTCCGGTTCTGTCCCACTCGCCGACATTGCCCGCGCCAGGTGGCCTCGGTGTATTGGGCTGGCGGGGGCGGACCGCCTAATGCCGCCGGCACAGGCGATGAGGCCTGGCCCGTCAGCCGATCTCCAGCACGATCTTGCCGGTATGTCCGGCGGTTTCCATCATGCGGTGTCCCTCCGACGCGTCGGCCAGCGGGATCGACTGGCGCACTACCGGCTTGATTGTGCCGTTTTCGATCAGCGGCCAGATTTTTTCACGCAGGTCGGCGATGACCCGGGTCTTGAATTCCTCGGGCCGGCTGCGCAGTGTCGATCCGGTGTAGATCAGCCGCTTCAGCATGACCGACATCAGGTTGATTTCGACCTTCGAGCCCAGCGCAAACGCCAATTGCACGATACGGCCGTCGTGGCGCGCGGCCTTGATGTTGCGTTCGATATAGGGTCCGCCGACGATGTCGAGGATGACATCCGCGCCGCCGGCCTCGCCGCGGACGATGTCGACGAATTCCTCCTCGTTGTAGTCGATCACGCGGTCGGCGCCGAGTTCCGCGCAAATTTTGCATCGCTCGGCGGGGCTGTCGGTCGCGAACACCTTCGCGCCGAACGCCTTGCCCAACTGGATCGACGCGGTGCCCAATCCGCCGGCGCCGCCGTGTACGAGGAAGGTCTCGCCCGCCTGCAACGATGTGGGCGGCAGGAATATATTGCTCCAGATCGTGCAATAGGCTTCGGGAAAGGTCGCCGCTTCGACCGGGCTCAGCCCCTTCGGGATGGGCAGGCAGTGGGTGGCATCGGCCGGCACGTATTCCGCGTAGCCTCCGCCATTGGTCAAGGCGCAGACCGGGTCACCGACCGACCAGCCCTTGGCATCCTTGCCGACCGCGACGACTTCGCCCGCCACTTCGAGGCCGAGCAGCTCGGTCGCGCCCTTCGGCGGCGGATACAGCCCCTTGCGCTGCATCATGTCCGGCCCGTTGATGCCTGCGGCCGCGACCTTGATGAGGATTTCGTTCGGGCGCGGCGCGGGCACGTCGACGGTTGCGGTCTCCAGAACCTCGGGCCCGCCCGGTTCGGTAATGACGATTGCTTGCATTTTTTTGGGCAGTTGCGTGGCCACCTTTTCTTCTCCCTTTTCAATTTCATTCTGGGGCGGTTCGGGCCGTCAAACCGACCGTGCCTGATATCATGAACACCGGGAACGGCGACAGAGTAAAGGGTGTGAGCGCGATTTTGGATAATGTGGAGGGCGCTATTCCAGCCGCATGCCGAACTCTTCGCGGAAAATGCGCTGTCCTTTCGGCGTGACCGCGACGGCGCGCGTGCCGTCCTGGCGGCGGATCCAGCCTTTCGCGAAGCTGTGCTTGCAGATCGCGGTGCCGACGGCGCCCGCCAGGTGCGGCCGTCTTTCGCTCCAGTCGAGGCAGGGCCGGCACAGGATACGCGCCGCACGTTTTCCGCGGCGGGCCGGCGGCGCATCGACATCGATCTCCAGCCGGTCCAGCAGCGCGCGGCCGTCATCGGTGACCAGGCCGGCATCGTCGGTCAGCTCGACATAGCCTTCCGTCACCAACGCGTCCGCCAGCGCGACTCCGAGGCGGCCGGCCAGGTGATCGTAACAGGTCCGCGCCGATCGCAGCGCCGCATCCCGGGGGCCAGTCGCGAGCCGAGGCCGATCCGGTTCGAGGACCGAGGCCACCTGCATGATGCTTTCCATCATCCGAGCGACCGCCGGCGAGGCGAGCCGGTGATACCGATGCCGCCCTTGTTTAACCACGCTGAGCAGGCCCGCCGAGACCATGCGGGCAAGATGATCGCTCGCCGTTTGCGGTGTGATGCCGGCGACGCGGGCCAGTTCGGTTGCCGTCAGCGCGCGGCCGTCCATCAGCGCATGCAGCATTCCGGCGCGACCGGGATCGCCCGCGAGGGACGCGACTTCGGCGAATTTGGCGTTGCTGGCCATTCTCGACCTCCTTCCGTAGGCAGGAACACTGTACGCGGCGGCGCCGGCCGATGCTTCGGTTCTCACCGTAACATTCTCCGCCGGCGCTGCGTAGGATGGCCGCATCACAGCAGGGAAGAACGATGAAAAACGATTTCTGGAAGAGCTTCGAATTGGCGCCCGGCGATGGCGAATGGGAGCCCGCGGGCTATAACGTCACGGGCGAAGACGGCCGTGAATACGGGCGCTGGCGCCGCGTATTGCGGCAGCACAGCCACGGCCTGACCGTGATTTCCCGGTACAAGGCGCCGCCGGGCAAGGCGTGGAAGATCGTCGGCAAGGCGTCCGAGCTGGGCGAGGAAATCTACATCCTGGAAGGCGGGTATTATGATGGGGCGGGCCGCGTGGTTGCCGGGCCGGGTATGTACCGATTCAATGCGCCGGGCGCCGTGCATGGGGGGATTTGCCGCGATCTTACACTTTTCATCCATTGTTGCAGCGGCGAGCCGGACGAGATCGTGTCGATCGACCTGATCGATTTCGAGCCGGTGGAGCAGGTCTCGCTGGCGCTATCGCCGGCGTCGTATGCGCCGGGGCCGCGGCATCGGGACGGGGTCGTTTAAGGCGGCGCGGTGATCGGTCTGGAAACGCGCGCTGCCGCCGCATAAGCTCTCATTCGGTCGCGTCAACTCGGGAATGCCGAATGGAACAGCTCCGCCAAATTGCCAATGCCGATGCGCTCGCCCGCCGCTGGGGCAAGAACTGCACTTTCGTGATGCTGCTCGGGGTCGGCGACGAAAATTATTTCATCCGCGTCCAGGATGGCGCGGTGGCCTCGGTCGAGGCGGCCGACGGCAGAATTCGATCCTGGGACTTCGCCCTTCGCGGCGCTGCTTCGGCATGGCAGAAATTCTGGGAGCCGGTGCCGCCGCCGACCTTTCACGACCCGATCGCCATGCGCGCCTGCGGTCACATCACCATCGAGGGGAATCTGCAAAAATTCTTCTCAAATATCCTGTATGTCAAACGCCTGCTGGAATTGCCGCGCACCGCGAGGGATGTGGCATGAGCGGCGCAAAAATCGAGCCCGTCGTCGGGCGGTATATGACGCTGGAGGTCTGGGGACGGCCGCACCGGATCTATTGGGAGGAGGCGGGCGCGGGCGTCCCGCTGCTGTGCCTGCATACGGCCGGGTCCGATGGCCGGCAATACCGCGCCCTGTTGAACGATGGCGACATTACGCGCGATTTCCGCGTCATCGCCTTCGACATGCCGTGGCATGGCAAATCCTCGCCGCCCGCCGGATGGGAGGTCGAGGACTACACCCTGACCACGCAAAAATATCTCGAATTGATCCTCGCCGTCTCGAGCGCTCTGGATTTGGATGCGCCGGTGGTGATGGGGTGTTCGATCGGCGGCCGTGTCGTGCTCCATCTGGCGCGCCGGCATCCGGATGCGGTGCGCTGCGTCATCGGGCTGCAATCGGCGGGCATGGCCAATCCCTATTACGACACGACCTGGCTGTACCGGCCGGACGTCCATGGGGCGCATGTGTGTGCGGGCATGGTGTCGGGCCTTATCGCGCCGACCACGCCGTCCGATCAGCGGTGGGAAACGCTGTGGCATTACATGCAGGGCGGGCCGGGTGTGTTCGAGGGCGATCTGCATTTTTATACGGTCGAAGGGGACATCATGGACCACATCGACGAAATCGACACGGCGCGATGCCCCGTCTACATGCTGACCGGCGAATACGATTTCTCCTGCTCGCCCGAGATGAGCAAGATCACGGCCGAAGCGATTCCCGGCGCGAAACTGCAAATCATGAAAGGGCTCGGACACTTCCCGATGAGCGAGGACCATGAAAGCTTCAAGGCCTATCTGATGCCGGTTCTCGATGATATTCGCGGCTAGCCATGCCCCTCGCCACCAAACCCTATGGCGCCACAAGGTTTGCGACGGTCAACGGCAAACAGATGGCCTATCTCGACACGGATGGCGATGGCGGCGACACGGTCGGCGGTGACACAATCGTCTTTCAGCATGGCAACCCCACCTCGTCCTATCTGTGGCGCAACGTCATGCCCCATTGCGAGGCGCTCGGCCGTCTCGTCGCGTGCGATCTGATCGGCATGGGCGCGTCGGACAAGCTCGAGCCTTCGGGCCCCGAGCGCTACACCTTTGCCGAGCAGCGCGATTATCTGTTTGCGTTGTGGGATCAGCTCGCGCTCGGCTCCCGTGTGGTGCTGGTGCTGCACGATTGGGGCTCCGCGCTGGGTTTCGACTGGGCGCGCCGGAATGCCGACCGGGTAAAGGGGATCGTCTATATGGAAGCCATCGTCCGGCCGCTGACCTGGGACGACTGGCCGGAAAACGCGCGCCGGGTTTTCCGGAATTTTCGCACCGACGCGGGCGAACCGCTGATCCTGGAAAAGAACGTCTTCGTGGAGCGCGTCCTGCCGAATTCCGTCATGCGGCCGCTGAGCGCGGCGGAGATGGCGGCCTACCGCGTGCCGTTCGCGACGCCGGGGGAGGGCCGGCGGCCGACGCTGACCTGGCCGCGGCAAATCCCGATCGAGGGCGAGCCGGCCGAGGTGGTCGCAATCGTCGAGGCGTATGCCGAATGGCTGGCCGGCAGCGGCCTGCCGAAGCTGTTCGTCAATGCTGAACCTGGTTCGATTCTGACCGGGCGGCAGCGTGAATTTTGCCGCACCTGGCCGAACCAGACCGAGGTGACCGTCAAGGGCACGCATTTCATCCAGGAAGACAGCCCCGACGAGATCGGCCGCGCCATTGCGGATTGGGTATCGAAGTTCGGTTAAGGCGCGGCGACTGCTTACTCAGGGCCACAATTTCGCATGGGTACATGAAGGTTTTCGGTCATTCCCGCGAACGCGGGAATCCAGGAGCTACCGGCGTGAAATGGATTCCGGATCGGCGCGCTGCGCCGCCCGGAATGACAAAGATGGTTCCTCTCACGGGAACTTCTATGACTCCCGCGCGACGTTCGCGCTGCGGATGGGGACGCCGAATTCGCGGTGGCAGACTTCGGCCAGTTTGGCGACGCCTTCGCGGATGACTTCTTCCGACGGGTAGGCGAAGCAGAGGCGGAGATGGTGCGTCGCGGTTGCCGGGTCCACCGACCATTGCGGGCCGGGATTAAAGGCGACGCCGTCGGCCGCCGCCGGTGCGGCGAGTTTCAGGGTATCGACCGCTTCCGGGAGTTTGATCCAGAGATAGATACCGCCCGGCGGCACATCGAATTCGGCGGCGGCGCCGAACTGTTCCTGCAGCGCTTCGATCAGCACATCGCGCTTGCGTTTCAGCCGCTCGTTCAGCGCGGCGACATGGTCGTCGTAATGCTCGCGCATGAAATCGGCGACCACCATTTGCGCGAGCGCGCTGGTGCCGCCGTCGTTCTTGAGTCCGAGCATTTGTCCCAGCACCGCCCAAGGCGCGACGACATAGCCGAGTCGCAGGGCCGGCGACAGGTATTTCGAGAACGAACCGACATGGATGACGTGCTCCGATCCCGGCATGGCGCACATCGAGTTCGGCCAAGTCTCATCCCATAGCAGGTCCGCGTAGCATTCGTCCTTGATTACCGGCACGCCGTATTCGCGGCTGACGTCGAGCAATTCGCGGCGGCGTTCCACCGGCATGACCGTGGAGGTCGGGTTCTGGATCGTCGGGATGGTGTAGATGAATTTCGGCCGCACGCCGTTCTTGCGCTGCGCCTCGAGGATCTCGGCGAGGTGGTCGGCGCGCAGCCCGTCGCCGTCGAGCTTGGCCCCGATGATCCTGGCGCCGCGTCCCTGCATCCGCCCGAGCGCGCCGGCATAGGTGTGCTCTTCGGCGATCACCGTGTCGCCGGGATCGAGCAGCGTGGTGAACAGCAGCGTCAGCGCGTGGTTCGAGCCGGAGGTGACGAGAATTTCGTCCGCCGACGGCTGGAAACCGCGGTATTGCTTCAGCTTGTCGGCGAGGAATTGGCGCAGCTCGGGATCGCCGAGCGGGCCGCCATCCAGATTGTAGGTCGCCAGCGTGCGGCCGCGCCGCCGCAGCACCCGCTCGGCCGAGGCGATCAGGCCTTCGATCGGAATGCCTTCGGGATCGTTATGCCCGCCGATGAAGTTGTATTTTGCGAAGCCGCTCCATTTTCCGGCCGGCGCCGGCAGATTTTTTGCGAACAGGGATTGATAGTCGAATGCGTCAGTCATGGCGTTCTCCATTCCGAACCGGTCCCGATGGGCGTGACATTATCGCGCCGATCCTCAAGACTAACGCAAATTTGGCTGCGGGTGCGCCGACGTTGCGATAATTCGCAACGCCGCGTGCAGTCGGTACCATTTCGTCGTTCGAATACGCGCAGACAGGGAGCACAGAACATGCATCGCATCGACACCGTGACGGTCAAGGACAGCCCGATGGAAATCTTCATGTATGAGCCGAAAGGCGACGGCCCGCATCCGGGGATCGTCCTGGCCCAGCATATTCCGGTCGGTCATACCGGCGTCGAGAACGACACGGTCACGCTGAAGACCGCCGAGCGCTATGCCGAAAACGGCTTTGCGGTCGCCGTGCCGTTCATATTCCACTGGTGGCCGAAGGAGGTAGATATCCAGATCAAGCGCGACGAATTCCGCGACGACTGGACGGTGCTGGACCTCAAGGCGACGTTCGATCATCTGGCGGGACAAAAAAACGTCGACGGATCGCGCATCGGTATCGTCGGCCATTGCTGGGGCGGCCGGGTCGCCTGGCTCGGCGCGTGCCACAATCCGGAGTACAAGGCATGCGGGATTTTTTACGGCGGGCGGATCAAGAATCCGATGGGACCGGGAACGCCGCCGGCAATCGATCTCGCGGGCAACATAAAATGTCCGGTCGCCGGGTTTTTCGGCAACGAGGACCAGGGGCCGTCGCCGCAAGACGTGGACGACTACGATGCGGCGCTCACCGCCGCCGGCGTGCCGCACACCTTTCACCGCTATGACGGCGCCGGCCATGGGTTCCAGTCCTTCACCAGCGAGGAACGCTACCGGCACGATGTCAGCGAAGACGCGTGGGACAAGGTTCTCGCCTTCCTGGGCAAGGAACTCGGCTAAGCGTTCGGCAAGCGGATAAGGAGCAGGTCGCGATGGAACCCCGACCCTACGGACCCTTCAACTACGTGCCGATCAACCGGCGGCCCAAGATCACCTGGCCGGGCGGAGCGCAGCTCGCCCTTTGGGTGGTGCCCAACATCGAGTATTTCGCACTCGACGAGCCCCTGCCGAACGATGCGCATCAGCGCCCGGGGCCCGACGCCAAGACGCCGATGGTCCGCGAATGGGGGCAGCGCGATTACGGCAACCGGGTCGGCGTCTTTCGCATCATGGAGGTGCTGGAGAAACACGGCATTCGCGGCACGGTGTCGCTCAACAGCAAGGTCTGCGACGCCTTCCCGGAAATCATCGAGGATTGCCTGAAGCTCGACTGGGACTTCATGGGCCATGGGCAGGCCAATATGCATCGGCAGAACGAGATTCCACCGGAGACCGAGCATGATTTCATCCGCCAATCGCTCGACCGCATCGAGGCGGCGACCGGCAGGCGGCCCGCGGGCTGGCTCGGCTCCGGTCTGGCGGAAACCTGGAACACGCTGGACTACCTGGTCGAGGAAGGCTGCCTCTACGTTTCCGACTGGGTCAACGACGACCAGCCCTACATGATGGACATAAACGGCAAACCGCTGGTCTATCTGCCGTATTCCTATGAGGTCAACGATTCGCCGGCGCTCAGTTTCCGCCGCCACACGCCGGAGCAGTTCGAACGCATGATCGTCGACCAGTTCGACGTGTTGTATCGCGAAGGCGCGGAATCGGGCCGGGTCATGGCGATCTGCCTGCACCCGTTCATCATCGGCCAACCGCACCGCATCGGCGCGCTCGACCGGGCGCTCGCGCACATTTCCGCCCATGACGGTGTGTGGAAGGCGACCGGCCGCGAGATCGTCGAACACTACCTCGCGTCGGGCGTGACGTTCTGACTCGAACGTCTGCGCCTTGCAGCGCCGCCCGACCGAGAGTCGCCATCGCTTTCCGCGCTACGCCGCCGGCTGTGCGCCGGTGTCCGTTTGCGAAGATTGCAATTCCTTGGCGTGGTCGGCGAAGGTCGCGCGCAGCTTCTCTTCCTGTTCCGCGGACAGGGATGTTCGTATGACCGTGCCACCGAACGGTTGCACTTCGGGCAGCACCTTATCCGGCGTAACCTTCCGGACCAGCAGGAACAGCGCCGACGAACCGGGAACCAGGGTTTCGCCGATCTCCTTCATGAACTTGTCGTCGATCCCGATGTCGGTGAGAAAGCCGACGAGGGCGCCGCTTCCCGCGCCGACGGCGATACCGAGCAGCGGATTGAGGAACAGCAAACCGATCAACATCCCCCAGAGACTGCCGCTGGCAGCACCGCCGACGACAAGGTTATGGGTCTGTTTCAGTTTCACCTTGCCGTCTTCGTCGCGAATCACGACGACCGCATCGTCAAGATCGATGAGGTGTTCCTTTTTCATTCGTTCGAGCTTCTGCAGAACTTCTCCGGCTTTGAATTCTTCGTCATAGGCGATTGCGATTAGGTCGCTCATACATCCCTCCGCGTTCGTGGTCTCAACCAGTACAACGCGGAAAGGGCATGCGGGTTCCACGGCGCATCGAACCTGTGCGATTGGGTTTGGGAAGGCGGCCGCGCGTCGGGTGTGAGGTTTTAGCGCTGAATTATTTCTGACGTCATTCCGGACGGCGCGTCGGGCCAATCCGGAATCCAGTGATCTCCCAGCGCCTGGATTCCCGCTTTCGCGGGAATGACCACCGAGAATTGAAATCACCGCTACGAATTCAGCGCATATTCCTTGTACCAGCTTGAATCCGCGCCCTGGCCGACATTGGTGATATGGACGTCGAGCAGGAACGGTTCGCCCGCCGCTTGCGCGTCGCGGCCGCGCTGCAGGGCGGCGGCGAGGTCGCCGGGCTCGTGCACATGCATGCCCTCGATGCCCTGCGCCTTCGCCAGCATGACGTAGTCGATCGCCGGATCGCCGAGGAAGGTTTCCGGATACTTGTTCTGCTCTTTCATGTCGCCGCCCCAGGCGGCGAAATTCGTGCGCACGGTCTGATAGTTCATGTTGTTCCAGACCACGGTGAGGATCGGCAGGCTGTAACGCGCCATGGTCCAGAAGCCGGAGGCGCTGTACATCACGCCGCCGTCGCCGATGCTGAGCACGACGGGCCGGTCGGGCGCGCCGAGTTGCGCGCCGATCGCGCCGCCGACGCCATAGCCGAGGCTGCCGCCGGCGGTGCGCACCATGCGCCAGTCGTTGTCGCCGTAGCCGAACGGCATGAGGTGGTCGGCCGCGCGGAAATTCTCCGAGAGCAGCAGGGTATTCTTGGCCAGGTTCTGCGCCATCTCATGGCCCAGATAGAGCGGGTGGATCGGGTTGTCCTTGGACAGCTTGCCTGCCTGTTCGGCTTGCTGCGCCGCCCGCGCCTCGGCCTGGGAATACAGATCCGATTTGCGCTTTTGCAGGTGCTTCAAATTCGAATGGTCCGGCTTCCAGAGCGCGTTCAGCGCGGTCAGCGTGTGCTTGACGTTGCCCCAGACGTCCATGTCCAACGCGAAGGTGTTGCCCATCATCGCCGGATCGTGGCCGATGCCGATGATCGTGCCGGTTTTCTGGAACTTGAGGTCGGCCGGATTGGCGCGCGTGTTCTGCCGGTACCCTACGCAGCACACGACGTCCCAATCCTGTTCCTCCATCGCGTCGATCATGCCCACATAGTTGGGGTGCTTCAGCGGGAACGCGCCGTAGTCGTAAAACCCGACCGCGACGGGCAGCGAGTAGTTCTCCGCCAGTTCGAGGATTTCACGCTGGGCGCCGGCGGTCCGGATGTCGGGTCCGACGAGCAGCAGCGGGTTTTCGGCGTTGAGCAGCGCGTCATGGATTTTTTCGATCGTCCCGCCGTTCGGGACTTGCGCCATTTCCAATCCCTGTACGGCCTGGATAGTACCTTCGACGCCGGTCGCGTCGAGCGCCGGGCTCGAAAATGCCAGATAGACCGGTCCGGTTGGCATGGTCATGGCTTCCTTGAAGGCGCGCCGTGTCGCCATCGCGACGCCGCGGGCGTCGATCACTTCCCAGCGTTTCTTGGTGATGTCCTCAACCGCGCCCATTTGGGAGAATCCGCTGCTGGCGCCCAGCGTATTATGGTCCCCGAACGATCCGGGATCGCGCATCGCCGCGGTCACCACCATCGGTGAGCCGTCGAAATAGGCGTTCTGGAGCTGGCCCGAGCCCTGCCGTGTGCCCGCCGCCAGGTGCACATTGACGAAGGCGGTCTTGTTCGCGGCTTTCGCGTATCCGTCGGCGGCCGACAGCACCAGCGATTCCGCCAGCAGGAGGATTGGCTGAACGCCGGGAACGGTGAGAAACGCGTTGAAGAAGCCGGCCTCCGCGCTGCCGGTATTGGTGAACGCGTATTCGACGTCCTGCGCCACCAATTGATGCATGAGCAATTCCCCGCCCGTGCCGACGACCGTTTTCTTACTCATGAAGCTGCTCCTCCGGATGTGACGATGATGACCGATGCGTCCTTTCAGGATACCGCTATGACGCGCCCGCTGTCACGGGGACGGCCTGCGGGATGGCGCGAGCGGCGTGCCATTCGGCGTTCTCTTGCGCAGCGAGCGGGTTGCGCAGGAGCGGATGACCCTGTTCGCGCTCGAATGCGTCCAGGTTGGGCGCGCGGGTGAGCAGCATGCGGCCGAGCAAGGCGATGGCATCGCGCTTGCCGCCCAATTTGAGTCTCGGGTGAATGAGCGTTGGATTGGCGATATAGCGCCGCGCGATAGTCTCGAAATCTTCCGGGGGCGTGCCGGTGAGTTCGCGAACGTGATCGGTCGGAGCGCCAATCGCGAAGGCGCCATCCTTGAGGGCCTCCGTGTAGTGGCGCAATTGCGATGCTTCGAAGACCGGGAATCCCTGGGCTATCGCCGCCTTGAGGAAAATTTTGAACGGCACGTCGCGGTACGCAACCTTGCGGTCCAGCACTCGCGACAGAATTCCCGCGATGTCGGCGGTGGACAGCAGCTTCGGTCCGGTCGGGCGATAACTCTTGCCGATATGCGGCGCCGGATCCATGAGCACGGCCGCGGCGACCCGGGCAATGTCTTCGTTCGACGGCGGGGCGTTAAGACCGTCGCCGAAGGGCGCGGCCAACATGCCGAAATGCGCGATCGTCGGAAGGCCCAGGAGATAGATGAACGCGAACAGACCGGGATTGACGTGCACCACGTCGACCGATGGCATCCAGCGGATGAAGTTGTTGGCGAGCCAATGTTCGCGCGTCACGACCGATGGATCGGACGGGCTGGAAAGCCATTGGCTGAGCAGCGTAACCATTTCCAGCTTCGCTTCCTCGGCGGCCAATGCAAAGACCGCGGTGTTGTGCAGCAAA
>JBFFGE010000151.1:0-12135 GCA_041557595.1 Alphaproteobacteria bacterium
ATTTTCACGAGCGGCTGCGGCAGGGCTTCCTGGAAATCGCGCGGCGCAACCCGGACCGATGCGCTGTGATCGACGCGACCCTGGACGCCGATGCGGTCCACGGGTCTATACTCGCCGAAGTGTCGCGGCGACTGGGCACCCCAACACGCTAGAACAGACAAACATATGGCCGGTACCACCCCAGATGACGACAACGATCCGCTGCATCCGCGCAATCGATTTACACTGCTGGGACATGAAGCCGCCGAATCGCGGCTATTGGAGGCGGTGCAGTCGGGGCGCCTGCCGCATGCCTGGCTGATTTCCGGCCCGCGCGGAATCGGCAAGGCGACATTGGCCTACCGGTTTGCGCGATTCGTCCTGAGCGGCGGCGGCGACCGGGAAGACAGCCTGTTTGGCGATGCGCTGCCGCCCGCCGACTCCCTGGCGATACCGGCGGATAACGCGGTGGCGCAACGCATTTCCGCCCGCGGGCACGCGGATTTGCGGGTATTGGAGCCGGGAATGCCCCATCCGGACACCGGCCGGCCCACCCAGCAAATCGTGGTGTCGCAGGTGCGCAAGGCGATCCGCTTCACGAACATGACCTCCGCCGAGGGCGGGTGGCGGATCATTCTTGTCGATCCGGCGGATGATTTGAACCCGAACGCCCAAAACGCCCTCTTGAAGAGCCTGGAGGAACCGCCGCCGATGGCGCTGTTTCTCCTGACCTGCAATGCGCCGGGCCGGCTGCTGCCGACCATCCGATCGCGCTGCACCCAACTCTTTCTGGAGCCGCTCGACGAGGCGGTCGTTCTTCAATTGCTCGCGGAATATCGCCCCGACCTGTCGGATGCGGATCGCACGGCGCTCGCGGCGCTGGGCGAGGGCAGCATCGGCGACGCCATCGCACTTGCCGAGGCGGGCGGGCTCGAGCTTTACGCAACGATGGTCCGGTTGATGGGAACGCTCGACCGGCCGGATATTCTCGGCATCCAGGCGCTCGGCGATTCGGTAGGACGGCGCGGCGCGGCCACCGACAAGTTTGTCACGCTGCGCGATCTGATCGGCCGTTGGCTGGCCCGAATGATCGTTTCCGCCGCGCAGGCGAGCCCGCAAGCCGAGGTGGTGGCGAACGAAGGCCGCGTCCGGGAACGCCTGCTGAGCCTGGCGCCGCTTGAACAATGGCTTGAGGTATGGGAAAAGGTCACCCGCTTGCTGGAGCAGGCGGACAGCGCGAATCTCGACCGGAAACAGACGGTTGTGAACGCCTTTCTGACAATTGCGGCAATCCTGGACGGCGCCCAAGCGCGGGCCCGCTGACGGACACCCGCCTGGAGACAACGACCATGGCTGGCGGTCAGCCTTATTACATCACCACGGCAATTTCCTACGTGAACGGCGTTCCCCATCTGGGACATGCCTACGAGGCGATTTCGACCGACGTCATGGCGCGCTTCAAACGGCTCGACGGGTATGACGTGAAGTTTCTTACCGGCACCGACGAGCATGGCCAGAAGGTCGAGAAGACGGCACAGGACGCGGGCAAGGAGCCAATGGCGTTTTGCGACGAGATTTCGCAAACCTTTCGCGACATGACGGCGCAACTCAATATTTCCAACGACGATTTCATTCGCACCACGGAGCCGCGGCATATTCGATCGAGCCAGGCGATCTGGAAGAAGTTGCAGGACGCGGGCGACATCTATCTGGACAGCTATGCCGGCTGGTATTCGGTGCGCGACGAGGCATTCTTCGGCGAGGACGAACTGACCGATGGCCCCGGCGGGCATAAACTTGCGCCCTCCGGCGCCCCGGTCGACTGGGTCGAAGAACCGAGTTATTTCTTCCGTCTATCCGCCTATACCGAACCGCTACTCGCGCATTACGAGGCAAACCCGGATTTCATCCTGCCAAAAACCCGGCGAAACGAAGTCGTCAGCTTCGTCAGCCAGGGACTGCGCGACCTGTCGGTTTCCCGCGCCAGTTTTCGGTGGGGCATACCGGTACCAGACGATGACGCCCATGTCATGTATGTCTGGCTGGACGCCCTGACCAACTACATCACGGCGGCGGGATATCCCGATGTCGAAGGCGAGACGTTCAAGACCTACTGGCCGGCCGATCTGCATGTCATCGGCAAGGATATTCTGAGATTTCACGCAGTGTATTGGCCGGCGTTCCTGCTTTCCGCGGGGATCGCACTGCCGAAGCGCGTATTCGCGCACGGGTTCCTCAATATCGAGGGCGAAAAGATGTCGAAATCGGTCGGCAACGTGATGTCGCCGCAAACCTTGATCGACGAATTCGGTCTCGACCAGATCCGGTACTTCCTGATGCGCGAAGTGCCCTATGGCAGCGACGGCTCGTTCTCGCGCGAGGCCATGATAAATCGCATCAACAGCGACCTCGCAAACGATCTCGGCAATCTGTGCCAACGGGTACTGTCGATGACCGCCAAGAATTGCGGCAGCAAGACGCCGGAACCCGGTGCGCTGACGCCCGAGGACCAGGCTTTGCTCGGTCAGGCGGCAGGACTACTGGAAAAATGCCGCGCGGCGTTCGACGTGCAGCAGTTCCACGCCGCGCTTGTCAGCGTGTGGGAAGTCGTCTCGGCGGCGAACCGCTATGTCGATGCCCAGGCGCCGTGGGAATTGCGGAAGAGCGACCCGCCGCGCATGGCGACAGTCCTCTATGTCCTGGGGGAAACGATCCGCCGGCTGGGAATTCTGGTGCAGCCCTTCATGCCGCAATCGGCCGCGCGCATCCTCGACCAGATCGCCGTCCCGGCGGATGCCCGGAACTTCGACGCGCTGTACACGGCGCTCGTGCCCGGAACCCCGTTGCCGAAGCCCAACCCGGTGTTTCCCCGCTTCGTCGAAGAAGAGGCCAGCTGACCCATGCTGGTCGACAGCCATTGCCATCTCGACTATCTGGCGCAGGACGGAGACCTGGACGATGTGGTCGACCGCGCCCGCCGCGCCGGCATCGGCCGGATGCTAACGATTTGCACGAAGATCAGCGAATTCAATCTGGTAACCGATATTGCCGCGACCTATGACGATGTCTGGTGCAGCGTCGGTATCCATCCTCATAACGTCGCGACCGAAGAGCCGGTCACTGCCGAGACGCTCATCGACCTGGCGCGCGGGTCGCGGGTCGCCGGCATCGGCGAAACCGGGCTCGACTATTTCTATGACAACAGCCCGCGCGAGGATCAGCGCCGCAGTTTCCGCGCTCATATCGCCGCGGCGCGGGAGACGGGACTTCCGCTGATCGTCCACACGCGGGATGCCGACGAAGACACCGCCGGTATCCTCGAAGACGAATACGCCAAGGGACCGTTCCGGGGCGTGATCCATTGCTTCAGCACCGGACGGCAACTGGCGGAGCGTGCGGTGAAAATCGGCTTCTATATTTCGCTCTCCGGCATCCTGACCTTCAAGAAGGCGGACGAATTGCGCGACACGGTGCGGGCACTGCCGATCGAACGTTTGTTGGTGGAGACCGATGCCCCGTATCTGGCGCCCATGCCCAACCGGGGCAAGCGCAACGAGCCGGCCTATGTGGTCCACACGGCGGCGCGGCTCGCGGCGCTGAAGGATTTGGCGCCGGACGCGTTGGCCAAAACCACGACCGACAACTTCTTTGCTCTTTTCAAAACGATAGAGCATCCTTCTTCGTCATGAAGGTGACCGTCCTGGGCTGCGGCCCGTCAACCGGCGTTCCGGCAATCGGCGGCGACTGGGGCGACTGCGATCCGGAAGAGCCGCGCAACCGGCGGCTCCGCTCGTCCATTCTCGTCGAGCACGACGGCACCGTTCTGATGGTCGACACCACGCCGGATTGCCGCGCCCAGCTCCTGGCGGCCCATGTCACCCGGCTCGACGCGGTGCTCTACACCCATGCTCATGCGGATCACTGCCATGGCATCGACGACATGCGCGCCGTCAACCTGTCCATGAAGGCCGACCTGCCCGCGTTCGGCAGCGCGGAGACATTGGCGTCGCTGGACCGCCGGTTCGGCTATGTGTTCGAGCCGCTGCGGTTCAACAAGGGCTACTACAAGCCGAAACTGACACCGCATACGATCGACGGTCCGTTCGCCGTGGGCGGCGTGTCGATCGTGCCCTTCGAGCAAAGCCACGGGTTTTCCAAGACGCTGGGGTTCCGTTTTGGTTCAATGGCTTATTCGACCGATTTTGTCGAACTCGACGAGGCGGCCTTCGAAGTTCTGGAAGGCATAGAGACCTGGGTCGTCGATTGCTTCCGGCGCACGCCGCACCCCACCCACACCCATCTGGCGCGGACGCTCGAGTACATCGAGCGGCTCAAGCCGCACCGCGCCGTGCTGACCCATATGGGACCGGATATGGATTATGCGACGCTTTGCGCGGAGCTGCCGGCCGGCGTCGAACCTGGATATGACGGGTTGGTGGTGGAGGAGGGGTAGGGGGCTCATTTCCTCCATTCCGCATCTCGCAATTCCCACCGGATCGCAACAATCGGGTGGCACGGCCGCGTAGACCCGCCGAAGATGCGCCCATTCTTTGCGCCGGAATGGGAGCTGCGATGATCGCGCCAATCAACCGCACGATGGGGCCGCTGGAATGGGGGCTGCTGCTGACCTTGTCCGTCCTTTGGGGCGGCTCGTTCTTTTTCGTCGACGTCATTGTCCAAAGCCTGCCGCCGCTGACGATCGTTCTGCTGCGCGTCGGACTCGCCGCAATCGCGCTGAACGTCGTCGTGATTGGGGCCGGTCAACGGATGCCTCGGGACGGCCGGCTCTGGCGTCAGTTCGCCGCGATGGGGTGCCTGAACAACCTGGTTCCGTTCTGCCTCATCGTTTGGGGCCAGATACATATCGCGGGCGGGCTGGCATCGATCCTGAACGCGACGACGCCGATCTTCACCGTCCTGGCCGCGCATTGGCTCACCGCGGACGAAAGGTTAACGGCCGGACGCATCCTCGGCGTCGTCTTGGGCCTTGCCGGCGTCGCCGTGTTGACCGGTGTCGATCGCCTGATCGGTGTCCAGACCCACAGCCTCGCGCAAGCGGCCGTCCTCGGCGGCGCGATCTCCTATGCGGTTGCCGGCCTGTACGGACGGCGGTTTCGTCATCTCGGCGTGACGCCGATGCAGACCGCGACCGGCCAGCTAACGGTTTCCGCGGCGCTCTTGCTGCCCGTGGTGTTGTTGGTGGACCGGCCCTGGACCCTGGATGCGCCCGACATCGCCGGTATCGGCGCAATCGCCGGGCTCGCGCTGCTGTCGACGGCAATGGCCTACATTCTGTACTTCCGCATCTTGGCGACCGCCGGCGCGACCAATCTTTTGCTGGTGACGCTTCTCATACCCGTTAGCGCCATTTCGCTCGGCGCGGTTTTCCTCGGCGAGCGTTTGGAATGGATCCACTTCGCAGGAATGAGTTTGATCGGCGCCGGGCTGTTGGCCATCGACGGCCGACTTTTCGCCCGTTGGCGCCTTAAAATTTCATCCTGAACGCCATCGGGGCGGCCATACAGGCCGCCCCCTGAATTCGTCAACGTCGGGTGTCGACTAAAGGACTTTTGATTTTACCTGTTCGACGCACAGATCGGCGCGCTCTTTCAGAAGTTTTTTGAGGTGGGCAGCCCGATTGGCCATCATTTGATCATAGGTCGGCGCGTCTTCGGCTTTTTCCGGACCGCCGGTATGGCACATATACTGGACGATGACCTTGCCGGTCTCCGCATCGATCAGTTTGACCAGTCCGCCGTAGCCAACGCGATAGCGCGACCAGGTGGTCGGAAAATAATTGAAACCCCAGCCGCGAGTCTCGACATCGATAATGATACCGCGGGTGTTGTTCGCCTTGGCCCATGCCTTGTAATCGTGGGGCTTGTCGGTCTTGGTAAAATCGAACACCGTCGGGTTCGCCCTGGTCTGGAAATGCCGACGCAGATGCTGGGCGAGCTTTCGCTCGACACGACGCGACGGATCCTCGATTCCGTTCTCGGCGACGATCTGACGGCCTTTTTCATGGGCCGCGAATGCACCAACCACGGCAAACATGGCCTTGTCGGCCGTAAGGGCGCCGAAACTCGGCGGGGCTTCGTTAACGATCGAGACCGATTGACCGCGCAGGTTCACGTTGTCTTTTTGGTCCGAGAGGCGGACTTCCGGGGTCGCACAACCGGCTAACGCCGCGGCGAGCCCGATGACGGCAAGATGTCGAAACATTATGACCTCATGATGTTTGGACCGCGGACGAGAACGCCACGGCGGGATCGACGGTACACGGTTGTGGTTACCGAACCGCTAACGGTCCCACCTGATTGAGAAATACGCCTGAATTGGAATAATATAGATTTTCCATAATATACATTATGCGACAATATGGAATATAAATTAGGGGGCATTCACAGGCCCCCTAATCAAAGCTCAGCCGAAATGTGGAGCCTATGCGATCGCCTCGCCCATGATCGAAACGCGGAAGCGATCCTTGAGATACGGTCCGTTGTTCGACGGCAGCACGAACTTGAGCGGCTCGTGAATGATCTTGGCGACGACGACCACCGGACCCGGCGCTTGCAAGGTCAATTCCTTGAGCTGGGCCAATTCGGAGTCCTTGATGATCGTCGCGGTGGTGGCAATCCCCGATGCCTTCGCGATACCGGCCAGATCCGTTGCCCCTGTCGTATGGGTCGGTTGCCCGCCGGTTTCCCCATAGGCGCTGTTGTCGAGCACGAGAACCGCCAGATTGGTCACCGGATCGTTCGCGATCGTGGCAAACGAGCCCATCCCCATCAGCATGTCGCCATCGCCGGTAATCACCAGGACGCGCTTGTCCGGCTGCGCCTTGGCGACGCCGAAGCCGATCATCGTCGCACCGCCCATGGCGCCCCAGACATAGAAGTTCTCCGGCCGGTCGCCGGCATTCGTAACATCCCAGCAGGACGACCCGAGGCCGGCCACGACCAGCAGATTGTCGTCGCGCTCCGCCAGGATCCCGCTGACCAGGTTTCTTCTGTGCAATTGGTTCATTTCGCCAGCTCCCGGAAATCCTTAAAGCCCAATACTTTCTGCGACAGCAGCACGGCGACCATCTGTTGGCCGTCGAAGGCCAGCCGCGCCGCCGCCTTGACCGCGGGTGCGATATCCTCCGGTTCGTCGACCCGGTGCAATCGGACGCCCATCGCCTCCAGGCTTGCCGGCGCGCCCTGGCCCATCGGAACTTGCCAGGAATTGAATTCGCCGTATTCGCCCCGCATGGTAATGAGCATCAGCAGCGGAATGCGGCATGTGTTCGGCATAGCCAGCGCGTTGATAATATTACCGACCCCGCTGCTTTGCAGCAGCATCACGCCTTTCGTCCCACCGAGCCATGATCCCGCCAGCATGTAGATGCCTTCTTCTTCGGTCGTCATGGTGGTCAGCGACACGTCGTTATCCGCCTGACACAGTTCAATCAGCCGTTTGTGGCCGGCGTCCGGCACCTGGCATACCTGTGTGACGCCTTCGTCGCGCAACGTCCGGTGGACGTCGGCGGGCCAATCCAATGCATTCTCGCTCATGCGCAAGTATCTCTCCCTAACTATCTGATTTTATGATGGTTTATAGACTACGTATACAGGTCCCGGTCGCGATCATACGCCTCGGCAAACAATTCCAACAACCGGCTAGCCTCTTGATTATGCTCGGCATATTGCATCAACCCCTTGGTAACAAAAGAGGAAAATCCAACCGCCTCGCCCTTCCCGCGCAATTCGAACCGTTCCGCAATTTCGTCCAGATCCTGATGCACCAGTTTGCGCGCCATCACGTTGAGCTGCGTTTTAACGAAGCGGTTCTTGCCGCGCCATTTGTTCTGTGCCCGGGTGGTGGCCATCGCTACCTTCCGTCTAATGGGCGGCGGCCGTAGACCCCGGCACCGCCATCGTCCCTCGGAACCGCGATGGGATTGCCCCGTCGCGGATGTCATTTCTACTGCGTCGCCCGGCAAGTGTCACGGCCCGGCCCGGTTCAATATCCCAGCGCACAGCCGTCCTTGCGCGAGTCCGAGCCGCCCGCAAGCGTGCCTTTGCCCCAATCGATCTGGATCGCCTGACCGCCGCCGATCGGTTTGGCCGGCGTCGAGACCTCATGTCCGAACGCCCGCAATCCCTCCGCGACCGATTCCGGCACACCGCTTTCCACATCCACGCCCTGAGCGCTCGGCGTTGACAAAAACCTTGGAAAATCAATTGCTTCCTGAACATCCATGCCGTAGTCGAACATATTGGACAGGACATGCGCATGGCCGATGGCCTGGTATTGTCCGCCCATGACGCCGAACGGCATTACGGCGCGGCCATCGCGCGCGACCATGCCCGGAATGATCGTGTGCAACGGTCGTTTGTTTGGGCCGATACAGTTCGGATGACCCGGCTCGACCACAAATCCGCAACCGCGATTTTGCAGCATGACGCCCGATTCCGGCCCCATGATCCCGCTGCCGAACGCGGAAAACAGCGAATTGATGAAGCTGACCGCATTGCGATCCTTGTCCACCACGCAGAGATAGACCGTATCGTGATGCGCCGGCAGGACGGATGGCGGGATATCCTGCATCGCCCGGTCCGCGACGATGGTGTTGCGCAGTTCGGCGGCGTGTTCGTCGGACAGCATCCAGTCGATCGGCACCTGCGCCCGGTCCGGATCGGCCACGACCGTGTCCCGGTCGCCATAGGCGAGCCGGGCCGCTTCGATTTCGAGGTGCAGCCGCCCGGCGGACAACGGATCCATCGAGGCCATGTCGTATCCGGATAGAATATTGAGAATTTCAAGCGCGACGATGCCCTGACCGTTGGGCGGACATTCATACACCGTATTGCCGCGATACTCGGTCTTGACCGGCGTCACGTATTCGCCCTGGGCGGCGGCAAAGTCCGCCAGCGTATGGTGGCCGCCGACTTCCTGCAGACGCGACACCAGATCGTCGGCGACCGGGCCGGTATAGAACCCGTCCCGCCCCTGTTCGGCGATCCGTTGCAGCGTCGCGGCCAGCTTTGTCTGACGATGGACCTTACCTTCGGAGAGTGTCTTGCCGTCTTTCAGGAACACGGCGCGGCTGCTCGGGTCGTGCGACAGGGTTTCGATATTGGACGCCCAATCGACGGAGACGCGCGAGGTCACCGGATAGCCGTCGCGGGCGAACCGGATCGCCGGCTGCAGCAACGCGCCGAGCTCTTTGGTGCCATGGTCGGCGATCAGCCGGCTCCAGGCGTCGATCGCGCCGGGCACGGTGACCGCATGCGGTGTGTGTTGATCGATCCGGGTGATCCCCTGGTTGACGTACCAGTCGGGATCGGCCCCCGCGGGCGCCCGGCCGGAACCGTTGAAGGCGAGAATTTTATCTTCGCCGCCCGGCGCGAACAGCATGAAGCAGTCGCCGCCGATACCGGTCGATTGGGGCTCGACCACGCATTGAACCGCGCAGGCCGCGACGGCGGCATCCATGGCGTTGCCGCCCTCCTGAAGGACCTTGATCGCGGTCATCGTCGAGAGCGGATGCGAGGTCGCCGCCATGCCGTTCAGCGAACGAACCGGCGAGCGGCCCGGCAATTCCAGATTGCGCATATCGATTTCCCGGAAAGCTGTTGGGGTAGTCGTCCGGGATGGTAAGTTCTGCGGCGATACGGGTCAAACAAACTGCACAAAACCAACCGGGCGCCCTTCCATGAGCAATGAAACCGATCGGCTACTCCAGGTCATGGCGCGCCTGCGCGATCCGCAAACCGGCTGTCCGTGGGATATCGAGCAGAATTTTGCGACCATAGCGCCGTACACGATCGAGGAAGCCTATGAAGTGGCCGATGCGATCGAACAATCGGATATGGCCGCATTGAAGGAGGAACTGGGCGACCTGCTGCTCCAGGTCGCCTATCACGCCCGAATGGCCGAGGAGGAACATGCGTTTGATTTCGAGGATGTCGCCCGGACCATTGCGGACAAGATGATCCGCCGCCATCCCCATGTCTTCGGCGAGGAAACCGTCGCCGACGCCGCCGCGCAGACCGCCAACTGGGAGGCCCAGAAAGCTGCGGAACGGGCCGCCAAGGCGCAAAACGACGGACAGGAGACGGGTGTTCTCGATGGCGTACCGCGCGCCCTGCCCGCCCTCATGCGCGCCGAAAAACTATCGCGGCGCGCCGCCCGGGTCGGCTTCGATTGGCCTAACTCCGCGCAGATTTTCGACAAGATCGAGGAGGAACTCGGCGAGATCCGCGAGGTGATTGCCGAGGGCGGCGAGCACGGCCGCATGGAAGACGAAATCGGCGACCTGCTGTTCTGCGCCGCCAATCTTGCGCGCCACTTCAAGGTCGACCCCGAAACCGCGCTCCGCACGGCCAATGCCAAGTTCGAACGCCGGTTCCGCGCCATGGAGGCCGGATTTCGGGAACGCGGGCGGGATTTTGCCGGCGCTACTCTCGAGGAAAAGGAATCGGCCTGGCAGGACGTAAAAGCCGACGAGGACTAAGCGGTTATTCCTTCAGCAGCAGATGGATGAGGCTGGAGGTATCCCAACGGCCGCCGCCGCGCGCCTGCACCGTGGCGTAGAACTGATCGATGAGCGCCGCGACCGGCAAGCGGGCGCCATTCTTGTTTGCTTCGTCCAGCGCGATTCCCAGATCCTTGCGCATCCAGTTGACCGCGAAACCGAATTCGAACTCGCCCTTGCACATCGTCGGCGCGCGGTTTTCCATTTGCCAGGAACCCGCGGCGCCTTTCGAGATGGTGTCAATGACCTTATCCATGTCGAGCCCCGCCTTGAGCCCGAAATTGACGCCTTCCGAGAGCCCCTGCACCAATCCCGCGATGCAGATCTGATTGACCATCTTGGTCAGCTGCCCCGATCCGGTCGGGCCGATCAGCGTGACTTTTTGTGCGTAGCATTCGATTACCGGCTCGGCCGTCCTGAAGGTGCTTTTCTGTCCGCCGCACATGACGGTCAGCGCACCGTTCACCGCGCCCGCTTCGCCGCCCGAAACCGGCGCATCGATGAATCCAAGCCCCCGCTTCTTGCCGATCGCCGCCAGTTCGCGCGCGACTTCCGCCGACGCGGTCGTGTTGTCGACCAGGATGGCGCCTTTCGACATGCCCGCGAAGACACCCTTGTCGCCCAGCACTACGCTGCGCAGGTCGTCGTCATTGCCGACGCAGGTAAAGACGATTTCCGCGCCTTTCGCCGCATCGCGCGGGGTGCGTTTCGCCGCGCCCTTGAACTTCTTGCCCCATTTCGCCGCCTTGGCCGCGGTGCGGTTGTAAACGTTGACGTCATGGCCGGCTTTCTGCAGATGCCCGGCCATGTGGTAGCCCATGACGCCGAGTCCGACGAACGCAACTTTGGTCATCTTGATCTTCTCCCTGTGAATGTATCGTGCTGCACGGAACGTTTCGCTCGGCGGCGGGACGCGCAGTGTAACGTCGGGTGTCGGGCCCCTCAATCGGGTTTGAGAAATTCGTGTATTTGGGTCCAGATTTCCCGATTCGGTGCGGAAAGAAGGCCCTCGACCCGGTCGCCCGCCCGATACGGTTTGCCGTCGACACGCGCGCTATAGCCGCCGGCTTCGCGATGCAGCAAGACACCGGCCGCATGATCCCATGACCAGAGCCGGTTATAGATCGAGAAATCGTTATCGCCGGCCGCCAGCCGGTAATAGGCGTGACCGGCGCAGCGATAGCGGATGACTTCGCCAAATGCCTCTTTCTTTGATCGCACCAGATCGCGATGGGGTCTGCCATAGGCGTTGGAGTTGATCAGCCCCGTCATCGCCTCGATTGCCGCGCCATCGGATACGGATAACCGGGTCTCCCCGACCCAGGCGCCCTCGCCCGCCATCGCGATGGCGGTCTCGCCGCCAACCGGATCGTGGATCCAGGCGCCCACCGTCTCGCCCGCCAGGACAAAGGCGACGATGATGACGAATGGCGTTCGGCCTTCGACGAAATTCTGCGTGCCGTCGACCGGATCGATGATCCACAACGGGCCATCATCCTCGAAGCGCTCGAGTACGGTTTGATCCCGGTGCACCGCTTCCTCGCCGACCACGACCGACCCCGGCACGAGGGCGCTTAACGATTCGGTCAGGCGGCGCTCGGCCTCGATATCCGCAACCGTCACGAGGTCGCCCG
>JBFFGE010000152.1:0-12053 GCA_041557595.1 Alphaproteobacteria bacterium
GTCGCGAACCGTCTTCTCGGCCGGATCTTTTTCTCTCATCGCTTTCTGTCTCATCTTAAATCCTCAACGGTGGTGATGAGCCAGAAATCCTCCGTTATGAAAACCCCTCAATCTGTCCCAAGGGCGCTGACGCCGCACACGTGCAGGTAATTCGGCGAACAGACGCTGACATAGTCGACCGGATTTCCGTCGCGCCGCAGCCGGTCCACATGACGATCGAATCGTTCGAATTCGACGAAGAACCGGGCATCGGGAAAGTAACTGTCGATAACGCCGACCGAATCATTGGGATCCAGCGCAGCAACCAGATCGCCGCCGGTATCCTTGATTGCCCGCATATGCCGCGGCGCGACGTAACCGGCCGCACCGATCAGAACGAATCTTTTTCTATCCATCGCAGTATGCCTTCGTTGCCGTGTTTCGGCGCCGGGAATTCGAGGTTGAACTTTCAGGCGGCAAGATCGCACGGACAATCGGCACCGAACAAGCGCGCGATTCCTTGCTGCGCCGTCGACATGAGCCGAATGTGTTGATGAAGGAAGCGGTCGGCCTGGACAATCCATCCACGGCTACCGCAGGACGGGTGAAAATCACCACCGCCCCGAGCATGCAATCTTATGTCATATCGCTCCCTTTAGCGCAATAAATTGAACGCGCCGGACACCGGTTGGATATGGCCCGCCAATGCCGTTAGAGTGGCCGGACACCGCCGAGCGCGCTGATTTCGCGGCGCCGGCCGGACACAGACAAAGCGAGGACCGTACCGATGGCAATTCGCAAGATCGCTCGCATGGGCCATGATGTTCTGCGCGGCGTGGCAACGGCGGTGGAAGACCCGACGGCGCCGGACATCCGCCGGCTTGCCGAGGATTTGATCGAAACCTGCGAGGATATCGGCGGCAATGGCATCGCCGCGCCACAGGTCTATGTCCCAAAGCGCATGTTCGTCTTCCGGGTCCGGCCCGACATCGTGCCGGACGGTGCAACCATGCGCGAAATTCCCTGGACTCCGGTCATCAACCCGAAGCTCACCTTCCTGAGCGATGCGATGAAACCATACTGGGAACGCTGTCTTTCGCTGCCGGGGCTGTACGGGCAGGTGCCGCGCTACACCGAGGTGCAATTGGATGCGGTGGGGCTGGACGGCACGCCGTACCGCTGGAAAACCCGGGGATTCGTAGCGCGGCTGCTGCAGCACGAATACGACCACCTGGACGGCATTCTGTACCCGATGCGGATGGCCGACATGACAACTTTCGGGTTCGTGTCCGAATTGGGCACGCCCGCCTATCCGCCCTTGCCGTTCGACCGCGAAGATTTTGCCGATCCGGAAATCGGCTGAGGCGCAAACCGCCTTGACGGAACCCCGCGATCGGCGCCAACACGTTTGGAGAGTCCGATGGCATTCGACCTGATCGTTCGCAACGCCTGCGTCAGCGCAGGTGCGCCGCACACCGATATCGGCGTCAAGGACGGCGTTATTGCCGCTCTCGAACCGGGCCTTGCGCCCGACGGCGAGGAACTGGATGCGGCGGGCCGGCTGGTATCGCCCGGCCTCGTGGAGAGCCACTTCCACCTCGACAAGGCGCTCATCGTCGACCGGTGTGCGCCGCCGGCCGACCGGCACAGCACCGACCACATGGAACGCACGGCCGCGATCAAGCACACGTTCACGGTCGAGGATATCTATACGCGGGCACGGGACACGGTCGAGCAATGCCTGCTGAACGGCGTCACCCACATGCGCACGCAGGTGGAAGTGGATCCGAATGTCGGGCTGCGTGGATTCGAGGCGATCCGGCAACTCGCCAAGGATTATCGCTGGGCGATCGACATTCAGCTTTGCGTTTTCCTGCAGGAAGGCTGGACCAACAGCCCTGGCGCCGAAGACAACGTGCGGCAGGCGCTGGAGCAGGGCGCGCCCGTGGTCGGCGGCGCGCCGCGGTACGATACCGACCGGCCGGCCCAGATCGATCGCATTTTCGCAATCGCGCGCGAATTCGACGTGGATATCGACATTCATCTGGACGGCGGCTACACGACGCACGACCTCGATATTTTTCAGGTGCGCGGCCTCACCGACAAGCACGGCTGGGGCGGCCGGGTCGCCATCGGCCACGGCTCGAAATATTCCTGCCTGCCGCCCGAAGAGTTGCAGGCGCTCGGCAAACGGCTCGGCGAGTCCGGCGTCTCGGTGGCCGTGCTGCCGGCGACCGACCTGTTCAACAACGGCCGCCACCTCGACTACAACGTGATCCGCGGCGTTGCGGACGCCAACGCACTGATCGCCAGCGGCGCGAATTGTTCAATTTCCACCAACAATGTGATGAACCCGTTTACGCCCTTCGGCGACTGTTCGCTGATCCGCATCGCCAACATGTACGCCAATGTGGTGCAGCGCGGCACCGATCCGGAACTGACCGAATGTTTTGCGATGCTGACCGACCGGCCGGCGCGAATCCTGCGGCGCGACGACTACGGCATCGCGGTCGGCAACCCGGCCGATCTTGTTCTCTGGGATGCGGCCACGCCCGCGGAAGTTGTTGCGACCGTGGCAACGCCGCTCTGGGGCTATCATAAGGGCCGGCGTATTTTCACCCGGCCGCAGCCGGAACTCCACCGGCCGTAACGGGCGGCACTCCGCCTTCGATCAAAAGCCCGCGACCATGAACAGCCGCAGGAACGGAAACAATGTCTTGCCGTTGCGCTGCCGCGGATAGGCCGCAGCCACACGGCGCGCATATTCGGTCTCGAAGGCGCTTCGCTCCGGCTCGGGCAGCGCGTCGAGCAGCGGCCGTAACCGGCTGCCCTTGATGAATTCCACCACCGGGTTCTCGCCCTCCAGCACCTGGAGATAGCGCGTGTGCCAGACATCCACGGATTTCGCGTTCGCCATCAGCATGTCGTAGTACCCCGCCGCCGACAGGATCGGGGCGAGCCGCAAAATCGGTTCCAACGTCGGGCGCCAGGGACCGTCCAGTGCGGTTTCGACGACCAGACTGTGCGCCGTCTCTTCCCGGTTGTCGGGTATCTGGATGGCGAGCCAGCCGCCCGGCGCGACCGATTCTGCTAGCCTGGGAAATAAGGTTTCATGCCCGCCCAACCATTGCAGCGCGGCGTTGGAAAACAACAAGTCGACCGGGTAATCCGGCCGCCAGGTCGCGATATCCGCGTTTTCCCACTCGCAATCGAGGCCGGTTGCGCGGGCGCGGGCGAGCATCGAATCGGAATTGTCGAGCCCGCTGATCTGCGCATCGGGCCACCGCGCGCGCAGCAGCGCCGTTACGTTGCCCGCGCCGCAGCCGAGATCAACGACCCGGGCCGGCGCGGCGGCCGGCACCCGTGCCAACAGCTCGACCGCCGGGCGCAGCCGATGGTCCGCAAAAGTGAGATATTGCTCCGGGTCCCAGCTCATCGGACTGTCAACACGTCCCGATCGTCCCCGCGACGCGCGCGGCTACTTCAGGTGCCCGCCCCACATCTCGAACAAAGACTCCCAAACTTCTTCCGCCGCCTCCGGGGCGTAAGTCTGGCGCTCCGCGAAGCAGAACCCGTGGTTGGTGCCGGGAAAGACTTTCAGCGTATGTTTGGTGCCCGCCGTTTCCAGCGCGGCGCTGAGCGCGGGAATGACATGGTCCGGCACCGTGTGATCGGTTTCCGCGAAGCCGTAATACATCTCGCCCTTGATCTTATCCAACAACAGGTGCGGCGAATCTTCCGCATCCGTGACGATGCCGACACCGTACAGCGACGCGGACGCGGCAAACTTGTGCGGAAACCGCGCGGCAACCGTGGTGACGTAGCGGCCGCTCATGCAATGGCCGACACAGCCGACCGGACCCGGTTTCACTTTGTCCTGCGCCTCGAGGAAGGCGAGCATGCCGGCGGTATCGTCGGTTACGTCCGCATTGGTCAGATGGTTCATCGACGCGGTGACCACCGCCGACATCACCTCGTTCCGGCGCGGCAGGTCGAAGCGGATCGTGCCCAGGCGGTAATACATGTCGGGCAGCAGGCAGAAGTAACCGTGCTTCGCGATCCGCCGCGCCATGTTGCACAGCTCCTCGCGGAACCCCGGCGCATCCATGTAGAAAATGATCGCCGGGTAGTCGCCCGGCGCCTCCGGACAGGCGGCAAACGCCGGCATCTTGCCGTGCTTCGTCGTAACGGTAACGGTTTTTTCGATCAGGGCCATGGGTGCCTCCCCTAGTAAATGCTATTGGATAGCCGCGTCGGCCTGCGTGGTCCGCGCACTATAATTTATCAACTTGTGGCTATTGAGTAAGGCCTACCGTGAAAAATCCGTTCGCTGAGCCAGATTTCAATGTTTTGTCGTTAGTGCGTTCTCTTTGCGCCTTTGAAACCAGAGATAAAGCCCACGAAAATTTCGATACGCAATTGGTACCGCACAGACGCCAAAACTAAACATATTAATCAATGCCCATTTTTTTACCTCCTCACGAAATTGGCTTCTCGATTCAGTGCTAATAATCTCAAATATTTGAACTACCACCAATAGAATGATCAAACTGGAAAGCGCGCCCAGCGTAAAGTTGACGAACGGGCGCGGATTGACCTGTTTTCGTCGCAGAATATTGATCCAGGATATTAGGCCATATCCAATAAGTACATATCCAAGAAGCACCCATACACCGATCATATTCGTGGTTCCTCTCTAGCAACGTCCTCTAATCGAACGGTAAGCAAAAATAATGGTTATCCGTGAAACCGCGAACACTCTACTTCGGCGATGACATTGCCAAATAGAGCAAAGTGGGTCTCCATTGCCATATTGGAAATTCACAAAGAGACAATCGTTGCGAGCCCTGTGACAGGCCTGCACACGACACATCGCACTTGGGAGCCAATATGACGCTGATCCTCTCGAACGCGGACATCGAAACGCTGCTGACCATGCCCGACTGCATCGCGGTGCTGGAAGACGCCTATGCGGAGCTGGCGGAAGGCCGGGGCGTGGTGCGGCCGCGCAGCGACAGCCTGGCGCCGACCAAGATGCCGGGCGCGATCTACGGCCTCAAATCCGCCGACGGGATCGCGCCCAAATACGGCGCCGGCGCGGTGCGCATCAATTCCGACATCATCACCTTTCCCGAAATCGGCGGCGCGAAACGCCGGGTAAAAGTGCCGGCGGCGCCGAACAAACGCTGGGTCGGGCTGGTGCTGTTGTTCAGCACCGAGACCGGCGAACCGCTGGCCATTTTCCCCGACGGGGTGATGCAGCGGCTGCGCGTCGGCGCGACCAGCGGCCTTGGCGCCAAGTTTCTCGCGCGGGAAGACACGCGAACGGTCGGCCTGATCGGATCCGGCTGGCAGGCGGGTGCGCAATTGATGGCCATCACGGCGGTGCGTCCGGTAAAAACGGTGCGCTGCTTCAGCCCCAACCGCGACAATCGCGACGCCTTCTGCCGGGAATGGAGCGAAACACTGGCACTCGACGTGGCGCCCGCGGACACGCCCGAGGATGCCGTCAAAGGCGCGGACGCGGTCCTCTGCGCGACCAGTTCCCTCGACCATGTCTTCTTCGAAAACTGGATCGAACCCGGCATGCATGTGGGGTCGATCAAATTGCCCGAAATCGCACCGGCCGCGATCGGCCGGGCGGATCGCGTGATCATCCACAACCGGGAAGATCAGCAGCCGGAGCGCAGGACCGCCGACCTGCCACAGATCGGCCCGGTGCGCGGTAAGGCCGAAACGGTGAAAAAGGCGGTCGACTTCGATTCGCTGCCGACGGTTTTCGACCTCATCGCCGGGCGCACCGAAAGCCGAACGCGCGACGATCAAGTGACATGTTTTCTCAACAATACGGGCACCGGGTACCAGTTCGCCGCGTGCGGCGCGGTGGTGTACCGCAAGGCCCGCGAACGCGGCATGGGGAACGAGCTGCCGACGGACTGGTTCACCGAAGACGTGCATCCGTAGGATAATGCGCCGTGCGACACTTGACATCACCGGCAACACATCCCGAGACGCGGCGGCGCGTTAACCGCCGCGGCCTCGCCCGATGAGCACGGCCGACGCGTCCGGCGACATACCGCTGACGGTGGGCCGCCGCCGGCTGATTGCCTGTGCCATGACATCGGCCGCCGCGATGCAGGGGATGGATACCTTCGCATCCGCCGTCGCCTTGCCGGAAATTCGCGGCGTGATGTCGGCGACGCTCGACGAAGCCGCCTGGATCCTGACGTCGTTCCTCGTGGCGTCGGCCATTTTTACCCCGCTCTTCGCCTGGCTGAGCCGGCGCTTCGGCGCGCGCCGCCTGCTGCTGATCACGACGGCCGCGTTCTTCATCTGCACTTTGTTGGTCGCCCAGTCCGATTCCTTGGCGGAGCTGGTTGTTTACCGATTCCTGCAAGGGGTCAGCGCCGCCGGGATGGGACCCTTAAGCCATCAGGTGATGTTCGCCAGCTATCCCCGGGAACAATACGGCGTCGCCATCAGCTGGCTCACCGCCGGCCGCATGAGCGGCGTCATGATCGGCCCGATCCTGGGCGGCGTGCTGACCGAATATCTGAGCTGGCGCTGGATCTATTACAGCAATCTGCCGCTGTGCCTGTTCGGCTTATGGCTGATCTACCGCTACCTGCCCGAGGATAAAATAAAAGAAACCCCGCGGTTCGATTTCTTCGGCTTTATATTGCTCAGCGTCGCAATCGGCATGCTGCAGCTCATGCTCGACCGCGGCGAGCGGCAGAACTGGTTCGAATCCACCGAGATCGTCGTCTGGGCCGCGTTGGGCGTCGTCGCGCTGTATCAATTCGTGGTCCATGTCTCGACGTCGCGAAATGCCTATATCAACCCGGCGATTTTCGCCAATCGGGATTTCATGATCGGCGTCTTCTTTATCTTCATTCTCGCCATCATGGTGATCGGCTTTGCCGGCCTTTTGCCCTCGATCCTGCAAAATCACATGAACTATCCGGTCTCGACCGCTGGCCTGCTGGTCGCGCCGCGCGGCGTCGGCACCCTGATCGCCTCGGTCATCGCCGGCGCGGTCCTGGCGCGGTACCAGCCGCGGCCGATGGTCGTCCTCGGCATCCTGTGCATGGCGGCATCGACCTATTTGATGGCGCAATTCACCCGCGACGTGGACGCCTGGACGATAGCCTTCATCATCACGCTGCAAGGCGCCGGGTTCGGGTTCTTCTCGGTCGCCGTCACCTCGATGGCGTTCCAGACGATCGACTCCACCCTGCGCCCCGATGCGACGAGCATGCTCAGTCTCAGCCGGCGCATCGGCTCCAGCGTCGGCGTCTCCGTGCTGGTCGGGCAACTCGTCCGCAACACGCAGGAAAATCGCGGCGCGCTGATGGAAAACATCAGCATCTATAACGAACGGTTGCGCCATCTGACACTCCCCGACCAATGGGATACCGGGACGGTCAGCGGCCTCATCAGCCTGGAACGCGAAGTGAACCGGCAGGCGGAATTCCTCGCCTATCTGTATGACTTCAATTTGATGACCGTTCTGATTCTACTGATGTTGCCGCTGGTTTTTCTGGTGCGAAAGCGACCGGCCTCATAGAGTGTGCCTTCGGCGAATCGGCTAGAATTGGCCGAACGCCCATCCCCACAAACACACGATCTCGGCAGACAGGAGCCCCGCCATGAAACTCTTCCATTCCGCCAACTCCCCCTACGCCCGACGCCCGCGCATTGCCGTCGTGGAGGCCGGCCTCCAGGATCGCGTCGAAGACGTCGAACTCAGCTCGCCCGAAGAACGGACCAAGGTCCTCATGGAATTCGGCCCGGGCGCCAAGGTGCCGGGTTTGCTCACCGACGATGGCACGTATTTATGCGAATCGCTCATCATCGCCCGCCATTTGGACGAAGCGTCGGGCGGCAAGCTCTATCCGTCCGACCCGGCGGCGCGGGAATTCACCTATCAGGTGGAAGGCATCGCGTCGCTGCTGATGGATTCGCTGTTCACCCGGTCGCATGAAAACCGGCGCGACCCGGCTATTCAATCGCCGGAGGCGATCAAAAAAGAAGCGACGCGAGCGCAAAACTGTTACGACGCCCTGGACGCGCTGGTCGATCGTTTCGAAGATCAGATCGATATGGGCACGATTACCGCGGTGGCGTCACTCGGCTACGCCGACGGGCGGCATCCGGGCGACGACTGGCGCAAGGGCCGGCCGAAACTGGCCGCCTGGTTCGAACGCATGATGCAGCGGCCGTCGATGGCGAACACCAAACCGTCCTTCTGACGCACCCGCGATACAGGCGCCGCGGCTATGACGCGGCGACGTCCTGGATCGCCCGCCAGACCCGCTCCGGCGTCATCGGCATCTCGAGATGCTTGACGCCGACCGGCTCGAGCGCGTTGTTGACCGCGTTCATCACCGCCGCCAGCGAGCCCACCGTCCCCGCCTCGCCGACGCCTTTCACGCCGAGCGGATTGGTCTTGGTCGGCACCGGATGCGCGCCCACATCGAAGCTGCAGAAGTTATCCGCGCGCGGCATGGTGTAATCCATGAACGAGCCGGAGAGCAGCTGACCGCTATCGGCTTCGTAGGCCATGTGCTCCATCAGCGCCTGGCCCGCGCCTTGCGCGATGCCGCCATGGACCTGGCCCTTGACCAGCAGCGGATTGATCTCGACGCCGCAATCGTCGATCACGTTGTAGCGCAGGAGCTTGATCTCGCCGGTCTCCGGCGTCACCTCGACTTCGACGATATGACAGCCGTTGGGATAGTTGTTGACCTCCGGCGAATAGGTGGCGAACTCGTAGAGGCCCTGCTCCATGCCCTCGGGCACTTGTTTCGCGTTGAAGGCCGCCTTCGCCGCGTCCTGGAACCCGATCGAGCGGTCGGTGCCGGCGATCAGGAAACGTCCGTCCTCGAACGCGATATCGGCTTCCGAGGCTTCCAGCATGTTGGCGGCGATCTTGCGCGTCTTGTCGAGGATCTTTTCCGCCGCCTGCAGAACCGCCGAACCGCCGATGGCCGCCGACCGCGAACCGCCGGTGCCGGTACCGTAGGACACCTTGTCGGTGTCGCCCTCGATCACGACAAGGTCTTCCGGCTCCAATCCGAGTTTTTCGCAGACGATCTGCTTGTAGATCGTTTCATGCCCCTGGCCGTGCGGCGTCGTGCCGACCAGGATCGTCGCGGTTCCGGACGGATCGAAGCGAAGCTCCGCCGTCTCCGATTGCGGCGCGGCCGCACGTTCGATCGTACACGACATGCCGATGCCCCGAAGCTTGCCCTCTTTCGCCGATTGCGCGCGCCGTTCGGCGAAACCGTCATAGGCCGCCTTCTCCAACGACTTATCGAGAATCGTTTCGAACTCGCCGCAATCGTAAGTGAAGGTGAGCGGCGTCTTGTACGGCATCGCATCGGGCGGGATGAGATTGCGCCGCCGCAACTCCGCCGGATCGATCTTCAACTCGCGCGCCGCGATGTCGATGATCCGCTCGAGAATGTACGACGCTTCCGGCCGCCCGGCGCCGCGATAGGCGGACATCGGCGACGTGTTGCTCAACACGGCCGAAACCGCGACGTGGATTGCCGGTGTCGTATACACCCCGGCCAACCCGCCGATATTGTTGGTCGGCGGCCCGAATCCGCCCGACGAAACATAGGCGCCGAGATTGGCGCTGGTCCGGACGCGCAGCGCCAGAAACTTTCCGTCCTTGTCGAGCGCCAAATCGACATCGCTGACATTGTCTCGGGCGTGATCGTCGGCGACGAACCCTTCGCTCCGTTCGCAACGCCATTTTACCGGCCGGCCGACCCGTTTCGACGCCCAGGCGACCAGCGGCATTTCAGGATAGAAGGCGCCTTTCATGCCGAACGAGCCGCCCATGTCGCCAGTCACGAACCGCATCTGGTTTTCGCGAATGTGAAAGACATTCCGGCACAGCTCGGTGCGTCCCGCATAGGGCCGCTGAACGCCGGAATACATCGTGTAGTGATCGCGACCCGGATCGTATTCCGCCAGCGCGCCGCGCGGTTCCATCGAATTCGCGTTCACCCGGTTGATCACGAAGCGTTGGCTGAACACATGCGGCGCCGCTGCGATCGCGGCGTCCGTCGCGGCGGCATCGCCGCATTCGTAGAAAAAGGATTCGTTATTGGGACAATCGTCCCAAATCAACGGCGCATCGGGGTCCGCCGCCTTATTGGTTTCCACGACATGGGGCAGCGCCGCGTAGTCGATGTCGACCAGCTCCGCCGCATCCTTGGCGATATCGACCGTATCGGCGACCACCATGGCGACGATCTGTCCTACGTGGCGCACCCGGTCCTTGGTGACGGACGGGCGCAGCGGACGATACATCTTCGAGCCGTCGCGGCGCTTGAACGGCGAAGGACCCACGACACCGCCGAGACCGTCCGCCTCGTGATCCGCCCCGGTCAAGACCGCGAGCACGCCCGGCATCGCCTGCGCCGCCGACACGTCGATGCTCTTGATCTCCGCATGCGCATGGGGCGAGCGGACCATCACCGCATGGGCCTGGTTCGGCAGGGCGAAATCATCCACATAGCTGCCGCGGCCCCTGAGAAGACGCGGATCCTCGGTACGGGGAACCGATTGTCCGATGGCGTATTTCAACATGCGCGAATTCTCCTGTTGCGGTGGCGCCGAGCGACGAAGCCGCATTCCTGACGGTGCGGTCGGGCATCTATCCTCACCGATCAGGCGGCAGGATGGCAAGCTTTGGAGCCGCGCATTTTTCCTTCTTGGCACTCTTGCCGCTACAATGCTCCAGGCAAATACGAACCAGAAAATGGACACGCGCAATGGAAAGTCAGAATTTCGACTACATCGTAGTCGGCGCCGGATCGGCCGGATCGGTCCTCGCAAACCGATTGAGCGCCAGCGGAAAGCATCGCGTCCTGCTGCTGGAGGCCGGCCGCGCAAGCCACCCCTGGTCGCGCATTCCGATCGGCTTCGGCAAGCTGATCGACAATCCCGCTGCCAACTGGTGCTACGACTCCGAACCCGAAGACAGCACCGATCAGCGCCGCATCCCGGTTCCGCGCGGCCGGCTGCTCGGCGGGTCGAGTTCCATCAACGGCATGGTCTTCGTTCGGGGACAGTCGCATGACTACGATCATTGGGCGCAGCTGGGCAATCGCGGATGGAGCTACAGCGACGTGCTGCCCATTTTCAAGCGCATGGAGAGCTATGACGGCGGCGACGACGCCCTGCGCGGCCGCGACGGTCCCCTGCGGGTAACCGACACGACCGAGGGAGGCCCGCTGTACGACGCGATGATCAGGGCCGCCGAGGAAATCGGCATCAAATACAATCCAGATTACAACGGATCGGCGCAGGACGGCATTTGCATGACCCAGGCGACGATCAACAAGGGCCGCCGGATGAGCACCGCGTATTGCTATCTCGACCCGGCGCGGGGCCGCAAAAACCTGCAGATCGAGACCGAGGCGCTTACCGAGTCCCTGCTGCTCGAAGACCAGCGCTGCGTCGGCGTGCGCTATTCGGTCGGCGGCACGGCGCGCGAGGCCCGCGCGAAACGGGAAGTCATCGTCAGCGCAGGCGCGATCAATTCGCCGCAATTGCTGGAGCTGTCCGGCATCGGCAATCCGGAGGTCTTGCAGGATCGGGGCATCCCGGTTCGTCATGCGCTGCCCGGGGTCGGCGAAAACCTGCGCGATCACTATTCGCCGCGCATGAAATATCAGGTCACCGTGCCGGGCATTACCTATAGCGACAACGCCCGCGGCCTCAGCCTCGTCGGGCAGGTGCTGCGTTATGCGGTGACCCGCCGCGGTTTCCTGTCGATGCCGGCCTCGCCGATCCGCGTCTACTTTCGCACGCGCGAGGGCCTGGAATCGCCCGACGCGACATTCTCATGCCTGCCGTTTATCGCCGGCCCGAACCGGACGATCTCGCCGGAGCGCGGCGTCACCGTCAACGTCAATGTGTTGCGCTCGGACAGCACCGGCAGCATTCACGTCAAGACCGCCGATCCCCGGACGCCGCCCGCGATCCGGTTCAACTTCATGTCCTCGGAGATCGACCGCGAGGGCTTGTTGGTGGCCTTGCGCAAGGCCCGGCAA
>JBFFGE010000153.1:0-11988 GCA_041557595.1 Alphaproteobacteria bacterium
ACGGCCCCCAGTTTGAGGCAGCCGACCACCGCGATCTGCCATTCCGGACTCCGCGGCAGCATGACCACCACCCGGTCGCCCCGCTTCACCTCCTGCGCCCGCAGCAGGTTGGCGAAGCGGTTGGACAGCGCCTTGATCTCGGCAAATGTAAATCGGCGTTCGTCGCCGGCGGCGTTGCACCAGATCAGCGCCAGATTTTCCGGGTCTTCCGCAAAACGGTCGACCACATCGCCGCCGAAATTAAACGTCTCCGGCAGCGTCCAGGCGAAGCTGCGATAGCTTTCCTCGTAATCGGTCATCGCGGTCCGCCGCATCATCCTCTCCCCGTCTACCGCCGCGCCTCAGAACGCGCGCCCTTGCGTTATTTCCTGGCCGAATTCGAGCAGCCCTTCCGCGATCCGCCCGAATTCGGCGAAGCGCGGATCGTCCGTGCCGCCTTCCCGGTAGCGCCGGTTGAGCTGCATGAAGACGACGGCGATGCGGAATTGTCCGAATACACGATAATACAGGATATCGGAAAGATCGCGGCCCGAGTAACCGGCATACAGTTCGGCCGCGTCGCGCCGGCTCGGGAATGCGTGCCCGGCGCTCGGCATCTGATCGATCGCATGCATCGCCCACGGATCCGCCGCCTCGACCCAATAGGCGAGCGTGACGCCGAGATCGACCAGCGGATCGCCGCGTGTGCCGAGATCCCAGTCGAGCACGGCGACCGGGTCCAGCGAGGCCGGGTCCAGCACCAAATTGTCGAGCTTGAAATCATTGTGCAGCAAGGTCGGCGCCGGACTGTGGCGCGGTCGTTTGCGCGTCAGCCAATCGCCCAGTTCGACCGCAAGCGGCGAGGGCGCACCGTCCCAGGCGATGCCGGCGCGAGCGATCCAGCCGGCGATCTGCCGCTCGAGGAAGCCGGCGGGCCTGCCGAATTCGCCGAGCCCGACCGCCGCCGGATCGACCGCGTGCAAATCCGCCAGGACGCGCATCAGCATCGGCCCCAGCGTCAATCCCACCGTGTCCCGTCCCGCCACGCCTTCCGGCACCGTGCCGCCGATGACGATGCCGGGCCGGTACTCCATGATGAAAAACGGCGCGCCGAGGACGCCTTCATCGTCGCAGAATACCAGGCTGCGCGGCGCCAGCGGAAAGGCTTGCCATAGCCCGCTCAGGATTCGGTGCTCGCGCCGCATATCGTTGGCGCCGGGCGGGATCGGGCCGAGCGGCGGCCGCCGCAGCACCGCGTCGACACCGTCCATTTCGATCAGGTAATTCAAATTGCCGAAGCCCGATGCGAATTGCCGGGGCGGCCGGTCGCTGGACAGGGCATGCCCCTGCGCCCGTAGAAATTTCGCAAGGTGCGGCCAATCCTGCGGCACCATGGCGTCGGATGGTTTAAACGCCGGCGGCTGCGGCAAATCCATATGCGCTGTCCTCACGGCGATCCGGATGGCGGGCTGTCGTTGGATAAGGCCCTAGCCCGCCCACGGCCGGGCCGTCAAGCTTGGCGCGCCCACGGACGCCGCTCTATGCTGTACCGACCGGCGAAAACGCAGGGAGACAGGACATGAGCGTGGGATTTATCGGCCTCGGCAATATGGGATTTCCAATGAGCGGACGGCTGCTCGACGCCGGCCATCAGCTGGTTGTGCACGATATCCGCGAGGAGGTGACGCGACCGCTTGCGGATCGCCAGGCGCGCGTCGTTGGATCGGCGCGCGCGGTCGCCGACGAGGCGGAGGTCGTTTTCGCCTCGTTGCCGTCGCTCGACGCCTATCGCAGCGCGTCGGTCGGCGGCGAGGGCATCATCGAGGGCAAGGCCGCCAAGATCTTCGTCAACCTCGGCACCATCGGCACGCCGTTCATCCGCGATATCGCCGGGCAACTGTCGGCACGCGGCATCGCAACGATCGATTGCCCGGTAAGCGGCGGTCCGCCGGGCGCCGCCGCCGGCACCCTGTCGGTCATGGTATCCGGTCCCGAAACCGCCTTTCGCCAGATCGAGCCGATGCTGACGCAGCTCGGGCCGGTCACCTATGCGGGCGCCGAGCCGGGGCTCGCGCAAAGTCTCAAGCTGGTCAACAACATCCTGACGGCCGTGGCGCTCACGGCCACCTCTGAGGCATTCGCGATGGGGGTCAAGGCCGGTCTCGATCCCGAAGTGATCCTGAAGGCGATCAACGCGGGCAGCGGCCGCAACAGCGCCACGCTCGACAAGTTTCCCAGCGACGTCGTGACCCACAAATATGACTACGGCGCGGCGCTCGATATTCTCATCAAGGATGTCGACCTGGCCATGAGCGAGGGCGAGGCGCTCGGCGTCCCGATGCAGGTCAGCCAATCGGCGCGCCAACTGCTCCGGCTGGTCCGCACCGACGGCGGCGGGGCGCAGGATATTACCCGCGTGGCGGAACGCGTCAGCCGATGGGCCGGCACGGAAATCCCCAAAACCCGATAGGACAGGAGAATTCGGACATGAGCAAAGTAGCCCTGGTGGTGCAGATGGATATGAAGCCCGAGCACCGCGACGACTTCATCGCCATCATGCGGAAACACGCCGAAAACTGCCTCGCCGTCGAGGACGGCTGCGTCTATTTCGACGTGTCGCTCGCGCGCGACCATGAAAACCGGCTTGTGCTGTATGAGGTTTATCGGGATCAGGCTGCCTGGGACGAACATGCCGCATCGGCCCATCTCGCCAAGACGCGCGAAAGCTATGAGGGCATGCTGGCCGGCCGCGACCGAATCGTGGTGGACATCTTCTAGCCGGGCGCGCTGCGTTCACGCCTTGGTGTACCCGGTATCGCATGGCGGAATAGTGTGCTAGGATAAGGTATTGTGACATGGGGCCCGGTCCGTCCCGACACAAGACATGCCGGGCATGCGGCCCCCTGAACTGGGAGTTTCGCCATGCGCCTGTTTTATGTCTTCTGTATTGCCATTTTGGCGGCGTTCTATCCGTTTACGCCCGCCGCCGCTGCGCCGCAGACACTTCTGCTGGTCGCGCAAAACGACGATCTCGTTTTTCAATGCCTCAAGGGCGACTGCATCGTCGAAGCCTCGGGTCTGTGCCTGCAATACGACCGGGCCACCCCGACCCCCGGCACCCCGTATGAACTGGTCGACGAAGGCCGCTACGGCACCGGGCGGGACGACGGCTTGTTCCTGGTCGGCCGGACCGCGGGCGGCGCCGAAAAGCCGCTGCCGCTGGAATTGGTCAAGATCGAATCCGAGCGGGACCACATGGCCATTCGGTTCACGCTGCCCAAATCCCTGCTCGATCAGCACGGGCTGAAATCGGTCGCCTTGCGCGTAACCCATAACGTCGTGCTCGCGCCGGTCTGGCATGAAGGCGATCCGAAGCCGCAGCTGGAGGACGATATTTACCTCTCGATGGGCCCGCAACGGGCGGTCGCCGAACGCAGCCTCGCCGAGAACACCGATCCCGTCGTGGCGACGGAAATCCTGCGCGACACGCTGAACAACATGCCGCGCGGCCGGGTCGCCACCAAGGAGGAGCGCGATGCGGCGTTCGCCTTGGCGGTTGAGAAGCGGCGCGCCAGGCGCAATGGCGATTTGCCGGAAACCTCGCTCGCACAAGCGCAAAAATCCCTGGGCTACTGCGACTATATCAACGACGAGGACATGTGGTTCCGCGGGTATTACGAGCGGGTTTCGCGGTATCGCGGCTGCCTGAGCCAGCGTCATGACGCGCTGATCAAGAGCGTCAATCAGACTTACTGGAAGGCCTTCGCGGGCACCGGCAGTTAATCCGGGCTAGGGCAGCGTGCACCCATTCGGGCGCACGCTGCCCTATCTTTATAGAATCGATCAACTTTTCTGCCTTTAATTGATTCCAATTAAAGGCAGGTCCATCTAGGCGGCGCCCGCCCGCAGCCAGGTCATCGCCTGGTTGAGCTGGCTCATCCGCCGTGTGTCGCCGAATGATGCGTCGGGATGGTGGATGGTCGCCAGCATGCGAAATCGTGCCTTGACGATATTTTGATCGGGCCGGCTGCCGGGCGGAAATCCGAGGACGAACAGGGCGTCGTCCCGGCTGTGCACGCCGGTCGGCAGGGGCTCGTGAACGACCACGGAGAGCGCGGCGCGCAGCCGCTCGACCTCCTCGTTGAGCGTCCGAACCTTCTCACGCGCCCGCGGGGCCTTGCCGTCCTCGAGCGTCACCGCCACATCGCCCAGATCCATCGCCAGCGCCAGTCCCAGGGCGCGGCGCACATCGGGAACTTCATAGCCCGCCGGCAAACGCACCTGCAACCGCGGCTTGCGCCGCCAGGGTTTGCCCTTGCTCGGACCCGATTTCAGGATCACGGTTTCCCGGTCGTCCGGTCCCGGTTCGCCCGGGTCGGGACATGCTTCCACGGTGCGGCGGGGAACGATCAGCAGAACCGACCGGGCGATATCCGCGACATTGACATCGCGCCGCGCCGCCAGGGCGTCGATAGCGTCGCGAAAATCGCTCGAACACGGTATGACGTATGACTTCTTGCGCACTGTCGATCCCATCGCGCGACCCTTCCGGTGGAAAATACCCGCCGGAGCGCCGACCATGCTGTACCGCATGGCCGGATACCCCCAGCCATCGGACAAGTCAACTGCGATAGAAGTTAAAATGCTCTTAACGCCGGTCGGAACGGGACGAATTTTTCTCCCAAATCCAGACCCGCCGCCGCATTACGCTCAATCCCGGTATCGGGCGGCCACCCGAATGGCGGCCGCGCCCATCGGCGAAAGACTCAATCGATCAGTTTAAGCGCGTCGGCGGCGGTTTTGCCGTCACGTCCCGGCGCCAACTCGAATTCCAGCTTCTGCCCCTCGTTGAGCGTCGAAATGCCGGCGCGCTCACATGCGGAAACGTGCACGAAGACGTCGCGGCCGCCGTCTTCCGGTTCGATAAACCCGTACCCCTTGACGGCGTTGAACCACTTAACGGTCCCTTTTGCCATGATGGACTTCCTTCTCGCGGTTACTGCCAGCCGCCGTCAAAGGACGGCCGGCCGTTGAAAACGAGCAAACCGTGTCGTAAGGCAAACAGGTCAGGCGCTTGAACGTCATTCCATCACGGGGTGATCCCGAGACGCGATCGCGACTAAACGAATTGCGAGCAGACATCGTAGAGCTCGTTCAATCACGATGATGCCTAGCGGCGAATAACGCAAGTCGACGAAAGGTATAGCTCAAAAATTGCCAGTTCCGGCGGCGCTTATTCGCGCAGGCGGCCGCCCGTTCTCTGCTCGACATTCTGGCGGATTTTCGCGGCGACCGCATCGATCTCGGCGTCGGTCAGCGTGCCGGAAATGGGCTGAAGGGTTACCGAGAATGCGACGGATTTGATACCGTCGCCCAGGGCCGCACCCTCGAACACGTCGAACACGGCCACATCGGCGATCAAGGATTTTTCCGCGCCGCGCGCGGCCCGCACCAAATCGTCCGACGGCACGTCAATCGGAACCAGGAAGGCGAAATCGCGCGTGACCGGCTGATACGGCGAGGCCTGCAGGGCGGGACGGGTTCGCCCGGTCTTGCCCTTGGGCGTCGGCACATGATCGAGAAAGACCTCGCAGCCCGCCGCCGGCCCGGCAACGTCCATCGCGCGCAGGACACGCGGATGAATTTCTCCGAAAATAGCCAGCACGTTCGGCCCCAACCGGAGGACGCCCGAGCGGCCCGGGTGATAATAGCCGGGCGCATCCCGGCTGACCTGCAGCTTGTCGACCGGCGCACCGCAGGCGCCCAGTACCGCCAGGGCATCGGCCTTCGCGTCGAAGGCATCGGTACTCCGGGGCGACTGATCCCAATGACGATCGCCAATGCGGCCATGGCGCAAACACGCCGCGACCCGGTCCTGCCCCTTGGGCGTGTCGTCGCGCCAGGCCGGCCCGACCTCGAAGAGACCGATATCCGAAAATCCGCGATCCGCATTGCGCTGCGCCGCGGCCAACAGGTTGCCGAGAATCGACGGGCGCATCGCGTCGAGATCGGCGCTGATCGGATTGGCCAACCGCAGAATGTGGTCTTCCGCGCCGAACAGGCCGGCCTGCGCCGACGACATGAACGACCAGGTGACCGCCTCCATCAGGCCGCGCCCGGCCAGCACGCGCTTCGCCAGCGCCGCCCGGCGCTGGCTCACATCGAGAACCTGCGGCGGCAAGTTGCTGTCCCGCGGCAACGGCACCGCGGGAATCCGGTCGAAACCATGGATCCGCAGCACCTCCTCGACAAGGCAATGTTCGCCTTCCACATCCGGCCGCCAGGACGGAATCCGCACCGCAATCGTCTTGCCCCTGGCCGTTGATTGAAAGCCGAGGCGCTCGAGGATCGCGCGCGCTTCCTTCGCGGGGATGTCCGCGCCGCCGAACTTGGCGAGCCGGTCGGCGCGCAGGCTTGCCGTACGGTCGAGCGGCGGCATCTCGCCGGCAACGGTGAGATCGCTGGCCTCCCCGCCGCACAGGTCGAGGATCATTCGGGCGGCGATTTCCGCGCCCCAGTTGGCGGAGTGCGGATCGACATGGCGCTCGAACCGGTACCGCGCATCGGATTCGATCCCGAGCTTGCGGCCCGTCGCCGCGGTCCGGATCGGATCGAACAGCGCCACTTCGAGAAACAGCGATGTTGTCTCCTCCGTGCAGCCCGTCGCCGTGCCGCCCATGATGCCGCCAATCGCGCACACCGACTTCGCATCGGCGATGACCGTCATGCCATCCGCGAGCGTGTATGTGCGGCCGTCCAGCGCTTCCATGATCTCGCCCGGCCGCGCGAATCGCATGGTCAGATCGCCCGCGACCTTGTCCGCATCGAAGACATGCAACGGCCGGCCCAGATCGAAGGTAATGTAATTGGTGATATCGACCAGCGCGGATATCGGCCGAAGGCCGATAGCCTTGAGCCGGTCCTGCAACCAGCGCGGGCTGGGTCCGTTCTTGATGCCGCGGAAGCTGCGGCCGACCACGAGCGGGCAGGCGTCGCCGGCATCATCGGGGAAATCCCGCCACCATTGAATCGGGCTTTCGAAACTGCCCGGAACGGCGTCCGTATCGAACGGCTTCAGCGTGCCGACGCCGGCCGCGGCCAAATCGCGCGCGATCCCGTGAACGCCGAGGCAGTCGCCCCGGTTGGGCGTAATCGCCAGTTCGACGACCGGGTCGTCGAGCCCCATGATTTCGGCGAATGGCGCGCCGACGGCCGCGTCATCCGGCAGTTCGATGATGCCCTCATGCTCGTCGGACAGGCCGATTTCGCGTTCCGACAGCAGCATGCCGTTCGATTCGACACCGCGGATCTTGGTTTTCTTCAGATCGATGCCGCTTCCCGGGATATGGGCGCCGGACGGCGCAAACACGCCCTTCAGCCCGGCCCGCGCATTGGGCGCGCCACAGACCACCTGAACCGTGCCGTCGCCGGTATCGACCATGCACACCTGCAGTCGGTCCGCATCCGGATGGGGTTCCGCCGAGACGACCTCGCCGACCCGGAACGCCGCGAACGCCGCCGCCGTATCCTCGATCCCCTCGACCTCGAGCCCAAGCATGGTCAACCGCTCGGCGATTTCCGCCAACGGTGCGCGCGTCTCCAGATGATCCTTCAGCCAGGACAGGGTGAATTTCATGGCGCCAGCCCCCACAGCAGCGACGGCGTCTCGAGCGAGAGGAACCCATAGTGGCGCAGCCACCGCAGATCGCTCTCGAAGAACGTCCGGAGATCCGGAATGCCATATTTCAGCATCGCCAGGCGCTCGATCCCCATACCGAACGCGAAGCCCTGATACTCCGCCGGATCGATGCCGCAGGCGCGCAGCACATTGGGGTGCACCATGCCGCAGCCGAGAATTTCGAGCCAGTCGTTGCCGGCGCCGATCTTCAGCGTGCCGCCCTCGCGGGAGCAACCGATATCCACCTCGGCGGAGGGTTCGGTGAACGGGAAGAAACTCGGCCGGAAGCGCAGCGGCAGGTCGGGCACCTCGAAATAAGCGCTGCAGAATTCCATCAGACAGCCTTTGAGATGGCCGAAATGGACCGACTTGTCGATCACCAGCCCCTCGACCTGATGGAACATCGGCGTATGGGTGATATCGGAATCGCAGCGATAGGTTCGGCCCGGCGCGATGATGCGGATCGGCGGCTCGGTATTTTCCATCGTGCGGATCTGCACCGGCGAGGTATGGGTACGCAGCACCATGCGGCTGCCGTCGGGTTTTTCCGGAAGGTAGAAGGTATCGTGCATCTGCCGCGCCGGATGCTCCGGCGGGATATTGAGCGCGGTGAAATTATGAAAATCGTCTTCGATATCCGGCCCTTCGGCCACCGTGAAGCCCATCTCGCCCAGGATAGCGATCAATTCGTCGACCGTCTGACTGATCGGATGCAACAATCCCTGCCGCTCGGGCCGGATCGGCAGGGTAACGTCGAGCGTCTCCCCGGTCAGGCTGGCTTCGAGCGAGACCGCCTCCAAATCCTGCTTGCGGGTATCGATGGCGTCGGCCACCGTGGTTTTCAGGGCGTTGAGCGCTTGGCCGGCGGCGCGCCGCGCATCGCCATCCAGTGCCCCGAGCCCCTTCATCAGCTCGGTCACACTGCCCTTGCGGCCCAGGGCGGCAACACGGATCGATTCGAGCGCGGACAGGTCGTCCGCCGCCCCGACGGCGGCGAGCAATTCCTCCCGAATCTGGTCGAGATTCTCCATGATGCACGCCTAGTGAGTGTGATCCGGCGGCGCGCAGCCGCCGGCTCCCGCGTTATTTCAAGGCCGCCTGCGCCTGGTTCGCCAGCGACTTGAATGCATCCGGCTCGCGCACCGCAAGATCGGCGAGGATCTTTCGGTCAAGCTCGATACCGGCTTTCTTCATGCCGTCGATAAACTGCGAATAGGTCAGGCCGCACTCGCGCGCGGCGGCATTGATCCGCTGAATCCACAACGCCCGAAAGGTGCGCTTGCGGACGCGGCGATCGCGGTAGGCGTATTGCGCGTCCTTGTGGACACGCTGGATGGCGGCGCGGAAGGTATTCTTCGAACGACCGCGCGATCCTTTAGCCTTCTTGATGACTTTCTTGTGGCGGGCGTGCGTCGTCACGCCGCGTTTTACACGTGCCATGCTTCAGCCCTCCGTCACACGTTGCGCAGGAAATTGCGCTTGACGATCCGCGCATCGGCGGCAGACATGATTTGCGTGCCCCGGTTGGTTCGCTTCATCTTTTGCGACCGGCGGCGCAGCATGTGGTTCAGGCCGGCGCTGGCAAACCGAACCTTGCCGGTAGCGGTAATCTTGAAGCGCTTCTTCGCGCTCGCCTTGTTCTTCAATTTGGGCATTTTAAGACCTCGTCGCTGAGAATTGGAGGAGTGTTGTCTTGTTCGAACGGGCGGGCATACCCAGTGAGCCGGCCGCGTCCTGTTGGACCCGTCATGCGGGACGCGGCGTTATAGCCCCGCGACCGCCCGGATGCAAGGCGGAAGGCTTGACGTAGCCCGTATTTCCCGCCCGAATGCGAGGGATTGGCAAGGAACGGCACTTACGATGGATTTAGGATTGGCCGGCAAACGGGTTCTCATCACCGGCGCATCGCGCGGAATCGGCCGGGCCGTCGCCGAGACACTGGCGGCCGAAGGATGCAGCCTCGATCTGGCGGCCCGCAGCGAGGCCGATCTCGCCACCGCGCGGGACGAGATCAATGAGCGCCACGGAGTCCAGGTGACCATCCATCCGGGCGATCTCAGCAAGCCCGCAACCCAGATCGCGCTGGCCGCGGCGACCGCCGGCATCGATATTCTGGTCAACAACGCGGGCGCGATCCCGCGCGGCACGATCGACGAAATCGACGACGCCACCTGGCGCGAAGCATGGGACCTCAAGGTTTTCGGCTTCATCAGCCTGTGCCGCGCCCATTACCCGGCGATGCGGGCGCGGGGCGACGGGATCATCGTCAACATTATCGGCGGCGCCGGCAAACGGCCATCACCCGGCTATGTCGCCGGCAGCGTCGGGAACGCGGCCATGATGGCGCTGACCGAGGCGCTGGGCCGGGAAAGCATCGATCACGGCGTCCGCGTGGTGGCCATCAATCCCGGCCCGATCGAGACCGACCGGCTGGTGACCCTGCAGCGTTACGCGGCGGAAAAGAAGTTCGGCGATCCCGAACGGTGGCGCGAGTTGACCCGCGACATGCCGGCCGGGCGGCCCGGCACGTCGGAAGAATGCGCCGATGTGGTGGCTTTTCTCGCCAGCAGCCGGGCATCCTGGGTCAACGGCGTCGTTCTCCAGGTCGATGGCGGCGGGTTTCTGCGATAGAGTTCTGGGAAGAAACAAAGGGAAGAAGACAGGCATGAGCGAACCCTGCGTCACCACGACGTTCGAAACCCGCAGCGGCGGGCGCGTCGCCCGGATCACCCTGGAAAACGCCCGGCGCGCCAATTGCCTGAGCCGGGCGCTGATCGTCGAGATCGGCGACGCCTTCCGCAGCCTGGCGGCGGACGAGGATTTGCGCGTCGCCATCCTGACCGGGGCCGGCGACCGGGCCTTCATGGCCGGCGCCGATCTGAACGAACTGGGAACCGCGGATGCGGAGGCCGGGCGCGATTTCATCACCACGCTGCAGCACACCCATCAGGCGATCCGCGATCTTCCGGTCCCGGTGATCGCGCGCATCAACGGGGCCTGCATGGGCGCCGGCCTGGAAATGGCGGCTTCCTGCGATCTTCGGGTCGCCGCGGACACGGCGCGATTTTCGATGCCGGAAGTCATCATCGACCTGCCCTCGGTGATCGAAGCCGCCCTGTTCCCGCGTCTGATCGGCTGGGGCCGGACCGCCTGGCTGCTGTATCGCGGCGACGCGATCGACGCCGCCACCGCCGCCGACTGGGGGCTGGTGGAAAAATCCGTGCCGCAGGACGCGCTCGACGCGGCGGTCGATGAGCTTGCCGAGACCATTGCGGCGAACGGCCCGACCGGCATCCGGCTGCAGAAGAAATTGATGCGCGATTGGGAGCGGCTGCCGCTCGACGACGGTATCCGGGCCGGCATCGAATCGCTGACCGAAGCCTATCGAACCGGCGATCCGCGCGGCCACATCGCCGCGTACCGCAAATGACGTTATCCTTTCCACCGCCAAACGGCGACGCCACGAGGAGGCCCGAACCATGCCGGACGATCAGGTAACTTCGCCCGAAGACTTGCGCGAGAGCTACGCCATGCCCCAAGGCCGCGCGGTCGCCAAGCAGATGGACCGGATGGACCGACATTGCCGCGACTTTGTCGCGTTGTCGCCGTTCTTCCTGCTTTCGACCGCAGGCGCCGATGGCCGGCTGGACTGCTCGCCGCGCGGCGACTTGCCGGGCTTCGTGCGAACACCCGACGAACACACCTTGTTGCTGCCCGACCGACCAGGCAACAACCGACTGGATTCACTGACTAATATTGCAGAGAATCCCGAAGTCGGGCTGCTGTTCCTGATACCCGGATTCAACGACACTCTGCGCATGAACGGCCGGGCGGTGATTTCGACCGACGCCGCGCTCTGCGCCGAATTCGCGGTGAATGGCAAGCCGGCGCGGTCGGTCATTCGGGTGACCGTGCACGAGGTCTATTTCCACTGCGCGAAAGCGTTGATGCGATCCCGGCTCTGGTCGCCGGAGGCCTTGCAGGACCGATCGCAATTTACCTCGTTCAGCCGCATCCTCGCGGATCAGACGGGCCAAGGCGATGCGAACGCCTCCGACGCGGAGGTTGCCGAGCGGAATCGCAAACAGATGTGGTAGGCGAAGCGCCTGGATCAACCTGCCTTCAATTCGAATCTATTGAAGGCAGAAAAGTCGATCGATTCTACGAAGATAGAGCAGCTTATGTGCGCCCAAACGGGCGCACGCGGCTCTAGATATCTTAAGGCCTTAAGCCGGAAAAGCCGAACCAGATAGAAGATCGGCGAGATTGCCTAACGCGGCGTCAGGATCATGATCATCTGCCGGCCTTCCATTTGCGGCATCTGCTCGACC